>DASXTX010000139.1:0-18828 GCA_036505195.1 Actinomycetota bacterium
CCTGGACCCGAACCTCGCGTTCGTCTTCTTCTGGCTCGGGCTCGCCTTCATCGTGGCCGAGTTCTTCATCCCCGGCGGGATCGTCGGCACGCTCGGCGCGCTGATGTTCGTCGCCTCCCTGGTCGCGCTCGGGATGCTGCCGGTCCAGCTGATCGGGGTGGTGCTGCTCGCCGCCTCGTTGGTGTTCTTCGTCCTCGAGCTGCTCCATCCCGGCTTGGGTCTGCCGGCGATCGCCGGTGTGGTGTGCCTGGTCCTCGGCGGCCTCTACCTGTTCGACACCTCGGTGCCGGGCGTGTCGGTCTCGCCGCTCGTGATCGTCCCGGTCGCGATCTTCGCCGCGGTCTTCTTCCTGATCGTCGTCCGGGCCGCGATGCGGCTGCGGCACCGCACGTCGACCACCCGGGACGAGCAGCTGATCGGGCTGGAGGGCGTCGTCCTGCAGGACCTGCATCCGACCGGGGTCGTCCAGGTCGCGTCCGAGCACTGGACGGCGGAGGCCGTCCGCGGCACCCCCCGCAAGGGCGACCACGTCCGGGTCGTCCAGATGGAAGGATTGAAGCTCAAGGTCGAACCCACGGATGCGCCGGCGATGCCGGCCGCCGAAGGGCAACGAGGAGGGAGTCAACCGTGATCCCGTTGGCGATCGGCGTCGGCGTCGTGGTCCTACTGCTCATCCTGATCCTCCCGCTGGCGATCAAGATCGTCCGCGAGTACCAGCGGCTGATGGTGTTCCGCCTCGGCCGCGCGATCGGCGCCAAGGGGCCCGGGCTGGTCCTGCTCATCCCGTTCGTGGACAAGGGCGTCTGGGTCGACCTCCGCGAGCTGTACCTGGAGATCCCGCACCAGGCCGCGATCACCGAGGACAACGCCACGATCTCGATCGACTTCATCGTCTTCTACCGGGTCGTGGACGCCCGGATGTCCGTGGTCGAGGTCGGCAACTTCGCCGGCGCGGCCCAGAACATCGCCGCGACCACGCTGCGGTCGGTCGTCGGCGACATGTCGCTGGACGACGTGCTGGCCAAGCGCGAGGCGATGAACGAGATCCTCCGCGTCAAGCTCGACGAGGTGACCGAGCGTTGGGGCGTCAAGGTCACCAACGTCGAGATCCGCGAGATCATCCCGCCGCCGCAGGTCCAGGACGCCATGACGCGGCAGATGTCGGCCGAGCGCACGCGCCGCGCGGTCGTGACTGAGGCCGAGGGGGCGAAGCAGGCCGCGATCACCGTGGCCGAGGGCAACAAGCAGTCGGCGATCCTGAACGCCGAGGGCGACCGTCAGGCAGCGATCCTGCGGGCGGAGGGGTTCGCGCTCGCCCTCACCAAGATCTTCGAGTCGGCCCGGGGAGTCGACGCCAAGACGATGAGCCTGCAGTACCTGGAGGCGCTCAAGCAGATCGGCCAGTCGCCCTCGACGAAGTTCGTGATCCCGATGGAGTTCACGAACCTGCTCTCGGGGATCACCGACTTCGCCGAGCAGACGTTCGGCAACGGCAAGGCCGGCGCGTAGCGACCCCTCGCGCGGAACCGGCGGCGTCCGCCCGGTGTAGAGCGGGATGACCGACCGAGTGGAGGGCCGTCCACTGGAGGACGTCGAGCTCGCACGGCTCGCGCGCGACGGTGACGTTCAGGCCTACGGCGAGCTCGTGGAGCGGTACCGAGAGGTGGCGTTCCGCACCGCATGGCTGATCACGCGAAGCTCCGCCGAGGCCGAGGACGCCGCACAGGAGGCGTTCGTGAAGGCGTTCTACGCGCTGGACCGCTTCCGGGCCGGCGAGGCGTTCCGGCCGTGGGTCCTTCGGATCGTGTCGAACGAGGCGAAGAACCGGCGGCGGTCGGTGGGCCGGCGCGAGCGGCTCACGGTTCGGCTCGCGCAGGACCGCGGCTCGGGGGACGCGGCCCCGTCCCCCGAGGCCGCGGCCCTGGGGCGCGAGGAAAGGGAGGCGTTGCTCGGGGCCATCGAGCGTCTCTCGGAGCCGGATCGGCTGGTCGTCACGTACCGCTACCTGCTCGAGCTCTCGGAGGCCGAGACCGCCCGAGCGTTGGCGATCCGACCGGGAACCGTGAAATCGCGGCTCTCGCGCGCCCTCGGGCGACTGCGTGACCAGCTGGAGGGGATCCGGTGATGGGTGATCGACCGATGACGACGGAGCAGGTGGCCTCGGCGCTCGCGGCGCTGAGCTCCGAGCTCGCGTACCCCGCGACCCCGTCGATGCGGAACGCGGTCACCGCTCGGCTCGAGAACGAGCGCGCGGCCGGGGCCAGGCCCGCGTTCCCCGGGCGTGCGCTCTGGAGCCGGCGGCGGGTGCTCGTGCTCGCGACGATCGGCCTGCTGGCCGCGCTCGCGCTCGCCGCCGCCGCCCGGTTCGCGATCGGCGCGATCGAGATCCGCGTCCAGCACGGCGTCACGCCATCGGCGTCCCTCCCGCCGGTGGAACCGGACGCGCTGGGCGATCCGGTGCCGGCCCGGGAGGCCTTCGCGCTCGCCGGGTTCGAGCCGTTCCTGCCCTCGGGACCTGCGCCCGACGAGGCCTACGTCGTCGACAGCCCGTTTGGCGATCCGGGGCTCGTCCTCGCGTGGCGGCCGAGCGCCACCTATCCGGCCCTGCCCGGGACCGACTGGGGGCTGGTGCTGCTCGCGTTCCAGGGCGACGACGAGACGATCATCAAGAGCGTGCAGGCGTTCGAGGACGTGCACGCCGCCAGGGTGGGCGGCGCCCCCGCGGCGTGGATCCCCGTGCCGCACGTGCTCGAGCTCGAGACCGAGCGCGGCTTCCGGACGTTCTCGGTCCGCGGCAACGTCCTGATCTGGGAGGTGGACGACGTGACCTACCGACTCGAGACCTCGCTGGACCGAGCTCAGGCGGTAGCGCTGGCGGAGTCGACGAGGTGAGGGAACCAAGGCCCCACCCGCGGTGTAGAGGTGCTGTGACCCAAGCGAAGGGAGGCCACCCGATGGTTGGTCGTATCGCATCGGTGCTCGCGGCGGTTGCTCTGGCCGCCCTCCTGATGCCCGCGCCATCCGCGATCGCCGGTGGCGGCTGCCATTCCGGCGCCACCCAGGGCAAGGGAGACACCGTCGAGCTCCTCGATGCCTGCCCGACCCCGACGATCTTGACGATCGACCCCGGCGGCACGGTCTCCTTCGTGAACAAGGACCCGTTCACGCACAACGTCATCGGCAGTGCATGGGGCCATCCCGAGGACCTGAACCAGGGTGAGGCCTTCACGGCGACGTTCGACGAACCTGGCGTCTATCCCTGGGCATGCTGGTACCACCCCGGGATGACGGGTGCGATCGTCGTCGGCGACGGCACCGGCGTCGGGAACGGCGAGAGTGTCTCGGTCGCGTCGTTCGGACAGCCGGAGCCCTCGCCGGTCATCGAGGTCCGCACGCTGACCGAACAGGCCAGCTCGACACCAACCGTGATGGGCTGGGTGGCCGGCACCGTGATCGGCGTCGGCATCGGCCTCGGGATCGGGGTCCTCGTCCGTCGTCGAACGCGCTCGGCGACCTAGCGGGTCAGCTCGGCAGCGCGATCCTCGCCTGCTGGAGCTGGAGCGTGAAGTCGTGGGGGTTCGACGAGGCGGAGAGCGCCGCCTCGACGGTGACCTTCTCGTCCTTCACGAGCTGGAGCAGGCTCTGGTCGAACGTGCACATCCCGTAGTAGCCGCCCTCGGCGATCACGTCGTGGATCTCCGCCGTCTTGTCGGCGTCGGAGATCCGTTCGGCAACCCGTCCGGTGTTCACGAGGATCTCGTGGCACGGGGCCATCCCGCCGTCGCGGGCCGGGACCAGGCGCTGACAGATGATCCCCTTCAGGGCCCCGGCCAGTGTGAGCCGGACCTGTCCCTGCTGCTCGGGTGGGAAGAAGTCGACGACGCGGTTCACGGTCTCGGTCGCATCCACGGTATGGAGCGTCGACAAGACCAGGTGGCCGGTCTCGGCCGCCTGCAGCGACGTGCGCACGGTCTCGGTATCCCGCATCTCGCCGATCAGGATCACGTCCGGGTCCTGCCGCAGGGCGGCTCGGAGCGCCGAGAGGAAGCTCTCCGTGTCGGTGCCGACCTCGCGCTGGTTGATGGACGCGACGTCGTCGCGGAACAGCACCTCGATCGGGTCCTCGATCGTCACGATGTGGCTCTGCCGCGTGTGGTTCAGGTGCTCGATCATCGCGGCCAGGGTCGTGGTCTTGCCGGAGCCGGTCGGACCGGTCACGAGGACCAGGCCACGCCGCTCGTCGGCGAGCTGACGGATCACCTCGGGCAGGCCCATCTCGTCGAAGCTCGGCCCGCCGAACCGCAGCGTCCGGAACACGGCCGACACCGAACCCCGCTGGCGGAACACGTTGACGCGGAAGCGTCCGACGCCGGGGAGCGAGTAGGCGAAGTCGACCTCGCCCGCGGCCTCGAACCGTTCGACCCGTTCGTGCGGGACGATGGCCGTGCCGATCGCCTCCATCTCGTCGTGGGACAGGGGCTCACGGTCGAGCGGGAGCAGGGCGCCGGACCGACGCACCTTCGGCGGCGTGCCGACCTTGACATGCAGGTCCGAGCCGTTACGTTCGACCAGCAGCGAGAGCCAGCGGTTGAACTCTTCCACGATGCCGCCGCGGCCCCCGGCCGCGGCGAGGTGGACCGGACGTTCCCCGTCGGTGTCGCCGGCCGTCGGCCCGGCGACTCCCTGCTTTCCGGGCTCGATCACCTGATGACCTCCTGAGCGTGCGCGGGCACGGTCCCTTCGGACTATCGGTCGCCGCGCGCGATCCCCTGAGCCCCGGCTCAAGCTCGGGTTTCCCTCACCTCCACGCGGCAGATCGCGCGCTCGGTGAGGGGCGCGAAGGCCTCGAGGGACAGGGGCGGCTCCAGCGCCCCGAGCATGCCTTCGACGAGCCCGCGGTGGATCGAGCAGACGAGGTCGCGGTGGTCGTCCAGCAGCTCCCGGAAGGGGCAGTCGCGGAGGGTGACCTCGACGGTCCCGTCGATCGCCCTGCGGAAACGCGGGTCGAACCCGGCGGACGCCATCGCCTCCTGCAGCACCGCCAGGTTGTGTCGGGCGGCGGCGCGGGTGCCCGGTTTCGGGACGCCCCGCGCGGCGAGGTACCGGCCCCACTCGTGGGCGCGCTCGGTGGCACGGGTCCGGGCCCGCGCACCCGAGGCCAGGCCGGCCAGGATCTCGGCGAGGAGGCGAAAGTCGCGGTTCTCGCGTTCGATCCGCTCGATCGCGACGTACATCGTCTGCGGGCGCCCGACCGTCGCGCCCTTGCGGACCTCGCGCCGGACCAGCCCGGCCTCCTCGAGCCGGCGCAGGTGCGGGCGGAGCGTGTTCGGGTGTAGGGATAGGCGCGTCGAGAGCTCGCGGACCGAGACCGGACGGCCCGAGAGCCCCAGGTACCGGTACAGCCGGAACCGCGTGTCGTCGGCGAGCGCCTTGTGGATCTCGAGCGGTGTCGGCTCACGGCTGGGCACGGGCGGCTCCTGGCGATCGGCGGGACGGGCGCGCGTCGACGCTCGCGAGCGCCGGACGTACCATGGGAGAAAGCACGGTTCGCACCGTGCCAATCAGGATAATCCGAGCCCCACCGATCCGAACCGGGATCCGAGCCAGCGACCCCGGTCCGTGATCGCACCAGGAGTCCGAGGAGGTCACCGCTTGGTCACCCAGGACCAGGTCCGAGAAGCGCTGCGAACGGTCAACGACCCCGAGATCGGCCGGCCGATCGAGGATATCGGCATGCTCCGGGACATCGAGGTCCTGGAGGGCGGTCTCGTCCGCGTCCACGTCCTGATCACGATCGAAGGCTGTCCGCTCAAGGAGCGGATCACGAGCGACGTGACCCAGGCGCTCGCGCCGGTCGAGGGCGTCGAACGCGTGGAGGTCTCCCTCTCGCCGATGAGCGAGGAGCAGCGCGCGTCGCTGGTCTCGACCCTGCGCGGCGGCGCGGCCCCGCAGCAGCAGCAGCCGGCCTTCTTCGCGGACTCCGATACCACGGTGATTGCCGTCGCCTCGGGCAAGGGCGGCGTCGGCAAGTCCAGTGTCACGGTGAACCTCGCATGCGCCCTCGCGGCCGAAGGGCACCGCGTCGGGATCCTCGACGCCGACGTCTGGGGGTTCAGCGTCCCGCGGATGATGGGAATGACCGGCAAACCCGTCGGGTTCAACGACATGATCCTGCCGATGGAGTCCCACGGCGTGAAGGTGATCTCGATGGGCTTCTTCGTGCCCGAGGAGACGCCGGTGATCTGGCGCGGCCCGATGCTGCACAAGGCGATCGAACAGTTCCTGGGCGACGTGTACTGGGGCGATCTCGACTTCCTCCTGTGCGACCTGCCGCCGGGGACCGGCGACGTGTCGATCAGCCTCGCCTCGTTCCTGCCCGGCGCGTCGATGCTCGTCGTCACCACGCCGCAGGAGGCGGCGCGCAAGGTCGCGGAGCGGGCGGGCAAGATGGCGGAGCGGACCAATCTGCGTCCGATCGGCGTCATCGAGAACATGTCGTGGTTCGTCTGCCCGCACTGCGGCGAGCCCACGCCGATCTTCGGTCAGGGCGGCGGCAACGAGGCCGCCGAGACCCTGGGCGTCCCGCTGTTCGCGCAGGTGCCGCTCGAGCCCGCGCTGCGCGAGGGCGGCGACGATGGCGCCCCGATCGTCGTGACGGACCCGGACTCACCCGCGGGCGAGGCCCTCCGGCGCGCCGCGCGGGAGCTCGCGCACACGACCCGCTCGAAGGTCGGCAAGCAGCTCCCCCTCATGGCTGTGCCCGGAGCCTCCATGACGGCCGGCGGCCACCACGGACACGCGCACTGAGATCGCGCCCGTCAGGGAACGGTTCGTTCGGCCGGTCCCGCGTCCCCGGCGGTCGTCCGATCGTCGCGGTCGGGTGACGAGCGCGCGCCGACGGCCCACGCGATCAGCGTGACGATACAGATGACCGAAACGGTGAGCCCCGTCCACTGGCTGCCGGTCAGGCCGAACACCCGCTTGTCGACGCGCAGGAAGTCCTCGAGCACCCGCGTCGCCCCGTAGACGGCGCCGAACACGAGGGTGAGCACCCCGAGGCGCCTGGGCGCCCTCGACATCGCGTACAGGACCAGGAACAGGCAGGTCGCGAAGAACATGTCGTACAACGCGGTCTGATGGACCCCGACGCCCTCCGCGAGGAGCCGGCCCGTCGGCGAGGTGAGCCGGGCCACCTGGTGGGTGATCGTGAGCGCCTGGCCGCCCTCGAGCGTCGCCCGACAGCTGCCCTCCGCGCAGGTGAAGCCCGACAGGTTGCCGCCCTCGTACTGGAACGCGAGCAGCCAGCTGGTCGGCTTGCCGAGGTGGTCGCCGATGATCAGGTCGCCGATCCTGCCGAACGCGATCCCGAACGCGAGCCCGATCACGGCGCCGTCCATCACCTGGAAGAACGAGTAGTGATACCTGCGGAACAGGGGGATGTTGATCAAGATCGCGCCGGCGATCCCGCCGAGCAGCGTGAGTCCGCCGTTCCAGAGCGCGAGCATGTCGGCCACGCCGTTGAACTCGGAGAAGTGACCGATCACGAAGAACAGACGGGCGCCGATGATCGTGCCGATCAGCGCCCAGAACACCATCGTGTTGATGTGCTCGACGCTCACCCCGCGCTTGGGTCCCTCGTGCTGCAGGATCCACGCGCCGAACAGGAACCCCACGGCGATCCCGATGCCGTGCGGACTGATCGCGAAGTCGCCGAACAGGTGGATCCGATCGAGGACCGGCCAGCCGATCGAGGCGAGCACGGGGCGAGTCTATCGGCGGTCGCCGTCGAACGCGGCGGCCACGGCCTTGCCGAGCAGGATGCCGCCGGCCACGTCGGAGGGGAAGTGCACGCCCACGTACACGCGTGACATCCCGATCGCGGCCGCCAGGCCGTCGAGCGCCGCCCGGGCGACCGGTCCCGCCCCGAGGTCTCTCGACGCCACGCTCAGGAACGACAGCAGGACGGCGGGATGGCTGCTCGGCCACGAGGTACCGTTCGGGCGCTCGATGCGCAGGTGCATCTCGTCGAGGCCGGCGTCGTAGGGGCGAGGACGGCCGAACACGCGCTTGAGCCCCTGACCGGCCACCCAGGTGACGGACGCCGCGGCGAGGCCTCGAGCGGCCGCCCGGCGGTGGCCCGCCGCGGCCAGCACGGCGGCAGCACCCACGGACGCCCAGATCGACCCGAGCTCGGTCACCCCGCGCAGCAGGCGGTCGGCGCCGGGACCCCGGTCGCGGTTCCCCTCCCGGAACGCCTCGAGATCGCGCTCGCGGCCAGGTCCCGCCGAGCTCCAGGCCCCGACGGCCAGCGCGGCGCCGCCCAGGGCCGCCGCTCGAAGGACCGAACGTGCTTGCACGGCGAGGATGATGCGAGAATCCGGCATCGGCGTCACGGAGGGTGGCGATGCGACGAGAAGGCGACGACCCGGGCCCACCACGAGATCCGGGCCAAGAATCGGGCAGGGATCCCGGCGGCGGCCGCAGCGAGCCCGTCAGGCCGCCGAGGTCGGGGATCTCGTTCCGCCAGGTGCTCATCGCGATCCTCGCGGTCATCCTGATCGCGTTCGCGATCGCGAACTTCAATTCGGTCAAGGTCAACTTCCTGCTGTTCGATACGCGCGCTCGCATGGTCACGGTGATCGTCGTGGCCGCCGGGCTCGGGTTCGTGATCGGTTACTTCGTCGGCCGGCCGGGACGCCTGCAGCGCAAGTACCTGAAGCAACGCGACGACGATCGCGACTAGTCGGGGTCCGTCGTCCGTTCCGCGCGGTAGCGCATCTCGATGTCGCGCTTCTGCGCGAGCGTCCCGTGCCGGAGCGCCAGGTGGGCGCCGCCCATCCGCGCGAGGCTCCGCGCCGCGATCTCGCCGAGCGGGCCGCCCCGGAACCGGTAGTCGACGATGTGTTCGAGCAGGCTCCGATCGCCCGCGAGCGGCTCGATCGTCGAGGTGACGGTGGCCTCGAGCAATCCGGTGAGCCGGATCGTGGAGCGTTTCGGCGGGTCCCATTCGAGGACCTCGCCGTCGATCGCGCTGCGGAACGCGAAGAACCGCATCTCGGTCGTGTAGCGCATGCCCTCGAGGAGGCCGCCGGCCGGGACTCCCTCGACGCGCACGATGTGTCGGTCCCAGTGAGGCAGCCTCCGGGGATCCGAGATCACCTCCCAGACGGCCTCGGGCGGGGCGTCGACGACCACGTCGAACTCGGCCCTGGTCACCTGGGCCTCAACGTCCCCGACGTCCAGCCTCGCCACCACACGACGGTCGCGGGACGGATCCCGACCAGGGCGGCATCCGGGGGTTCGACGCCCGCGAGCCGCGCGATCCGGGTGGCCGATCCGCCGCCCGAGGCGAGCGCGGACACGACGCCGACCTGCCCGTGGCCCCGGATCATGGCCCCCATCATCGCCCGGGCGCGCCACGACGACGGCAGGTCGACCTGCAACGCGACGGCGGGAGCGCGCGACGGCGCCGCGAGGGCGAGCGTTTCCGACGGCGCCACGGCGTACGCTCCCCCGCCGTCGATCGCCCACCGCACCGGGAGCACGATCGGTCCCTCGCCCGTGCCGAGCGCGAGGGCGCCCTCCCCGCTCTCGCCCAGGCCGTCTCGGATCCGTTCGGGCACGCCCGCCAACGGCGACTCGCCGGCCCGCGCGGCCCGGAAGCGTTCGACACCCTCCACCGCGTCGCCCCAGTCTCCCCAGGCGCTCGCCACGCGGCCGGACTCGAGGATCGCCGTGCGCTCGAGCCGGAGCTCCGCGAAGACGCGTCCGGGTGGCGTCCAGGCGAGCGGAACGTGGTGCGCGTCCACCGCGTAGCCCGCGAAGAACCGGGCGTTCTTCTTCGTGAAACGGAACCCCGCGAGCGCGAGCACGGGTCCCTGCGCGAGCGAGCGCGTCCACGTACCCGTGTCGAGCAGGTCGTACGTCGTCACCGTTCCGGTGAACGCCGCGGCCCGGTCCGCCGAGCGGACCAGACCCGCGACCCGTGGGTCTCGGCGCCACGCCCGGGCCTTGACCGAACCCCTGGACGTCGTCACCCACACCCGGCCGGCGGCCGAGGCGAACACCATCGGCGTCACGTGCGGGCCGGTCGGGGTGAGGGACGCCACGTGGCAGAACGCACCCTCCTCGAGGATCCGACGGATCGGCGCGGGGACGACCTCGCTCACGTCGTCGTTTCGATGGGGGCGCGCAGCACCGGGAACGCGACCATCATCCCCGTCCACACGATGTGGCACGCGAGGCTCGCGAGCACCCCGCCCGTCCACCACGCGAGGCCGACCCAGACCGCGCCGCCGACCACGGCGCCCGCCGCGATCGCGAGGTTCGCGCTCGGGAGGTTCGCGAGCACGAACGCGATCCACGCGAGCACCGCCGCGAGCGCGGTCCGGCCCTCGAGCGACGAGGCGAGCTGGCCCTGGAAGAGGCCCCGCCAGAACAGCTCCTCGCCCGGCACCGACAGCGCGATCGAGAGCACGAGCGCGGCCCCGAGCGAGAGCCCGCCCTGCTTGCGGTACATCTCGAGCGCGTGCCGCCGGAACGTGCCCCACCGCGCCATGATCACCATCGCGATGCGGGTGGCCACGTACAGGAGCACGCCGAGCCCGAGCCCGACCGCCAGTGAGACGCCGGGGGCCACCTCGGGCGACCACGCGATCGGACCCACGACCAGCGCGACCAGGCCCATCGCGGCGAGCACCGGCGTCATCGTGGTCCACACGTTCCGCCCGCGGGCGACGAGCGACCAGGCGATGACCTCCGCGAGGAACCCGAGGACCATCACGACGGTGTCCATGGCTCAGGGGAGGAACGTTACCTTCGCGGCGAACTCCGCGGTGAGCGCCGTGATCACGGCGAGGTAGAAGAAGCCGGTCGCGGACTGCACGGCGGAGGACCTCGAGCCCTTCAGCGTCGCGCGGATCATCACCGCGATGAGCCCGGTCGCAGCGACCATCCCGAGCGCGATCCACGAGGCCAGGCCGGCAGACGTGAGGAGCGGGTTGAACTCCGAGGAGGCCTCGGTCGGACCGAACCCGCCGATCAGCAGCGCCGTCGCCTCGAGACCCACCCCGACGAACAGCAGGTTGGTCGTGCGGTTGATCGGCGTGCGCGTGAGCCCGCGGTCGGTCAGGTACCAGTGCCCGAGCAGCAGCCCGTCGATCACCGCGCCGAGGAACGCCGCGCCGGCCAGCAGTTGCAGGAACGCCACGGCCCACGACGCCTCGGCCGTGCCGGCCATCGCGCCGAGCATCGCGACCGCGACGGGGACCGAGACGATCCCGCCGACCCGCGCCGCCGCGTGACGCTTCGCGAACATCAGGCCGACCCAGCCGAGATTCACGAACGCGAGCGCGGCCGACAGCCGCACCGACCACGCGCCGGCCTCGCTCCCCGGCACCGAGCCCGCGGCCGCCGCGCCCCACGTCGCGAACGACAGCACAAGGAGCACGCTGCCGGTGAGGGTGAAGAAGCCGCGTCGGACCTCGCTCCACAGCGGCGTGAGGAACAGCAGCACGAGCCCGCCCGAGACGGTCTCGGCCAGGACGAGCGCGGTGACACCCGCGGGCCCGGACACGGCGAGAGCCTACCCGGGGGACGAACGCCTCCCGTTGCGACGGAACGGCGACGCCGAGCCTCCGAAGCGCGGGAACGCCGGTAGGCTGGACGGCCATGGAGGACTGGCGCTCCTACGACAGCGTGGCGGAGACGTACGCGCGGATCCACGCGCCGCGCCTGGCCGAACCCGCGGGCGATCTCGTCGAGCTCACGGGGATCGAAGCCGGGTGGCGCGTCCTCGACGTCGGCACGGGGACCGGCGTGGCGGCGTTCGCGGCCGCCGGGACGGGAGCGAACGTGGTGGGGATCGACGAAGCCCCCGGGATGCTCCGGGTCGCCAGGTCGGCCAACGGCTCGTTCCCGGTCGCGACCGCGATCGCGATCGACCTCCCGTTCCGCGATGGCGCGTTCGACGCCCTGCTCGCGAACTTCGTGCTCGCGCACTTCACCAAGTACAAGACGGCGCTGTTCGACATGAAGCGGGTGCTGCGCCCCGGGGGGCGGCTCGGGCTGACGGCCTGGGCAGACGCCGAGGACGACCTGGCGAGGACGTGGCTCGAACTCGTGGGGACGGTCGTGCCGCCCGAGGTCCTGCAGGCCGCGATGGACGAGCGGCTTCCGTGGCGCGAGCGCTTCCGCCAACGCCTGCCGCTCGAGGAGGCGCTGATGGAGGCGGGGATCCGCCACGTCCGCACCGAGGTGCGCCGCTACCGGTTCCAGTACTCCCTCGACGACTACGTGGAAGGACTCTCCACGTGGGCAACCGGCCGGTTCGTCCGCTTCATGCTGGGCGAGTCCGCGTTCGCGGACTTCCTTCGGCGCGCGCGTGTGGAGTTCGGCGAACGCTTCGCCGACCCCGTGAACGACTTCCGCGAGGTCCTGTTCGCGACAGGGACCAAGCCCTAAGGACGACCTCCGATCGCCTCAGGCCCTCGCGCCGTCCGCCTTCGTCAGCACGTAGCGCACCAGCGCGCGGACGGGGGTGCCGGTCGCGCCCTTGGGCCAATAATCGCCCGGCTTCTCGGCGAACGCGGGGCCGGCGATGTCCAGGTGCACCCACGGCACGTCGCCGACGAACTCGCGTAAGAACATCGCCGCCGTGATCGCGCCGCCGAAGCGCTTGCCGATGTTCTTGATGTCCGCGATGTCCGAGTCGATCAGCTTGCGGTACGGCTCGTGCATCGGGAGCTCCCACCCGGGCTCTCCCGCCGCGTCGCCGGCGGCGAGCACGTCGCGGATCAGGTCGGGGTCGTTGCCCATGGCCCCCCAGAGATCGGTCCCGAGCGCGATCATGCACGCCCCGGTGAGCGTCGCGGTGTCGATGATCACCCTCGGCTTCTTCTCGGCCAGGAACGCGAGCGAGTCGGCCAGGACCAGCCGGCCCTCGGCGTCGGTGTTCAGGACCTCGGACGTGGTGCCGCCGCGATGCTTGAGCACATCGCCGGGCCGGATCGCCGAACCGCTCGGCATGTTCTCGGCCGAGGGGATCGCCGCGATCACGTTGACCTTCGGCTTGAGCAACGCGATCGCGCGCATCGTCCCGAGGATCGAGGCGGCGCCCCCCATGTCGGACTTCATCCACTCCATCCCGGTCGCGTCCTTGATCGACAGCCCTCCAGAGTCGAACGCGATGCCCTTGCCGGTCAGCGCGATCGGCGAGCCCTTTCCGCCCCCCGAGTACGTGAGTTCGATCAGCCGCGGAGGCCGGACGCTGCCCTGCCCCACGCCGAGCACGCCGCCGAACCCGCCCTTCTTCAGCTCGGCCTCGGTCCAGACCTTGCAGGTGATCCCGACCTGCTTGGCCATCGCCTGCGCCTCCTTCGCGAGCTCCGCCGGCGGGAGATCGAGCGCGGGGGTATTCACCAGGTCGCGCGCCCACATCTGTGACTCGGCGATCACCTCGCCGCGGCGGATCGCCTCCTTCGCCTCCTTGGCCGACTTCGCGTCGGCCTTGCCGGCGCCGAGGAGCGTGACCTTGCCGAGGCGTCCAGCCGCGTCGTCCGCCTTGGACTTGTACCGGTCGAACCGGTAGGAGCCGAGGAGCACGCCTTCCACCGTCGCCTGGACCGCCTCGGGCTGGTCCTTCGCGCGCACGATCTGCGGCAGCGTCGTCGCGACCGTCTTGCGACGGGCCAGCTGCCGAGCGACCCGGCCGATCGCCCGCCGGCACGCGTCGGGGCTCGCCGCGTCCTTCGGGCCGACGCCGACGAGCAGGACGGCCTTCGCGGCCAGGGCCTCGCCGGTGGTCGGCACGAGCAGGGACTCGCCGATCTTGCCCTTCGCCCCCGTGGCGGTGAACTGCCCGAGCAGGTCGAGGCCCTTCACGTCCTTGACGCCCGGCCCCGCCTCGGGGCCTTCGAAGACGGGCAGGACGAGCACATCGACGGCGAGATCGGTGGCTCGGTCGGTCGAGAAGGCGAACGTGGGCACGATGGGCTCCTTGAGGTCGGCGACGACAGCGCGGAAGTCTACCGATGGCGCATGGCCGCGGCCGACGGCACCCGGGTCCGCTCGATAGGCTGGGCCGCCGTGGACGCCAAGGACCTTCGCGACCTCGTGCGCTTCGATGAGGACGGGCCTCATCACGAGGAGCTGTTCGATTCCGAGCACCTGTGGTCCGAGGTCGTCTGTCTCGAGCGGAACCAGGCGCTCGGGACGATCGAGGACCCGGACTCGGATGCGCTCGTGCTCGTCGTGACCGGCCGGGTCGTCGTGCAGGTGAACCTGGGCCGCAAGCGCCTCGAGCAGTGGGAGACGACGCTGGTCCCGGCGGGCTCCGAGCTGACGATCACGAACGCGACCGGCGACCCCGCCGTGGTCTTGCTCGTCGCCGCGCCACCGCCGCCGAAGCGCACGATCAGCGAGTAGCCCGCCGGGGCAGCAGCAGCGCCAGGGCGAAGGCCACCACGAAGCTGGGGAGGCTCGCCCCCAGCCCCGAACCGAACAGTGGGAACGGCAACCCCACGGCGTCGAACACCCGCCCTACCGCGTCGACCCACCCCTGCGGCCCGGTGGGCACGCACCATTGGTAGACGACGAACCCGATGCCCCACGGCACGAACGCGAGCCACCGCACGCCGCTCGGCTCGAAGACCGCCGCCTCCCCGTACCGCCCGCGGCTGCGCACGAAGAAGTCGGCGAGGAAGACGGCGGTGAGCGGCACGAAGATCGACCCGATCAGGAATAGGAACTGCTCGTAGCGTTCGGCGGTGAACGCGAGGGCGAGCAGAAACCCGAGCGCGCCCACGGCGACCGCGAGCCCGCGCTGGGGCACGTCGCTCGCCACGTTCTGCGTCGAGACCGCGGCCGAGTAAATGTCGGCGAACGCGTTGTCGCTCTCCCCGACCAGCAGCGCCACCAGCACCACGCCGCCGCCGGCCAGACCCACGATCGCCGAGCCGATCCCCAGCGCGTCCGCGCTCGCGCCCGTCGTTAGCACCAAGAGCACGCCGAGCGCGTAGAACCAGGCGTTGCCGGCGGCGTAGCCGGCGTACGTGCCGAGGGTCGCGCGCGAGCCGGGTCGCGCGAAGCGGTTGTAGTCCGCGGCGAGCGGGAGCCAGGAGACCGGCATCACGATCACCAGGTCCACGGCGAGCCAGAACGGGAGCTCGCCCCGCCCGGCCGTGCCCCAGACCCCGCCTGAGCTCCGCAGGACCTCGACGGTGATCCACACCGCCGTGCCGAGCAGAACGTAGATCCCGAAGCGCTCGAGCCACCGACGCACGACCAGCACGGGGCCGCCGATCGCGAGCGCCGTACACACGACGGCCACGGCGGCGAGCCAGAACGCCCGCGACTCGAACCCGAACAGCCGCGCCGAGGCGACGTTCGCGACCTCGCCCATCGCCCAGAACTCGACGGCGGTCCACCCGACGAGCTGCACGACGTTCAGCGTCGTGGGCAGGAACGAGCCTCGGGCGCCCAACACGGGGCGGAGCAGGACCATCGTGGGGACGCCCTCGCGCTCGCCGGCGAGCGCGACGAGGGCGAGCGGGACGCATCCGATCAGCGTGCCGACCCCGATCGCGAGGAACGCGCGCCCGGTCCCGAGCGCCGGGACCAGGAGCGCGCCGGTGACCATCACGAGCAGTCCGACCGACAGATCGAACCACAGGACGGCGAGATCGAGACCGCCGAGGTTGCGCCGCTCGGGCGGCACGGGGCGGATGCCCCACGCGGGGGTCTCGCGCTGCAAGATCTTCTGGAGGCGTTCGGCGACGCGCGCCACGTCCGCTCCCTCCGCCGGTATGACCCGGATCAGGTTCCAAGGGTCGCCGGCGGCGGTCCGCGCGCTCCGAACCCGAGCCGGCCTCTCAGCCCGGTTCCCCGGACTCCCCCGCCCTCGGTTCGATGCTACTCGCCCGCTAGGATGCGCGCGTGACCACCCGCGACGATGCGGTTCGTCTGCTGGAGGAACAGCACGCGGAGCTCGCGGCGCTGTTCGCCAAGCTCGACGAGGACGCCTTCGTGCGCCGGGGGACGGTCGGCGGGGGCGACTGGTCGGCCAAGGACCTCGCGGCGCACATGGGGATCTGGGAAGCGTTCGCGGTCGAGGCGATGGACGCGCTCGGTCGCGGCGAGCGCCCGGCGTTCGAGGACCGGTTCACCGACCCGGGAGCCGGCGACCGGGTGAACGACGAGGGCGTCCGACGGTTCCTCGACACCCCGGCCTCGGACGTCCTGGGGCGCTTTGACGATCTGCACCGTCGCGTCATATCCGCGATCGGCGCGACGAGCGACGAGGGATGGACCGCCGACTACCCCTACGACCCTGAAGACCGGACGCTCGGCGACCGGGTCGGCTCCCTCCTCGGTGCGGAGGCGGGCGGGTTCACCCACGCGTCCGCGCACCTGCCGGACCTGCGCGCCTACGTCGACGCGACCAGGCGCTGAAGGTTCGCGAGGCTGCGGCGCATCAGGTGGCGCAGGAACGGCCGGTAGAAGAGCAGGGCCAGCTCGCCCAGGAGCGGGATCGGTAGCGAGAGCTCCTCGGTCCACGTGAACCTGGTCGAGCCGTCCACGGGTTCGAGCGACCAGGCGCCGGTGCCGCGGACGAAGCTCCGGTGCGCCATCACCATCCGGCGAGGAGGCTCCCACGCCACGACCTCGAGCTGCTCGGTGAACAGGGGGACGTGCAGCACGCGGTTCAGGACCTCGATGCGGGTGCCAACGCCCGCTCGTTCGGGCGTGAGCACGCGCACCCAGACGGCGTCGCGGATCCACCGCGACTGCTCCTCCCACCGCTCGATCGAGGACCAGACGCGCTCGGGGGGCGCGGCGAGTTCCCGCGACGCCTCGACGCGCATCGCTACAGGCCCCTGCCCTCGTCGCTCCCGCGCCGCGCGTGCATCGTCTCGCGGATCGAGAGCACGAGCCCGAGCGCGACCACCGCGGGGATCGCGTTGATCGCGAACGACGCACCGAACCCGAACGCCTGAGCCGACCACCCGGCGACCAGCGGTCCGATGACGAACCCGAGGTCGCCCACGAACCGGAACACGGCGACCGCCGACCCCTTGAGCTCCTCCGGCGTCACGTCCGACAGCATCGGCGCCGGCGGGACACCCGAATAGCCGCTCGCGACGCCGAGGAGCGCCATCGCGACCATGAAGCCGACGGGCGTCGAGACGAACCCGAACGCCGCCGTGACGAGCGCGAGCCCCGCCAGCGCCGGGATCAGCACGGCGCGGCGTCCGCGGCGGTCGGTCGCGTGACCCGCGGGATACAGGCACGCCAGCTCGGTCGCCGTGGCGATCGCAAGCCCGATCCCCACGCCGCCGATCGTGAGCCCGACCTCGTCGCTCGTCCCGAAGAGCGGGACCAGGGTGCTGAAGATCGCGCCGATCATCCAGAGGTAGACCCCGTTCACGACGAGCACGGTCACGAACGCCCGGTTCCACGGGAGCCGGCGGATGCCGCCGCGGCGGACCTCGGACTCGTGACGTTCGGGGTTGCGGATCGTCCGCCAGAACAGGACGGCCGCGACGAAACACGCACCCGCGTAGATGTAGAGCGGACTCGCCAGACCGAACCACTTCGCCATCAGGCCGCCGAGCGGACCGCCGGCTATGAAGCCGATGTTGAACGACGCGTAGTACACGCTCATCACGCGTCCGGTTCGCCGCGACGGGATCGACCGAAGCAGGAACGAGAGCAGCGACGCGAAGAACAGCGCGGAGCCCACGCCCCCGAGCGCGCGGAAGAGCACGAGCAGCGGGAACGTGGGCGCAAGCGCCGCCGCGAACGACGAGACCCCGACCCACACCGCACCGAGCGTCGCCATCCCGCGCTCCCCGTACCGGTCGATGTACCGGCCGACGAACGGGTCCGACACCAGGCGCGCGAACGAGAACGACGAGATCAGCAAGCCGATCGAGTCGTACCCGACGCCGAAGCTGCGCGCGTAGTTCGGCAGGACGGGCGAGAGGATGCCGTAGCCGAGCATGATCACGAAGGTCCCGAGCATCGCGGCTCGGATCTCGGGGATGCGGAGCACCTCCCGGATCCGGAACCGCTCCGCCTCGCTCATGGCGGCACAGTCTACGGACGGGGGTTTCGGGGGCTGATGAAGCGAGCGCGAACGCGCGAGCGGTAGCCCCCGATGGGGATGCTTGCGTGCAACCCGACCCTGCTCTTTCATGTCGGCGTGCCCGAACGCGCGAGCGGCGCGATCGCCGCGACGAACCTCGCCACGCCGTCGCCGGACCTCGGGCACGTCCGCGGCGACGGGCCGTGGCCGGAGGAGTCGGTCGAGCAGGCGGTCGCGTGGGAAGAGGGCCTCATCACCTACGTCGGTCCCGCCGACGACCTCGTGGGCGTCGAGCCCGAGTGGTTCGAGGGCTGCACCATCGCCCCGGGCTTCATCGACTGCCACACGCACCTGCCGTTCGCCGGATGGCGGGCGGACGAGTTCGAGGCGCGCTTGTCCGGGGTCTCGTACCGGGAGCTTCACGGGAGGGCAGCGGCGGGCTCAAGGAGCGAGCGCGAAGGAGCGAGCGGTAGCCCACCGAAGGAGGGTGGGATCTACCGGAGCGCGCGGATGCTCGCGGCGGCGAGCGACGACGAGGTGCTCGCCTTCTGCCGGTCGCTCGTGCAGGAGATGGCCGAGCATGGGACGACCGCGCTCGAGCTCAAGACCGGGTACGGGCTCTCGGTCGAGGCCGAGCTCCGACAGGCCCGCCTCGCCCGGCGGCTCTCCGAGGAGGCGCCACAGACGTGTTCGGTCACGCTGCTCGCGTGCCACGCCGTGCCCGAAGGCATGGAGCGCGCCGA
>DASXTX010000140.1:0-7906 GCA_036505195.1 Actinomycetota bacterium
GGGCAGCTCGGCCGCCGCGACCAGCTGTGTCCCTTCGGGGAGCAGCAGGTCGGGATCGTCCGGCAGCAGACCGACCCATCGCGCGCGGTCCGGCCGCGCGGTGTCGGGCCGGACGAGCGAGCGCTTGCCGACGAAGTCACCCTTCGACGGGTTGACGATCCAGCCCATCCCGAGATCGTCGGGCGTGACGGTGCCGTCGGTATCCTGGCCGACGATCACGTAGCCCTTCTCGGCGCGCAGCACGTGCATCGCCTCGGTTCCGTACGGCGTGGCACCCGCCTGCACCACCGCGTCCCAGACGTAGCGGCCGTGCCAGGCCGCGACGTGGAGCTCGTAACAGAGCTCGCCGTGGAAGCTGACGCGGCACGCGCGGGCCGGGACGCCGGCCACGGTCCCCTCCCGCCACGTCGCCCACGGGAATGCCTCGGCGGAAAGGTCGATATCGGTTCCGAGCGCGGCGACTACGTCGCGCGCGCCGGGACCGCCGACCGCGACCACCGCCCACTGCTCCGTCACGCTCGTGCAGTACACGCGCAGATCGGGCCATTCGGTCTGGAGCCACTCCTCGAACCGGTCGAGGACCGTCGCCGCGCCACCGGTCGTGGTCGTCACGAGGTAGCGATCCTCCGCGAGGCGCATCGCGACGCCGTCGTCGAGGACCATCCCGTCCAGCCCGAGCATCAGTCCGTACCGGATCGAGCCGACCGGGAGGTTCGACATCCGGTTCGTGTGCATGCGATCCAGGAACGTCGGCGCGTCGGCACCCACGACCTCGATCTTGCCGAGCGTCGACGCGTCCATCGCGCCCACGGCGTTCCGAACGGCGAGGCACTCGCGTTCGACCGCACGCTCCATCGGTTCGGCCTCGCGCGGGAAGAACCACGGGCGCTTCCACTGCCCGACGTTCTCGAACGGGGCCCCGCGTCCGACGTGCCACGGATGCATCGAGGTCGTCCTGATCGGGTCGAGGAGATCGCCGCGGGCCGGACCCGCGAGTACGAGGTACGAGGCCGGCGCGTACGGCGGGCGTGCGTTGCTGGGTCCCTGGGCGCCGGCGGCCTCCCCGAGCAGGCGGCTCACGATCTCGGCCGCGAGCACGCCGCTCGTGCGTCCCTGATCGACCGCCGTCCCGATGTACGTCGCCCGCTTCACGTGCTCGACCGAGCGCAGGCCGCCGCCGAGCGTCTCGGCGATGTCGGCGACCGTCTGATCGCGCTGGAGGTCGACGAACTTGGCCGCATCGTCGCCGTGCTCGACCGACCAGAGGGGTGTGCTGGCGGGGACGTCGCCGGCCGCCGATCCCTCGACCGAGAGCCACGGCGGGCCGCCGTCCGGGACGAAGGTCGCGCGCTCGTCGTCGTACCGGAGCCCCCCGCCGATCGAACGCCAGAGCCCGAGGTTCGGATTCCAGCCGCCCGAGACCGTGAGCAGATCGACGTCGACCGTCTCCTCGCCGCCGTCGGTGGTCCGCACGAGGATCCGTTCGAGCCGCTCCCCGCCCAGTGCCTCGATCACCAGCTCGCCCGAACGCGCGTCGACCGTCCGCACGACGTCGACGCCGGCTTCCAGGAGGACGTCGGCGACCCCGAGGCCCGGGCCGTTCGTGGCGAACACCGCCGCGCGTTCGCCCGGGCTGACCCCGTAGCGCTCCACGTAGGTCTCGGCGGCTCCGGCGAGCATGACGCCGGGCAGGTCGTTCCCGGCGAACGCGATCGGCCGTTCGATCGCGCCGGTCGCGAGGACCACGCGGCCCGCCCGGATGTGCCAGACGACGTCCTCACCGGGTCGTTCGAGCACTACCGTGTACCCGTCGTCGTAGACGCCGAGGGCGGTCGCGTTCGTGAGGACCGTCACGTCGCGGCCCGACGTCGGAGCCTCGACGACCGGGTGCTCGTCGACCAGCAGGACCCGGCCGCCCTCCACGGAGGCCGCACGGGCGGCGGCCCGGCCCGAGGCGCCGCCGCCGATGACCAGGACCTCGACGTGCACGAACCGGTGCCCGACCCGCGGCGTCGTCACCGAGCCCGGGTCCGATGGGAGGCGTCCGACCCCGGCACGGCTCCGCGCGACGAGCCCGTCGATCAGGGACACGGTGGTCGCGGCCACGATCGGGTCGAACCACGGCTGGGTGATCTCGACGTACGCGTTCGGCTCCTCGACACCCGAGGAGTAGATCCCTCGGGGGCGGCCGAGGATCGGGCTGCGGAACCCGCCGACCACGCCGTTGGCCATGAGCGCGCTCGCGAGCGTGTCGCCCTCGAACCCCTCGAGCTCGGTGCCGTCGAAGGCGAACCAAACCGGCTTCGAGCGGTCGATCCACGCGCCGCCATGGGCCAGCCTGCCGGAGGTCATCGGCTCGGCCGGTCTCGGGGATCGGCGGGCAGGAACGCGTGCGTGGCCGTGTCGCGGTCCGCCTCGAACCAGCGGCGGCACCCCGCGACGTGGTACCAGCGCTCGGCGAACGCGCCCTTGGGGTTGTCGCGCATGAACAGGAAGTCGGCCCAGGCATCGTCGCTCAGGGCGTCCGGATCGGACGGATACGCGATGCCCGCTTGGCCGCCGTAGCGGAACTCGATCTCCTCGCGCGGGCCGCACCACGGGCAGGGGACGAGCAGCACTCAGACCGCCTCGGCCTCGTCGAACGCCCGCACGAGCCGCTTCGGCGCGGTGAGCCGCCACGCCTCGGTGACGAGCTCGCGCAGCTCGTCGGGGTCGACCGTGCGGATCCGCACGCCGACCCATCCGCTCGGGCCGACGTACGGCGGGACGAAGAACGTGTCGGGGTCCATCGCGGTCGGCGCCTTCTGCTCGTCGTGCGTCGACTTGATCCACAGGTCGCGCTCGCGCTCGGCGAACATCACGAAGATCTTGTTCCGGACGCGGAAGGTCGCGGTCTCCCACGTCTCCCGCTCCTCGGCGTCCGGGAGCTCGAGCGCGATCCGCCGCACCGTCCGCGCCTGCATCAGTGGGCGACCCCCGCCGCCCCGTGCTCGTCGATCAGCGCGCCGGTCGTGAACCGCTCGAGCGCGTACGGACGCGCCAGGGGCCCGGGCTCGCCCCGGGCGACGAGATCCGCGAACACCCACCCCGAGCCGGGTGTCGCCTTGAACCCGCCCGTGCCCCATCCGCAGTTCAGGTAGAGGTTCTCGATCGGGGTCCTCGACAGGATCGGGGACGCGTCCGGGCAGACGTCGACGATCCCACCCCAGGACCGCAGCAGCTTCGCGTGCGCGAAGACGGGGAACAGCTCGATCGCGGCGGCCAGCTGGTGCTCGATCACGTGGAACGAGCCTCGCTGCGCGTACCCGTTGTAGGGGTCGATCCCCGCGCCCATCACGAGCTCGCCCTTGTCGGCCTGCGACACGTAGACGTGCACCGCGTTCGACATCACGACGCAGCCGAGCACCGGCTCGAGCAGCACCGAGACGAGCGCCTGCAGCGGGTGCGACTGCACCGGGAGCCGGAGGCCGACCATCTCGGCGAGGACGCTCGTGTGGCCGGCGGCGACGAGCCCGACCTTGCCGGCCGCGATGTCTCCCCGCGTGGTCCGAACGCCCTCGACGCGCCCGCCGGGCCTGCGGACGAACCCCGTCACCTCGCAGTGCTCGACGATGTCGACGCCGAGCTCGCTCGCGCGCGTGGCGTACGCCCACGCGACCTTGTCGTGGCGAGCGATGCCGCCGCGACGCTGGAGCGTCGCGCCAAGGACGGGGTAGCGGACGTCGGGCGACGTGTTGACGATCGGACAGAACGCCTTCACGTCCTCGGGCCCCAGCCACTCGGCGTCGATCCCGCTCAGGCGGTTCGCGTGCAGCCGCCGCATCGAGGACCGGACGTCGCCGAGCGAGTGTGCCAGGTTCAGCACGCCGCGCTGGCTGAACTGGAGCTCGGAGCCCAGGTCCTCCTCGAGCCCCTCCCAGAGCTTGAGCGAGTGCTCGTAGATCGCCGAGCTCTCGTCCCACAGGTAGTTCGAGCGGATCACGGTCGTGTTGCGGGCCATGTTGCCGCCGGCGAGCCAGCCCTTCTCGACCACGCAGACGTCGCTGATCCCGTGCTGCTTCGCCAGATAGTAGGCGGTGGACAGGCCGTGCCCCCCGCCGCCAACGATCACGACGTCGTAGGCAGGTTTCGGCTCGGCGGCTCGCCAGTAGGTGGGTCCGGCCATAGGGAGATTCTGCACAAGGGCATGACCGGCTGCTTCGGCGCCTGGCGGTAGCATCGCCCGACGGTCGCCCGACGTCACCACGCCGCCCGCTCGAAGAGGAGTCGCCGTCGCCTCCTGGTGCTCGCCGTGGCGGCCGTGGCGCTGGTCGCCGGGGGCGTCGGCTACGTCGCCCTCTCGGGGCCGTCCATCGTGATCCCGGACGATCCGTGCGCCGAACGACCGCCGCTCCGCAACGTCGACGGCGTTCGGCTCCAACCGGTCGCGATGCGGGCGTTCCTGCGGGCGCAGCGGGAGGCCGGCATCCCGATCCCGGTCGTCCAGAGCTATCGGTCCTGCGCGGAGCAGCGGCGCGCATGCCGCTCGATCTGCGGCAACCCCGAGGGGTGTCCGGACCGGTGCGCCCCGGCCGGGCTGTCCTGGCACCAGCTCGGCGCCGCGATCGACATCACGCAGGAAGGTGTGGACGATCCTCGTATCGTTCGCGCCCTGGAGGAGAACGGTTGGTGTCAGGCCTTGCCGAACAGCGACCCCGGCCACTTCTCGTTCGACGGATGCCATTGACGCACCGCGGGGTGTGCAGCGAGTGACACGTCAGTCGACGGCCGCGAGCGGCTGAGACCCGAGCGGCGGCATCGCCGTCCTGCCACCACTCGACCGCGTCGGTTCCGAATCGCTCGAAGCCGGGCCGGCGCGAGATCCGGTTACTCACCGCCTCCTCGTCGCCGTCGCGCAGGGCATCGATGAAGCGGATGACGACTCGTGGATCTCCTCCGAGGGTTCCACGCGCGGAGTCTCGCGATCGACGAAACCCGCAACCGGCAACCGGGCTTGCACTGGGATTGAACGGCGAGTCAAACTGAGCCATGGAGCACCCGGAGACGCTCGTCTGGGACGCCTACGCCAGGGCGCTCCCCTCGATGCTCGACGCCGTCGGGCGCACCCCGCTCGTCCGGCTCTCTCGCGTGGGGCGGGCGGGACCTGAGGGTCTCAGCCTGCTGGCCAAGATCGAGTGGTACGGGCCAACCGGCTCGACGAAGGACCGGATCTACCGCCACATGATCGAACGGGCGGAGGAGCGCGGCGACCTGAGGCCCGGGATGACGATCGTCGAGTCGACGACCGGCAACGCGGGGATCGCGTGCTCGGCGGTCGCCGCGATCAAGGGCTACGACTGCGTGATCGTGATGCCGCGCGGCATGAGCATCGAGCGCAAGCGGATGATCGAGGCCTACGGCGCCGAGCTCGTCCTGACGCCCGGCGCGGGCACCGACATCGACCTCGCGATCGCGAAGATGCGCGAGATCGTCGCCACCGATCCCGAGCGCTACTTCGTGCCGGGGGAGTTCGAGAACCCCGACAACCCCGATGCGCAGTCGATCTCGGGAGAGGAGATCTGGCAGCAGTGCGGCGGCCAGGTCGACGCCGTGGTCGCGGCGCAGGGGACCGGAGGATGGATCACGGGGGTCGCCCGGGCGCTGAAGTCGTACGACCGGGCGATCCGCGCCTACGCGGTCGAACCCGCCGAGAGCCCGCTGATCTCGGAGCAACGGTGGGGCACCCACGGGGTCCCGGGGATCGGCGACGGGATCGTCCCCCACAACCTCGATCTTTCGCTCATGGACGGGATCGTGACCGCGTCGACCGAGGAGGCGCTCGAGATGGCGCACCGACTCGCCCGCGAAGAGGGCATCCTCGCCGGACCGTCGGGCGGCATCAACGTCGCGTCCGCGCTGAAGGTGGCCGAGAAGCATCCGGAGTTCGCGACGATCGTCACGGCGGTGCCCGATACGGGGCAGCGTTACCTCTCGGGGGAGCTCTTCGGCGAGCGGCCGGACGAGCCCGCCTCGCCCGAACGCGATCACTCGGTCGACCCGGACTCGCACCGGCAGATCGAGGACAATCGCGCCCGGTTGGAGTTCATCTCGTAGAGTCGCGTTCGTGACAACCTACCCCATGTCCGACGCCGATCGCGAGATCCAGGAGCGCGCCCGCCGGTTCGTGGACGAGGAGCTCATCCCGCTCGAGGTCGAGACCGAGCTGAGCGGGGGCAAGCTCTCGGAGGACGTCCGCGAGAAGCATCACCACAAGGCGATCGAGCTCGGGCTGTGGGCGATGAACATGCCGAAGGAGCTGGGCGGCGGCGGCCTGTCGATGTTCCAGCAGGTGCTGGTCTCCGAACAGATCGGGCGGGTGACCAACGGGCTCGGGTGGTGCATCCACACGCCGCCCGCGTGGGCGCCCGACGTCGTAACCCAGGAGCAGCTCGAACGGTGGATCATGCCGACGATCCGCGGCGAGCGCCAGGAGTGCTATGCGATCACGGAGGAGGTCGCCGGCTCCGACGTCGACGCGATCCAGGCCACGGCACGGCGGGACGGAGACGAGTACGTGCTGAACGGCAGGAAGTGGCACGTCACGTCGTTCGGCTCGGCCGACTACGTCCTCTTCCAGGGCAAGATCGAGGGCGGCCCCAACGCCGGCTCGCACGCGATGTTCTTCGTCGACAAGGACACGCCGGGCGTTCGATCGCTTCGCGAGCCCGCGTACACGCACACGCTGATCGACACCCACACCGAGCTCGGGTTCGAGGACGTGCGTGTCCCGGCCGCGAACCTGATCGGATCCGAAGGGGACGGGCTGACGTTCGTGTACTCGTGGTTCCGGTACGAGCGCCTGATGATCGCCGCCCGGTGCTGCGGCGCCGCCGAGCGCCTGATCGACGAGGCGACGGCGTTCGCGAAGGATCGGGTGCAGTTCGGCAGACCGATCATCGAGAACCAGGCGATCGCCCACATGCTCGCCGACTCGGTGACCGAGCTGTGGGCCGCGCGCCTGATGACGTATGAGCTCGCCAAGAACATCGACCGCGGCGTCGACCTCAAGGTCCAGCACGCCCAGTGCTCGATGGCCAAGCTGTACGCGAGCGAGATGGCCAATCGGGTCGCCGACCGGGCCGTCCAGATCTTCGGAGGCCGCGGCTACATGCGCGAGAACGTCGCCGAGCGATTCTGGCGCGAGGTCCGCGTCGACCGGATCTGGGAGGGCACGTCCGAGATCCAGCGGAACATCGTGGCGGACCAGCTCGCCAAGCGCGGCGTGCGTATGCTCTCGGGCTGATGGAACGGCAGCAGCTCCTGGACCGCGAGGCGTCGTCCTGGGAGACCCTGATGGGCGCCGTCGCCCGGGTGCCCGAGGCCCGCCGAACCGAGCTGGGCGTGGTCCCGGGGTGGTCGGTCGCGGACCTCGTCTGGCACTGCGGCTACTGGGTCGATGACGCGGCACGAAGGATCGAGCTCATCGCCGCGGGCACGCCCGAGCCCGAGGAGCCGGAGGCGATCTGGCAGAAGACGAACGACGAGGTGGCCGAGCAGTCCAAGGCGATGTCCTGGGACGAGGTCGTCACGCGCTCCGAGGCGGCCAGGGAGAGGATCCGGAGGGTCCTGTCGTCGCTGCGCGAGATCGGGCCCGCCGCCGAGTCCGAGTTCTCGGACGAGACGTTCGAGCACTACGACGAGCACAGGGCCGAGATCGAGCGGTTCGCCGCGAGCGCCCTCTGAGTCCGAGATCGGGTCTTCAGCGTAGGGTCATGGACCCCCGCGTGGTCAAGTCGAGGAGCGCGTCGGCGCGACCTTCGGCGCCGAGACCTCGAAGCCGAGCTGGTGCGCCGCGACGTCCATGCACGTGCGGTGCATCCGTTCGGGCGAGACCTCCGAGTCGTTCAGGATCACCTGGATCGCGAGC
>DASXTX010000141.1:0-13386 GCA_036505195.1 Actinomycetota bacterium
GAGGTCTCCCCCACGGGGCAGGACTTACATCTAAACCGCGCCATGCTCACCGACCAAGGGTCGGCTTACGTGGGTCGCTTCGCCCGCGGCTGGCATCGACTGCCGGGGATCCGTTCCCCGGGGCAACCACAGACCCGGACGCGAGCCCGTGGCCGAGTATAGGCCGGGGCCGCCGCGCCGAGGACACGGCCCGGGCCGCCGTGAGCAACCCCACCGCCTCGGCCCCGGCCTCGAGCAGCGCGGTGGCGCACGCTCCCCCGGTGGCGCCCGTCGTGAGCACGTCGTCGACGAGCACGACCCCGCCCGAGGCGCCCTCGGCCTCGAACACGCCGCGCATCGCTTCGCGCCGCGCAGCCGCCCCGCGGCGAGCCTGCGGTCCCGGGTCCCCGAGGCGCCGGACGAGCGGGACGGCCGGTACGCCCAGCCTGGGGGCGACCACCCGCGCGAGCGCTCGGGCCTGGTCGTAGCCGCGCGCGGCGAACCGCTCTCGGGACAGCGGCACCCACGTGACGGCGCTCGGCGTCCACGCGACGTCGGCCCACGCCTCGGTCATCGCGACCCCGAGCGCATCCGCGACGGCGCGCAACCCCCCGAACTTCAACCGGTGGATCGAGCGACGGATCGGCCCGTCGAACCCGAACGGCGCCCGCGCGATCGCGATCGCGTCGGGCGGACAGTCCCGGCACGAGGTGACGGGGCGCGACGCCGGCGCGCCGCATCGCTCGCACCACGGTGGCGAGAGCACCACCAGCTCCGAACGGCACGCGAGGCAGAACGGCCACGGTCCCGAACCGCACCCCGCACATCGCTTGGGGAAGAGCACGTCGAGCAAGGGGGCCAGCACGCGCCGACGCTATCCCGCGCTACCGACACCCGTTATGGGAGCGAGATGTCGAACGCCGCCTCCGAACCCTTGCCGCGCCCCTTGAGCTCAACCCGCAGCGCCACGTCGGTCCGCATCAACGGGTACGCCGTCGCCTTGCCGCGTCCGGTCACCTCGTCGAGCTCCAGCTCGAGCACCTGCAGCCGACGCCCGTCAGCGAACAGCTTCAACGTGACCTCCGCAGCCGGCTCGACGCGCAGGTGCACCTTGATCGAGTCGCCCGCGCAGTCCACCTGCTCGACGTGGACCGTCGTCTCCTCGAGCTTGACGTGACGACCGACCTTCACCGCTCCTCGGCGCACGGTGGCCCGCGGCCACGGGACGGAGAAGCGCCGGCCCCCGTCGTACGTCGCGGGCGACCCGTCGACGTCGACGTCGCACACGAGCGTGTACCAGCCGGGTTCGAGCTCGGACAGCGGGAGCTCGAACGGGACGAACACGTCCCGGTGAGGGACGACGTCGAGGGTCACGGGCGCCATCGGCACCGGGCTCGAGCCGCCTGCCCCCAGCGCCGAGACGCGTGCGCTGCCGACCACCACCTGGTGCGGGTTCGCGTCCTCGCCGCGGAGGATGAACGCACCCTTGACCGTGGCCGGGAAGCGCTCGAACCGGGCGCGGACCGAGATCGGGTCGCTCACCGGGCGCGGCCCCCGGACACGAGGATCAGGTTCCCTGCTGCCACGAGCTCAGGTAGTCCCGCTGCTCGGGCGTGAGCGCGTCGATCTCCACCCCCATCGCCTGGAGCTTCAGCTTCGCGACCTCCTCGTCGATCGCGGTCGGCACCGGGTACACGCCGGGATCCAGCGTCCCGCGACCCTTGACGATCCACTCGACCGACAGGGCCTGGTTCGCGAACGACATGTCCATCACCGCCGCGGGATGGCCCTCGGCCACCGCGAGGTTCACGAGACGTCCCTCGCCGAGGAGATGCAGGCGACGGCCGTCCCCCATCGTGTACTCGTCCACGTACCCCCGGATCCGCCGCACGCGACCTCCCGAGAGCTCGGCGAGCGCGCTCTTGTCGATCTCGACGTCGAAGTGACCGGCGTTCGCGAGGACCGCGCCGTCCTTCATGACCTCGAGGTGCTCGCGCCGGATCACGCCCGTGTCACCGGTGACCGTGACGAACACGTCGCCGATCCGGGCGGCCTCGCGCAGCGGGAGGACCCGGTAGCCCTCCATCGCGGCCTCCAGCGCCGGCAGCGGATCGACCTCGGTGACGACGACGTGCGCGCCCATCCCCCTCGCGCGCGAGGCCACGCCGCGCCCGCACATCCCGTAGCCGGCGACGACGAACGTGCGACCCGCGAGCAGGAGGTTGGTCGAGCGCATGATCGCGTCGACCGTCGACTGCCCCGTGCCGAACCGGTTGTCGAACAGGTGCTTCGTGTTGGCGTCGTTGACCGACACGATCGGGTACCGCAACGCTCCGTCCGCGGCCATCGCGCGGAGGCGGATCACGCCGGTCGTGGTCTCCTCCGTCCCGCCGATCACGTCCGAGACCTGATCCCCGCGCTCGCGGTGCAGCAGCGACACGAGGTCGGCGCCGTCGTCCATCGTGATCTGCGGGCGCCGATCGAGCACCGCCTCGATGTGCCGGTAGTACGTCTCGTGGTCCTCGCCCTTGATCGCGTAGACGCCGACGTCGCTCTGCTCGCACAATGCGGCGGCCACGTCGTCCTGGGTCGACAGCGGGTTCGACGCGCAGAGGGACACGTCCGCCCCGCCCGCCGTGAGCGTCTCGACGAGGTTCGCGGTCTCGGTCGTGACGTGGAGGCAGGCCGCGATCCGGACGCCTTCCAAGGGACGTTCCTTCTCGAACCGCGCCCGGATCAACGCCAGCACGCCCATCTCGCCCGCGGCCCACTCCATCCGTTCACGGCCCTGCTGCGCCAGGCCCAGGTCCTTCACGTCGCAATCCATGCGTCCACCTTTCCCTCCCCTGTGCGATCCACGTCAGAAACGTTCCACGAGCGCCAGGATGACCTGCCCGATCGTCCCGGCGGCCACCTTCGACGCGGCCAAGACCTCCTCGTGCGAGACCTCCACCCCCGCGGCGTTCGTCGCGAACGCGAGGCCCAGCACGCGCATCCCGAGGGCTCGGGCGGCGACGGCCTCCGGCACCGTCGACATCCCGACGACCGTGGCCCCCAACTGCCGCAGCATGCGGGTCTCGGCAGGCGTCTCGTACGACGGTCCTGGAAGCGCCGCGTACACCCCTTCGCGGATGCGACCGGCCCGATCCGTCCCCCCCAGCTGCGCCCGCGCCGAGGCGAGCGCAAGGTCCGCCAGCTCGAGGTCGTACACCCGGGAGACGTCGACGAACGCGGGCGATCCGTCCGGGTACCGCCACCCGGTGAGGGCGTTCTGCCCCATCAGGTTCAGGTGGTCCCGCAGGACGACCAGCGTCCCGGCTTGGATATCGGGATCCACCGACCCGGTGGCCGCCGTCAGCACCATCGCGCGGGCCCCGAGCTCGGCCGCCACCCGCGACGTGATCGAGGCCAGCGCCATCCCGTGCCCCTCGTAGAAATGGATCCGGCCCTGGAAGATCGCGAGCCCGCGGTCCCCGACGGCCCCGAGCCACAGCCGCCCCGCGTGACCCACCACGGTCGTCGTCGGGAACCCGGGGAGATCCGCGTACGAGAGCTCAACCTGCTCGCCGACCGCCGCAGCGCGAACCGTGTCCACGGCATCCGAGAGCCCCGACCCGAGCACGACCCCGGCGACCGGCTCGAGCGGCGACCGCTCGCGGATCGCCTCGGCGATCCGCTCCGAGACCCCGTCCCCGGGCGAGGGCAGCGATCGGACCTCGCTCATGCCTCTGCCAGCGCGCGCTTCAGGTTCACGATCGCCTCGATGGGCGACGGATCGACGCCGCGAACGATGCCGAGGTACGTGGACACCAGGTCGCCGAACTGCACGAGCGTCAGCAGCCTCGCGAGCTCCGAACGCCCCCGGCTCCCGACCTCGTGGACCGAGGCGCCCGAGCTCCGCGCGATCTCGAGCGAGAGCGGGAAGCGCGCCGCGACGTCGCCGTGCTCGCCGGGGTGACGGAGCCCGATCACCGCGAACCCGGTCCCGCGATCCCCCGACCAACCGACGACCTCGTTGTGATCGAGCTCGGGCAGGGCGGCGGCGAAGGAGGGCACCTTGGCGTTCTCGTTGAACTGGCACATCCAGCGGGTCGCCGCCACCGCGCCGATCCCCTCGGCACCCCAGACGACCGGGACGCGATCGCCGATCGCGCGCGCGAGCTTCTTGGCCGGGTTCGACGCCGGCGGAACGTCGGGCCCCGCGTCCGTCACGAGCCCCGCCAGCTCCTCGATCGATTCCTCGACGTCATCAGCGTACGTCGGCACGATCCCCATCGCCTCGAGCGCACCGAGCGCCCCCAGCGACAGGTAGCCGAACGCCGCCCGTGGCATCAGGCCGCCGGGCACCACCACTCTGCCGATCCCGAGCTCCTCGGCGCGCCGGTCGAGCTGGCCGCCGGCGGTGATCGCGACGAGCCGGCACCCTCGGGACACGGCCTCCTCGAACAGCGCGAGGGTCTCCGCCGTGTCCCCCGAGTACGACGAGGCAACGACCACCGTGTGGGGCCCGCAGAACTCGGGCAGCTGCGGCGCTCGAACCGTGAGCGCCGGCAGCCGCAGGCGCGGCGCCGCGAGCGCGGCGACGACGTCGCCGGCGATCGCCGAGCCCCCCATCCCGCAGACCACGATGGAGGTGATCCCGTCGGGTTCCGGGAGCGGTCGCGCCGCGAGGCCGAGCGCGTAGCCCTCGCGGCAGTGGTCACCCAGGCGCGTGACGAGGTCGAGCATCCCGCCCGGGTCGGCGGCGCGCAGCGCCGCGGGGTCGTCGAGGACGGTCACCGGCCCTTCTTCTTGGCCGCGGGTTTGCGCGCGGTCCGACGGGTCGCGGGCTTCTCGGCCTCGTCGATCAGCATGACGGGGATGCCGTCCCGCACGGGGTACCGGTACCCGCACGTCCGGCACACGAGGATCTCGGGATCCTGCTGGTAGTCGAGCTCGCCCCGATCGTTCGGGCACACCAGGATCTCGAGCAGCTCGGCGTCGAGTGTCACGTCGGTCCTCCTTCGCGGATCAGCTCCAGGAGCTCGGAGGTCTTCTTCTTCAGGAGCTCCTCGGTCTTCGCCTCCACGTTCAGCCGCAGGAGCGGTTCGGTGTTGCTGGGCCGAACGTTGAACCACCAGTCGTCGAACTCTACCGTCAGCCCATCCGTGCGGTCTGGGCGGCCGTCTCGGTACGCGGCGGCGAGCTCCTCGATCTTGGCGTCCTGGTCGTCCACGCGCGAGTTGATCTCACCCGAGTCGTGGTACCGGCGGAACGGCCCCAGCACCGCCGACAGCGGCTCGGACGAGCGCGAGAGCCGTTCGAGCACCACGACCGCCGCGATCAGCCCCGAGTCCGCTCGGTAGTTCTCGCGGAAGTAGTAGTGGCCCGAGTGCTCGCCGCCGAAGACGGCCCCGGTCTCGGCCATCACCTGCTTGATGAACGAGTGACCGACCCGCGTTCGGATCGGTTCACCCCCGTGCTCCCGGATCACCTCGGGCACGGCCCAGGAGCAGATCAGGTTGTAGACGATCTTCGCGCCTGGGTGCCGCTCGAGCATCGCCGTCGCGACCAGCGCGGTGACCTCCGAGCCGCTCACCCCGTCCGCGTGTTCGTCGACCAGGAAGACGCGGTCCGCGTCGCCGTCGAACGCCAACCCGACGTCGGCATCGCGGCCGAGGAGCTCGCGCTTGAGGTCCCGCTGGTTCTCCGGGTCGATCGGGTTGGCGGGATGGTTCGGGAACGTGCCGTCGAGCTCCGGGTACAGGTGCACGAGGGTCATCGGAAGGCGCTCGAACACCGGCGGGACCACCAGCCCCCCCATGCCGTTGGCGGTGTCGGCCACCACCGTGAGGGGTTGCATCGCCGACACGTCGACGAACGAGAGCACGTGCTCGACGTACGCCTCGAGCATCTCCTCCCGTCGCGCGGTTCCGGTGGCCGCGCCGGGCGCGAACGCGTGGCGTTCGGCCAGGTCGCGGATCTCACCCAGGCCCGTGCCCTGCCCGACGGGCCTCGCGCCGGGGAGGCAGAACTTCATCCCGTTGTACTCGGGAGGGTTGTGGCTCGCCGTCAACATGATGCCCGCGACCGAGCGCGAGCCGGATGCGAAGTACAGGAGATCGGTCGAGGCGAGCCCGATGTCGATGACGTCGGTCCCGCGAGACGTGATGCCCTCGCTGAGCGCGGCGGCGAGCGACGGGGACGAGAGGCGGCAGTCCCTCCCGATCGCGACGGCCTCGACACCGGACCACTCGGCGAACGCGGCTCCGATCGAGTGCGCGACATCCTCGTCGAGCTCGTCGGGGACGACGCCGCGGACGTCGTACGCCTTGAAGAGGCGTCCGAGATCTCGGTGCGGCGACACGGTCACCGCATCGTACTGAACCCCGTTGGCGTCAGGTTCGGGGCTGCAGTACCGAGCCGATGACCGAGCGGAGCGGGACGCTCTCCCCGTCCCGGTACCACCACTTCGCCTCGCACATGTGGCAGGTAGTGAAGGACAGGTCGTTGGCGCTCACGTTCATCGAGATCGTGATCAGGTCGCCTTGGTGACAGACGGGGCAGGTGCCTTCGCGCTTGTCGTCCATGGACCCATCTTCGGCCGCGACGAGCCTCGGAGCCCATAGCCCGACGCGCTCAAGTCTGGGGGTCACCGCGGGCTCCGGCCGCATCCTCCGGAGGATGGTCCGACCGGTCGCGCGGGGGATGTACGGGTACGCCGAACGGCCATGCGGCCGCGGCCGACTCAGGCCGAGACGGCCTGTCGGGCCCTGTCACCCGCGATCGTCCACCCACGCGGGGGCGTGAGCCGGGCCCCGTGGTCCGAGCACAGGTCGACGAGATGGGGGTCCGGCTCGTCGACGAGTGGCCTCAGCTCGATCTCGCGCGCCTCGTACCGGACCAGCGCCGTCATGGACGCGGGCACCGAGCAGCCGATCCTCGAACAGGTCCGCACGAAGGGCATGCTAGATCACACGGATGTGATTTCAAGCAATGGCGCGAGGTCGGGGGACGCGCACGCGAGCGGTGGGAGCCAGCGTGGGGGTGAGAACGGACCGCAACGAGATGTACTCCGCGGTGGCCGCCGGGTCGCCCCTTTGGTCTCCACGGAGTACTGGATGAACGTATCCCGGGCCCGAGCGTTCGCGCAAGAGTGGATCGCCCGGGCCTGGCAGAAAGAGTGACAGGAAGGGTGGCAGCTAGAGCTTGATGATGACGCGCGTGCCCGTGTCGACGAGGTCGAACAGCTCCTCCGAATCCGAGATGTACATCCGGATGCAGCCGTGCGACGCGTACGTGCCGATCGACGACGAGCTGTAGGTCCCGTGGATGCGGATCCCGGGCGCATTGAGGTAGATCGCTCTGGTGCCCAGCGGGTTGCCCGGACCGGGCGCGATCATGGGCGGCAGGTCGGCGCCCCACGTGTCCTCTGCCGGGTTGTACCAGGTCGGGTTCTCGCGCTTGTCGACAACCTCCCACGTCCCCACAGGCGTGGTGTAGCCGGCGGCGGCGGTCGCGACCGGGTAGTCGGCCACCACCTTGAGCCCGTCGTACAGGTACAGCTGGTTCTCGGAGAGGTCGACGACGATCGACTGACCGAGGGCGGCGGTCGTGACCGATGGCTCGACCGTTCGGACCGGGACCTCGACCGCGTCGGTGCGCTGCCCGAGGGCCTCCAGGATCCGGTCGGTGGCCGCCCCGATCGCCAGCTCCCGGCCGCTGTGCGACCGACTCGTCACGAGCTCGCCGTCGACGAGCGCGAACCGGGCGTCGACCGCGGGGAGCGCTACCTCGTCGAAGGCCTGCTGCACGAACGCCTTGACCTCGCGCCGGTGCTCGTCGAACGGCAGGTCGAGCGACACGTCGACGGGGACGTCTCGCAGGCGGTGGTAGACGCGCGACGTCAGCGACAGATCGTCCGCGACCGCGAGTGCCCTCGCGACTGCCCCCTCGACGTCGGCCGTCATCCCCAGCGAGGCCGGGGTGACGTTCCAGCTGTGGCCGGCGGCCTCCACGACCAGTTCGCTGTAGAGCGTTGGCTCGGCGAGCTCGCGGAGGGTCCGGACGGCCTCGTCGCGCTTCATGCCGCCGACATCCACGCCGCCGACCGACACGCCCGGGAGGATCCGGTCCGAGGTGGAGGCGTCGTACTGGTAGGCCGCGAACGCGGTCCCCGCCGCCACGACCGCCAGCACGCCGAACGTCACCGCGACGACCACCCATCGACCGCCCCGCCGATGCCTCGCTCGTGCCACGTCCCGACCCCGTTCTCCTCGCCATGAATCCCGCGGCGGTTGCCGCGAGACACATCATCCTATCCGGCGTGCCGAGCGTCCAGACCCGGAGCCTGGCCCTACAGGACGCCCTCGGGGATCTCGATCCCGAGCGCGGCCGCGTAGGTCGCGAGCCCGTCGTGACCGAGCGAGTAGGACGCGGCCGCCGGGATGAAGGTTCCCGATGTTGCCTTCGCCCACACCGCTGCCTCGGGGGCGACCCCGAGGAACTCCTCGGGCGCTTCCACGGTCGACCCCGGCGGCACGCTGACGCTGATCTGCTCGGCGGGCCCCGGGGACAGGAAGCCGAGCGTGACGACCGCGGGCTCGGTGCCGGGGTTCGTCAGCACGAGGCCCGGGTTCGAGGGTTCCCCCGCGACCGCGGGCAGCACGATCCACGACGACGCGGGCGGGGCCCCGGTGAGGGACGCCTGGTCCGAGACCACGCCGAACGTCCGCCGGACGGCCGCCACGTCCTGCCCCGACACCGTGAAGCGCACCGAGGTCGGGCCCGAGGTCGTGGTCGTGAAGGTCCGAGCGGAGGCGGCGGGCATGCTCGCCTCCGCCAGACCGGCGAACACCTGCGCTGGCCCGCCCTTGACCAGGATGTCACCGCCGAGCGAGACCCGGGATACGTCGTTGCCGGCGCCGGCGCTCATCACGACGAGCTGGGTTCGGCCCGCGTCCGCGCCGCCGGGGAAGGTGAGCGTTGCCGGGGGCGCCCCGAGGTAGCCCAGGGCAGACCTGATGCCGCCCGTGTCCGAGACGCCGAGCGTCGCGGCCGCGACCCGTCCGACGGAGACGTCGACGAGCGCGGAGACGGTGGGTTCACCGAGGATCACGTCGCCCAGGTCGAACGCGACGCTGCGGAAGGGGCGCAGAGCGACGTCGGTGAGCGAGCCGTGCCGCACCGGTTCCTTGCGTTCGGACAGCAGGGTGATCGAGAAGACGGCTTCGCGGGCGAACGGGTTCATCACGACGACGTAGTCGTGATCCTTCTCGACGTCGGTCGACCCGTCGGGCAGGAACCAGCGACCCCCGGCCGCAGGGGCGCACGGCTCGGCGGCCACGCCCCCCTCGCCCCCGCCGGCGTGGGCGACCCACCCGACGGCCACCCACTGGCCGAACCACTCGACCATCGACGAGCGCTCGCGGCCTCGCGAAACGACCGGGATCTGCACGAACCGGCCGGCCGGCACCTCGAACGTCTCGGGCTCGCCGGGCTTGCCGCCGTCGAGGGACCGGACCCGGACCGTCGCGCTCCGCTCCCCCGGGTTCGCCACCTGCAGCCGGACCTCCCACCCCTCCGGTCCGCCGCCGTGTGGGCAGAACCACGCACCCGAGGTCGCACGGACCTCGTTCGCCGGCTCGAACGTTCGGGGGGTGGCATCGCGGTCGGCGTACGCCGCGCCGGCCAGCAGCGCGACCGGAACGAGGATCGCGACCAGGGGCTGAAGCTTCCTCACGCGGACCCCGGCTTGCGCGTCACCCAGAGGGCGATGCCCCACAGGAGCGCGAGCAGGAAGAGCTCGACGGTGCGGACCCATTGGTCCGTGAAGCGAACGGCGACCGTCCCCGTCTGCACGGGCGCGGCGATCGCCCAGCCGTAGCCGGGGAAGGGCGCGAGTACCTCGCCGCCGTTCTCCACCCGCCAGCCCGCCTCGAGCTGCTGGGTCACCACGACGTGGCCCGGCGCATCGGCGGTTCCCGTGAAGGACGCGCCGGCACCGCCGAGCTCGCGCGCGATCAGGGCGGGCGAGGCCTCGACCGCCGCCGGGTCGGAACGATCGGGCACGGGCGCGTTGGGCGACACGAACGCGGTCGGCAGGGCGGCCGCGTTCCGGAAGATCGTCAGTCCGCCGGCGGGGACACGGTCAAGATCCAGCTGCTCGGACAGGCGTTCCGCGACGCCCGGCGGGAGATCGCCCTCCTCGGCGATCACGAACAGGACACCGAACGGGCCGAGCAACGCGCCCGCGTGCCGGGTGCCACCGGCGAGCAGCCGTTCGAGGACACCGTGCAGCTCGTCGTAGCCCCTGCCCGACCGCGCGCGCCCCTCATCGAGCGCGGTCACGCCGTCACGATCGGTCAGACCGAACCGCACGGTCCGCTCGCCGGCCTCGGCCAGCGAGATCGGGTCACCGCCGGGGGCGGGGAACCGATCGCCGTCCGGTTCGCCGAGCCACAGGATCCGGAAGGGCCCCTGCGCGGTCGAGGCGATCACCGGCCACGCGGGCGGGAGCCCGCCGGGCCGCACCTCCCATTCGGCGAACGTGACCTGGAGGGCCTGCGCGGCGATGCCGACCGAGAGCACCACGGCCAGGACCGCCACCCCCAGCTGGCGAGCGCCGAACGCCTGCCGTTCCAGACCCTTGCCGAAGGTCGAGAGCCCGTACGCGACGAGCGCGCTCTCGGCCACGGCGGCCGCGGCGATCCACGCGGGCGCGTTGGTGAGCGCCGCCGGCAGGACCCCGGCCACCGACGCCCACGCGAGGACGGTCCCCGAGATCGCCACCACCAGCGCTCGCCACGCCCGGCCGCGCTGGGGATCTCCCGCGCCGGCGAAGCACACGATCGCGGCGACCGGGAGGAACGCACAGACGGCCCATGTCCCGGGTCCCGTCCCGGGGGCGAGCCGAAGCAGTGACCAGGGGTTCGTCGTCCCCATCTGGGAGGTGAGCGCCGAGGCCGCATCGCCCGAAGCGGCGATCACGACGGGGAACGCGAGCAACGCCGCCGAGAGTGCGGCGAGCGCGACCAGCGCCGACCCACGATCGCGCCGGCGGCCGGCGACGACGTTCACGAGCGCGAACAGCCCGACGGGCAGGACGATCGCCGGGGCGAACGCCGCGCCGATCGACAGCGCCACGCCCAGCCCGACGCCGAAACGGAACGGACGCTCCGGGGCGCGCCGGGCGAACGCGGCGTCGATCCGGTCCCACGCGAGTGGGAGGACCGCGAGCACGACCAGGAAGGAGAGCCGCCCCTCGGAGAAGCCCCAGAGCATCGTCGCGGAGAGCACGTACGCGGCCGCTGCCACCACGGCCGCGCCCGGCGAGCCCGTCTGGCGCGCCATCGCCCGGTACATCGCGATGCCCGCGAGCGCGGGCATCGCGCCGAGCAGGATCTTCTGCGCGAGCGCGGTGCTCCCGAATGCCACCCACGACCCCGCCCCGAGCCCGGCGAGGGCCGGGCTGCCCGGCTGGACACCGCCGAGCACCGTCGTTCGGACCCCCGAGCCGAACTCGCGGAAGAAGACACCGAGGTCGGTGGGGAACGCGGCGAGCGCCCCGCCCGAAAGCACCTCGGGACCGACGAAGTGGCGAACCGCGAGCGCCCCGAGCCCGATCGCGAGGATCGACCCGAGCAGGACCGGGTGGCCGGCAGCCACCGTGGCCGCGCGGCGGGGCAGCGGGCCCCGGAGCTCGTCGTCGTCGAGCTCCTCCAGACCCTCGTCCAGGAACTCCTCCGCCCGCTCGAACCACCTGGTCAGACGGAAGGAGGACGCCATGAACGGGCGGATCCTGCGGTCGGCTACCGAACGGACGGATTGGGCTCGGATCCTTCGGCGGAGCGTCCCGGGAAGGTGCCGGAGGTTCCACCCCCAGGCCCCGAGCAGGTCGAACGCGTCCTCGAAGCGCCGCGACAGGGCCAGGTAGAGCATCCGGGCGAGGCCGAGCACGACGTACACCGGCAGGAGCCACAACAGCGTGAGGACCCCGTAGTCCTTGAGCATCGAGGCGAGCGCGGCGCGCTCGGCGTAGTAGCGGGTGCTCCTCGAGGGCTGCTCCTCGCGTCGTTCGCCCCGGGAGGTCGCGTCCCGGTGGCGGGCGGTGGCGAGGGGGGTCATCAGGACCCGGAACCCGGCCAGGCGGGCCCGCCAACAGAAGTCGAGATCGTCGTGATGACCGGCGAAGCGCTCGTCGAACGGACCCGTCCGCTGCCACGCCTCGCGCGAGACCAGCATGACGGCGGAGGAGACGAACAGGACCTCGAGCACCCGGTCGTACTGCCCCTGGTCGAGCTCGCCGTCCTGGAGCGGGGTATAGGGGTGGCCGAACCGGTCGGTCGAGCGCCCCACCTCCCGCAGGACCCTCGGCTGGTCCCAATCGACGATCTTCGGGCCGACGACGCCGACGCGTTCGACGCCCTTGATGCCCTCGGCCGCCTCGAGGAAGCGTTCGACGGCATCCGGCGCCAGCGCCGCGTCATCGTGCACCAGTAAGAGGTAGTCGGCGGCCCGGGCGGCCGGGAGCTCGGTCGCGGCGGTCAGCGCGCCCGCGATGCCCCGGTTGTCCCCAAGCGCCACCACCCGCGCCTCGCCGAGCGCCTGTCGCAGGAGCTGGAGCGTGCCGTCGGAGGAGCCGTTGTCCACAGCGACAACGCCCAGGCGCGGATGGGTCTGCGCGGCGAGCGACTCGAGGCAACCCCGCAGCCAGGCGACGGCGTCGCGCGTGACGAGCACGACGAGCACCCTGGGCGAGCGGACGTCGTGCGAAGCAGGAGAACGATCGACGGTTGTCGTGGCCATGAAGTCCGCCCTGAGGCGGCGCGCAGCCTAGCACGCCGGTGTTCGAGCACGCGGAAGGGGGGCGATGCCCCCCTTCCGAGCTGAAACGGCGATCCGACGGCTACCGCTACTTCGCGGTCCGCCTCTTCGCCGGTCTACGGGCCGCAGTCTTCTTGGCCGCGGTCTTCCTGCGTGTGGTCTTCCTGCGCGTTGCCTTCTTGGCCGCCGGCTTGCGAGCGGCGGTCTTCCTGCGCGTGGTCTTCCTCCGCGTCGTCTTGCGCGCAGCGGTCTTCTTCGCTGCGGGCTTCCTCCGCGTCGTCTTCTTGCGCGTCGTCTTCTTCGCTGCCGGCTTGCGCGCGGCGGTCTTCCTCTTACGCGTGGTCTTGCGCGCAGCGGTCTTCTTCTTCGCCGCTGGCTTGCGAGCCGCCGTCTTGCGCTTCGCGGTGGATCTCTTCTTCGCGGGAGACATCGGTCACCCCCTTTCCATCGGTGTCAGGACGCCATGCGCTTCAGGCGTCGCCGTTCTCGTTCGCTCATCCCTCCCCACACCCCGTACCGCTCGTCGCGGCGAAGGGCGTAGTTGAGGCACTCGATGCGAACCGGACAATCGGCGCAGATCCGCTTGGCCTCTCTCGATGAACC
>DASXTX010000142.1:0-7893 GCA_036505195.1 Actinomycetota bacterium
CCACGGCGACCTGTCCGCGTACAACCTGCTCGTCTGGGACGGGCGCGTGACGGTCATCGACCTCCCGCAGGCGATCGACCCGCGCAAGAACCGGCACGCGCACGCGCTGCTCGAGCGAGACGTGCGTCGCATCTGCGAGCATTTCGAACGGCTCGGGGTGCGATCGTCGCCGGACCGGCTCGCCGCGGACCTGTGGACCGCCTGGCAGTTCGCCGACCTGGTCCCCGAGGAGCTGCGGACCGGGATCGAGATGTGACGATCGTGTGACCGTGTCGACGCGGGGTAAAAAGGGCTCGCGGGTCCGGGATCAGATGGCCCGCGCGCCTACCCCTCGCGCGCGCCCCGGAACTCGAGAGTGTACCTCCAGCTCGAGCCGTCGGGTGCGTGTTCGAACGCCTGGAGCCTTCCGGTCTCGCCTCCGGGCAGGAGCATCGGGAGCCCGAGGTGCTCGTCGCCGGGCCACAGGTCCTGCCGAGCTCGGTCCTCCATCCGGACCATCGTCATCGGGAGATCGCCCTCGGATTCGAGCGGCTCGCTCCACTCGGAGGTCTCGGCGGGCACGAGCTGCCGGTACCGAACGAAGCGAACGGACACGTGCATCAGGACGGGCTCGCCCGGCGACTTCCAGGCCTTCCCGAGGGATCGCCATTTGTCCCCGTCACGCGACGTCTCGACGGCCCAGCACTCCTCGTTCCCGAGACCCATGGGCAAACCCTACGACGGGGTACGGACTAGGGGAACTCGGCCACGTGCCGCTCGAGCTCCTGGAGGACGAGGAGCAGAGCCCGGTTCCGTCGTTCGAGGTCGTCCAGCCGGGCGTCGAACGAGAACGCCCACACGTTGAACAGGACCGCCCCTGCCTCGACGCGCCGAACGCATTCATCGATGTCGCGAGCTCCCCTCATCGATCTCACGAGCGCTTGATGATGGGCCGCCGCCGCCTCGACGAGGGGCATCGTCCCCTCCCGGACCATCCGGCCCACCTCGAGCCCGTGCGCGAGCACGGACTCGGGTTCGCCGCACGTGAGGAGCTCGATCGGTTGCAACGAGCGAGTGGTCGTCAACCCCTCGGTGGCCTCCGCGCTCTCGCGGAGGACGTTCATGGCGCAAGACGCACACAGGAACTGCTCACCGAGTCGCACCAGCGACTCCCGGTCGCAGCGATCGCACACGACGAGCGCCTCATCTGCTAACACGTCAGCATTCAGCGCAACGCACGTCGTACACAGGAAGTCCCTGCCGCTTCGGACGCTCGCCGTTCCACCGCAACGATCGCAGCGGAACGCGAGACCGCCATTCGATGTCGATCGCGGGTTCGGTTGCATCGTCGCTCCTTCCCTCGGTTCGGGCCGGCCCCTCGGTGCGGCCAACCCGAGCCTTGCCTGGGTCAGACGCGGGATCGGTCGAGGGTTCGCCCGGGCAGGATCACCCGAGGCGTTCGACCGGCAGAGCAAGGCGGGAGAGGCCCGATGATGGAACGATGGGGTACCCCGACCACGAGGGGTCGAGGGCGGGTGGATCCGGCCTCACCAGTGATCCGAGCGTTGGCTCGTCGTGCATGTCTGACGACCTCCACGAGAGCAGGTTGTGGTTCCAACCAAGCAAGGTCGGCGTCGAGCGGTCAATCCCCTGGACGGGCTAGGTCCTCCGCCACCGATCCGTCGTTCGGAAGAACGCGCAGGTCGGCACCCACTGTTCTCGTTCGGGTCGTCGTCGATGCTTCGAGCGGCTCCCGGTTGCGGTCGCGCTGCTGGCTCGGAAGGGTCATCCTCGCTCTCGAGCTAAGCGCTCGTGGTCTCCGCGGCATCTAGGTGGTTGATGCAGGCAGAGGGCGACGTCATCAGGTTCCCGGAGGCCGAACCGGCCTCCCCCGACTTCGCGGTGTTCTTCGCGGAGGAGCACGCGGGTCTGTTCAAGGCCCTGTACTTCGTGACCGGCAACCGGGCTGACGCGGCCGATCTGATGCAGGAGGCCTTCCTGAGGCTGTGGGAGCGATGGGACCGGATCGACCGGATCGACGATCCCACGGGGTACCTGTTCCGCGTGGCGCTGAACGGGTTCCGGATGCGGACGCGCGCCGCGGTCCGGGCCACGCGCAGGCTGGTGCCGGTCGCCTCGACGACCGACCCGTTCGACGAGGTGGACCTCCGGGAAGACGTTCGTCGCATGCTGCTCGCGCTGTCACCACGCAAGCGCGCCGCCCTCGTCCTGCTCGACCTGTACGGCTACGGCTCCGAGGAGGCCGCACGGATCATGGGCATCCGTCCGTCGACCGTCCGCGCGCTCGCGACGCAGGGCCGAGCCGTACTTCGGAAGGGGAGCCCAAGCGATGTCTGAGCTGAGGGAGGTCTTCGAGATGGTGACCAAGCAGACGGAACCCGATCTGGACGCGTGGAGGGACCAGGAGCGTCGCCATCGGCGGGCCGCTCGCAACCGGAAGGCGGGAGCGATCGTGCTCGTGGCCGCGCTCGTGCTCGGGGTGATCGCGTTCGCGACGTTCTTGCGGCCGGGGGACGACTCCAAGGTGGCCCCGGCGAACGACGGCGCGACGGCCCGACAGCACGCCACGACGCCGCCGCTCGGAGCGCAGATCATCGGCCTGGACGGGAGTGTGCTCGAACGGATCCCTGAGGCGTCGGATGGTTACGGGCTGCGGCTCACCCCCGACGGGAGCACGATCGCATTCATCACACCCGGCCGCATCTCAACGATCGGCGTCGACGGCACCGGTCTGAGGACCCTCATCGAGGGCATCACCAACAACGAAGGAGACGCGCAGGACGCGGTGTCCTGGTCGCCCGACGGCTCGCAGCTCGCCTACGTCGACGACGGCGACATCTTCGTGATGAACGCAGACGGCTCCGACATCCGCCAACTCACCGAGGACCCGAACGGGGACTTCTACCCGGCCTGGTCGCCGGACGGGTCCACGATCGCGTATTGGAACGGCTCGAGATCCGGCGAGGACGGCGGGCCCACGGACAGCGAGATCTACACCATCCCGTCTGATGGCGGGTCCGCGACGCAACTCACCCACAACGACGTGTCGAACATCGAGCCCGCATGGTCGCCCGACGGGACCCGGATCGCGTACTGGAACGGAGGCGCGCTCTGGGTGATGGCCTCGGACGGGAGCGATCAGCATCCCATCGCCTCGCCATCGGCGATCGCGGATGAGGCCGCCTGGGCGCCGGCCTGGTCGCCCGACGGCACCCGCATCGTGGCCCTGCGGTTCGACGAGAACCCCTCGGGCTTCCTGCCACTCATGAACGTCGTCGTCTTCGACCTCGAAACCGGGCTCGCCACCGACACGGGACTCCGCGTGACGACCGACCTCAACGGCGTGACGTGGGCGTCGAACGATTCCTTGCTCGTGAACCGCTACGACTGATCGCCAGGACCCCAGATACCGAACGGCCCGGCAGCCTCTCGGTTGCCGGGCCCTCGGTCTTTCGGGGTTCGGCGCGCACGCCGAACCCACAGCTCTCTCGACCCGCTCAGGCCTCCTGCGAACCCGCGAGCTCAACGGGGGGGATGTCCGGCGGGACCCCCGCGCCCTCGAACACGATCTCGCCGTCGCGCGCGTCCACGATGATCGTCTGGCCGGCGCGGAACTCCTTCCACAGCAGCTTCTCGGACAGCGGATCCTCGACCAGGCGCTGGATCGTCCGCCGGAGCGGCCGCGCGCCGAGCGATGGGTCGAACCCCTTCTCGGCCAGGACCGACTTTGCGGCGTCGGTCAGCTCGATCTCGAGGTCCTTGGCCTTCAGCTGCTCGGTCACTCGCTTCATCAGCAGGTCGACGATCTGCTTCACGTCCTCCTGGGTGAGCGAGTGGAAGACGATCACCTCGTCGATCCGGTTCAGGAACTCGGGTCGGAACGACTTCTTCAGCTCGTCCATGACCCGGTCCTTCATCTTCTCGTAGGTCATCTTCTCGTCCGGACGCGCCGCGAACCCGATCCCGGGTCCCTTCTGGATGTCCCGGGTCCCGAGGTTCGACGTCATGATGATGATCGTGTTCTTGAAGTCGACCTGGTGACCCTGCGAGTCCGTCAGGCGCCCGTCCTCCAGGATCTGCAGGAGCGTGTTGAACACGTCGGGGTGCGCCTTCTCGATCTCGTCGAACAGGATCACACTGAACGGCTTGCGGCGGACGGCCTCGGTGAGCTGGCCACCCTCCTCGTACCCCACGTAGCCCGGGGGCGATCCGATCAGGCGACTGACCGTGTGCTTCTCCATGTACTCGGACATGTCGAGCTGGATCAGCGCGGCCTCGTCGCCGAACAGGAACTCGGCGAGCGCCTTGGAGAGCTCGGTCTTCCCGACGCCCGAGGGGCCGAGGAAGATGAACGAACCAGAGGGCCGCTTGGGGTCCTTCAGGCCGGCGCGCGTGCGCCGGATCGCCTTGCTGACCGCAGTGATCGAGTCCTCCTGGCTGATGATCCGCTTGTGGAGCTCGTCCTCCATGCGAAGCAGCTTCTCGGTCTCCTCCTCGGTCAGCTTGAAGACGGGGATGCCGGTCCAGGTGGCGAGCACCTCGGCGATCTCCTCCTCGTCCACCTCGGAGAGCACGTCCATCTCGCCCGACTTCCACTCGCGCTCGCGCCGCTGGCGCTCCTCGACCAGCTGGCGCTCCTCGTCGCGGAGCGAGGCCGCCTTCTCGAAGTCCTGCGCGTCGATCGCACTCTCCTTGCGCAGACGGACCTCGGCGATCTTCTCGTCGACCTCGCGCACGTCGGGGGGCGCGGTCATCCGGCGGATCCGCATCCGCGAGCCCGCCTCGTCGATCAGGTCGATCGCCTTGTCCGGGAGGAAGCGATCGCTGATGTACCGATCCGACAGGTTCGCGGCGGCGACCAGCGCGTCGTCGGTGAACGACACACGGTGGTGCGCCTCGTACCGGTCGCGCAGGCCCTTGAGGATCTCGATCGTGTGCGCAACGGTCGGCTCCTCGACGTTGATCGGCTGGAAGCGCCGCTCGAGCGCCGCGTCCTTCTCGAGGTGCTTGCGGTACTCGTCGCGCGTCGTCGCGCCGATCGTCTGGAGCTCGCCGCGCGCGAGCATCGGCTTGAGGATGCTCGCGGCGTCGATCGCGCCCTCGGCCGCCCCGGCACCGACGAGCGTGTGCAGCTCGTCGATGAACAGCACGATGTCGCCGCGCGTGCGGATCTCCTTCAGGACCTTCTTCAGGCGCTCCTCGAAGTCGCCGCGGTAGCGCGAACCGGCGACGAGCGCGCCCAGGTCGAGCGTGTAGATCTGCTTGCCCTTGAGGGTCTCGGGGACCTCACCGCGGACGATGTCCTGGGCGAGGCCCTCGACGATCGCCGTCTTGCCGACGCCCGGCTCGCCGATCAACACCGGGTTGTTCTTGGTCCGGCGCGACAGCACCTGCATGACCCGCTCGATCTCCTTCTCGCGGCCGATCACCGGGTCGAGCTTGGTGTCACGCGCGAGCTGGGTGAGGTTCCGACCGAACTGGTCGAGCACCATCGAGCCCTGACCGGCCTGCTCCCCCTGCCCGCCCGGCGTCGTCTCGCCCTTGCCGGCGGTGTAGCCGGACAGGAGCTGGATCACGGTCTGGCGGACACGGTTGAGGTCGGCGCCGAGCTTCTGCAGGACCTGCGCGGCGACGCCTTCGCCCTCGCGGATGAGGCCGAGCAGGATGTGCTCGGTCCCGATGTAGTTGTGACCGAGCTGCAGCGCCTCCCGGAGCGAGAGCTCCAGCACCTTCTTGGCGCGGGGCGTGAACGGGATGTGGCCCGTCGGCGCCGCCTGGCCCTGGCCGATGATCTCCTCGACCTGCTGGCGGACCGCCTCCAGGGAGATGTTGAGCGACTCGAGCGCCTTGGCGGCGACCCCTTCTCCTTCGTGGATCAGGCCGAGCAGGATGTGCTCGGTCCCGATGTAGTTGTGGTTGAGCATCCTCGCTTCTTCTTGGGCGAGGACCACGACGCGGCGGGCTCGGTCCGTGAAACGCTCGAACATCTCAGTCTCCCGGGGCCCAAGCCCCACCTATCGAACGGCCTCGGGGATCAGCGGACCCCGTCCTACCCCCGAGGCAGGTCGAGCGCTTCGGTGTGGCACGATCTCGTGCGCCCGCCGAAGCGCCCCACGCAGGGCAGTATACCCCCGACCCCAGATGCAACCGCCCGTGCCTCCCGTTCGTTCCCACGACCGTTCCTCCACGATCCTTCGGCCACATCCCGCGATCGGATGAGCGCCCGAGGGAAAGTCGAGGACGATCTAGGCCCCCTGCGCTGGCCATAGCCCAAATGGGCCATGCAAGTTCAGCCATTTGGGGCGTTGTTCCCGCCTGTGGTCTCGGGCAGGATGCTGCCGACGGAAACCTCTGGTCTTCCCTGAGGATTTCTCGGCGAGGGAGAAGACACGGTGCGGGTGTTGGTGGTTGATGACCACCCGGCGTTCCGCCGGGCGCTCACGTCTGCGTTGCGGATGGTGAAGGGCATCGAGGTCGCCGGCGAGGCCGGCGGCGGCCGGGAAGCCACCGATCGCGCTCGCAAGGACGAGCCCGATCTCGTGCTGATGGACCTGTCCATGCCCGACTTCGACGGGATCGAGGCGATGCGCAGGATCCACGAGGATCGACCTGGCCTGCCCGTCGTGATCCTGACCGCGCACGCCGACCCCGGCGTGGAGAAGGAGGCCAGGGAGGCGGGGGCCTCGGGGTTCCTCGCGAAGGGCACGGCCCTGGAAGACATCGTCATCGTGCTCCACGAGGCATCCGAGGGCGCTGCTTAGCACGAGGGGTCGATCAGCCCGCCCAACGCGCCGCTCAGCACAGGGTTCCGAGCACCATCTCGCATTCCAGGCTCACCTTCAAGGGCGCCTGAGGCCTGCCGATACCTGGGTGGATGAGACGAGCTCGAGCGCGCCCTGAAACGACCGAGGACCTTCCCAGCTCGATCGCAGCCGAGGCCCGGATCGTCGGTCTCCGAGACTTCAGCACGCCCTCGCTCGAGGCGGTCGAACACCGCCGGATCCAGCTGTGGATCCTCACCTCGATCATGCTGGTCTCGATCAGCGTCGGCGTCGTGGTGCTGTCGATATGGCCAATCTCGCATGGTTCGCCGATCTCCTCCGGCCCCTTGCGATGGGGGATCGTCCTGATGTCGATGGGCTTCTGCGCGTACGCGATCGACAAGGAACGCCACCTCCAGAAGCTGTCGAGGCTGCTCACGGACGAGCGGGTCCTCACCGCCGCCCTCTCGAACCGCCTCCGCGAGCTCTCGCTGCTGCTGCAGGCCGGCAAGGCGATGAACGCGGTTCTCGAGCTCGACGCCGTGTTGGACGTGATCCTGCACAGCGCGCAGGAGCTGCTGGCCGGGGCGAGCGGCTCGATCATGCTCGTGGACGGCGACTCGCTCGTCGCTCGGTGCGTCCGCGACAACCCGGATGCTCTCGGTCGGCGGGTCGCGATGGGTGAGGGGATCGCCGGCCGCGTGGCGCAAACCATGGAGCCGCTCCTGATCAACGGACGGCCGAGCTCGAAGGAGTTCCCCGGGCTCGACACCCGGACGCTGGCGGTCTCGAGCGCGATGTCGGTCCCGCTCGTGCATCGCGATCAGCTCCTCGGCGTGCTCAACGTGAACGCAGAGGCGGGCAGCACGTTCAGCGCGTACGACCTTCGCGCACTGAGCCTGTTCGCCGAACAGGGCGCGGTGGCGATCGCGAACGCGAGGCTCTTCGACGCCGAGCGCGCCCACGTCGTCGAGCTCGTCGAGCTCGACCGGATGAAGTCCGAGTTCCTCGGGCTCGTGACCCACGAGCTCCGGACGCCGCTCACGGTGGTGCTGGCGGCCGCGCAGGCCGGCAAGCAGCCGAACTCGCTGATCGAGACGTCCGAGCTGTTCGAGATCATCGAACGCAACGG
>DASXTX010000143.1:0-11358 GCA_036505195.1 Actinomycetota bacterium
GCTGATGGAACCGCCAACGGGCTCGTCCTTGGCGCGCAGCCGAGCATGATGATCGCGACGGGCAGCAGCGACGCGAGGGAACGCCTCATGACCAGGAGACCGACGAGCGAACTAGGCGGTTTCCGTCAGGGTCAAAGACATCAAGCGGGCGGCTTGGGGTCGCTTCCAGCCGGAAACGACATCCGAGCGTGTCCGGGCTCTGCGCCCTCTCCACACCGGGAGGAGAGCAGAATGGACGGATGCGAATTGGCGTCAAGCCCGGGCAGTACGGGTGGTCCTTCGACGAACTGGTTGCCTCATGGGAGGTCGCCGAGACGGTCGGGTTCGACGTTCTCGCCTGCTTCGATCATGTCTCCTCCTCTCCTCATGGCGAGCGGGCATGGGACGCTCCGACCTTGCTTGCTGCCATGGCGGGGCGGACTCGCCGCATCGCTCTCGGCGTGTACGTCGTGAACGCCTCACTGCGCCATCCGTTCCTACTGGCGGCCGAACTCGCAGTCGCCCAGGCGGCATCGGGCGGGCGGGTGGAGGTTGGGATCGGTGCCGGCTCGCACTACTTTGCGCGTTACGACCACGAGGCCCTCGGCATCGGGTTTCCGGACTTCACCGAGCGGATCGCCCGACTCGATGCGTGCTGTCGGGTCCTCCCCTCGCTGTGGCGAGGCGAACACGTCACGGACGAGGCGAGCGGGCTGAGGGACGCTTCGCTCGGCGCGCTCGGGATTGCCCCTCCGCCGATCCTGGTAGGTGGGAAGTCCGAGCGGGCGCTCGCCATCGCCGTCCGGTACGGAGACGGGTGGCATGCCCCGGGAATGGAGCCCGACGAGTTTGCCGAGATCGCGCACAGGCTTGACCGAGCCTGCGAGGAGGCGAGTCGTCCAGCTCTGAGGAAGGGCATCCAGCTCCGCACCGACGATCCTTCCGGTTCGAAGGAACAGGTGCAACGGTTCGCCGATGCTGGAGCCTCGACTGTCGTGTTCGTGTTGGACGCCGATGTTGGAGCGGACTCGGTGCGACGCCTGGCCGACGGCGTTCTGTAGATGCTGAAGGCGCAGCCTTTTCCTTGTTGGGGTGTGCAGGCGCGGCAGATGTGCTGGGGGTCGAGCTGAACACACCATTGATACAACCTGCGGCATTCGGCCAGTCCAGACTGGGCTACGCCTTACCTGCATCAACCGGGTCGATCTGGAGGCACTGAGCCTGGGGCCGGGTGACCTGGCCGAGGTCCTTGGGCTGGTCGGAGTACCGACCAATGACCCTTCCTTTCTGCCCCGGAATCCGTACAGTTCAATCCCGAATACCTCGTCCGGGAAGGAGACGATCCGATCGCTGTGGGGATGAGGTATCGACCCGCGAGGGACGCCAGCATGAAGCCCATCGTCGCGTTCGTGCTGGCGGGGATCATCGGCGGAGCTGGAGGTCTCTTGTTCGCCCTGGGCGCTCTCCGTCCAGAGCCGTTCCCGGACAGCTACCACCCGATCACGGTCGCGGTTCCATTCGTCATCGCGGCAGCTTCGGTCGCTGCTGGTGTACTCGCTGCATGGTTCCTCACGCTCCTCATCATGTCGTGGGCTCCGGGGCGCTTCCGGTGCCCGCGCTGCGGCGTCGCCAACACGCCTGGCGGTCAGTCGTGCCATGGCTGCCTGCTGCCCTTTGTGTGAGACCGAGTCTGGTAAGACAGGTGACCTGCGCTGGTGAGCCACCCATGCGGGTGATGTGACCAGGCTGGGACCGGTAGCTATGCATCCAAACGAGAGATTGCTGCGACGTGAGTACGATGCACGGGCTCAACGGGACGACGCATCCCTTGCGGCTCTCCTCACCGAGGCCGTCGTCTGGCATGTTCCGGGTCGCAGCGCGATCTCGGGAGAGTATCGGGGCAAGGACGAGGTGATGGGGTACGTGCGACGCCGTCGAGACCTTACTGCCGACACCTTCGAAATCACCGTGCATGACGTTCTGGCAAACGATGAGCATGGACTCGTCATCGCTTCGGGGCGAGCCAAGCGAGGCGGCAAGGCGGTCGCGTGGCGTGCCCACGGCTTGTATCGGTTCGAGGACGGCAAGATCGCTGAGTGCTGGTTGCTCCCAGAGGATCAGACTGTCTTCGACGAAATCTGGGCCTGAGTATCCGCATCTCGGCACGTTCTCTTGCCTTGAATGTCAGTTCGTGCGCGAAGCGTACCCCTCACACCGGTAGGCCCCGGCCGATCCCCACCCGGTCTGGACCTTCGGCTGCTAGCTGGTCCGTACCCCGCCGTCCCACCACTCCGTGCGACCGTCGGCGCAGTCCACGTACCCGGTGAAGTACTCGCCGGTGAAGTTGTCGGACGACCTCTGCTTAACGACCGACGATCCCTTGCACACTGCGTGCTTGCCGGGGAAGTCGTGGGGGTCTGGGGTGAACTCCTTGCTTCCGCCGCAGGCCGCCATAGCGGCGGCGAGAGCGGCGACTGCGATCAGCTTCCGCATCTTCTTCTCCTTCCTGGTCGAGTTCATACCTGGGTATCGGCCCGGGACCGCCGGGAGACGAGTTGGTTGATGGCCCGTGCTAGGGCGGTTCGAACCGGCCCGACGCCACGCGCGTCGATTCACCGGATATGCTGGGACGACGGCGCGCGCCCCAGTGAACTCGCCCCTCTCCCGCTCCTGACGCCTCGCACGGTTCCGACCCCGGTACGCCGGGACCCCGGCGCGGTCCGGGAGTAACGCTTGGGAGCGGAATCGACATTGCAGTGCACTGGTTGCGCGCGAAGCTATGGCCGAGTCTCTGTGCTCGTCGGACCTGTGGGTCCGCTCCCTGACCAGGTCCTCCCTCAGCCCTCCAGGCTAAAGCGCATGATGGCATCAGCGACAGTGATCCAGACAGACCCCGCGCCAACGGTCATTCCCGGCCCCAGTCCACTACAGCAATCGACTCCATCTTCGGTCTTGCTTACGCTGAGCTTGTCCGTGTCCACGGTGAGCAGGAGACCCTCGTAGCTCACGAGGACCAACACAGAGTCCTCGGCGAGAGCCAGCTCCGAGTATGAGACCGCCCCCTCGTCCGTGCCCAGCTCAGACGGCCCGTCGCCCAGAGGGACCTCGGCTGTGATGTCGCCTGATAAGGGGTCGATGCGATGGAGATGAACCAGGGCCTGGCCGTCCGTATAGACAGTGGGCGAACTGGTGACCCAGACCGCTCCGCTTCCCACCGCGATCTCGTTCCAGTAACTCGGATTGGCGAGAGGGATCCGCTGGCGGACGTCGTTGGTCGCGGGATCGATTCGCCAGACCGCTCCCTGCTCGCCCGATCCAGAGACGACCCACAGCCCGCTTTCCCCGAGAGCGATGTCACCGAAGCCTCCCTGGCTTCGGAGTCGCGCCACTATCTCGTTTGTCGCGGGGTCGATCCGCACGAGATCGCTAGACGCACTTGCCCATACGGCGTCCTCCGACACAGCAAGATCGGTGACCGGACCCGCACGCACATCGATCTCGGCTGCAACAGACTTCGTATCGGGATCGAAACGAACGACGTGTCCGTTCTCTCCAGTTGTCATCCAGACCGATCCGGAGCTGATTGCAACCCGGTAGAGGTACTCTTCGGGAAGCACATTCACGGCTTCGCTGGTGGCTACATCGATCCTGAAGAGGCCCCTTTGCGATGTCACCCAGACCGCGTCCTCACTGACGGCCACGTCCCAGATGTCTCCGCTCTCTGGAAGGGGCAGCACCTGCGTGGTGCGATCGGACAGCGTCTTGGAGGGCGCGGGTAATGTGGGCTCGCTCGCACAAGAGACGAGCGTGAGTGAGATAGCGACTGCAAGTCGAAGTCCACGCCTGCCGACGATTCTCACATCTCCATGACTGGGACTCGCCGCGATCTGTTCCGGAGGGACTCGCTCGGAAGACGCTCAGGCGCAGGAGAGCAGATACTGGCCCATCCTTCGCGATGTCGCTTCCCGCTGGAACTGACTGCCAAGGCCAGCGGAACCGCATCCACAGATCGGCAGTCACCTCCGAGGGATGGTGGGTTCCGAGCTTCGAGCTGAGGGCCGCGCGCTGACCGTCGCCGTCGCCCTCCTTGTAGCCGTGGGAGGCCTTGGTCTTGCGGTGCTCGCGCTGCGCAACCAGAGGGCCGTCCAAAGGATCACGGGGACGCAGGCGAACCCAACGGACGCGGTGGCGGTGTACGCCAACGGACTCATCGCGTTCGGGTGTGGCTACCACATCTGCACGATGTTCCCGGACGGGGCCAACATCACCGATCTCATCGAGCCCTACGACCCGAGCATCGTGCTGGCCGCCTACGACCCCGTGTGGTCGCCAGATGGAACTAAGATCGCCTTCTACGGCTACCCTCGTGGAGCCGTCCAGGGTGGGGCCAACTACGACATCTACGTGATGAACGCCGATGGTTCAGGGGTGACCAACCTCACGACGACTTCGGCCGACGTCGCAAGCTGGTTCTCTCAGCTGAACCCGAAGTGGTCTCCGGACGGAACCCGGATCGCCTACGACGGAGACGACGGTCTGTACGTCATGAACGTCGATGGCTCGGGCCAGACGAGGATCGCCTCGGGACAAGACGCCACGTGGTCCCCGGACGGGACTCGGATCGCATTCGCGGGCCAAGGCGGGATCTTCGCGGTGTCCCCGGATGGGACCGGGCTGGTTCAGCTCACATCCAGTCCCGGGTTCGACGAGTCCCCAGCCTACTCCTCCGATGGGAGCAGGATCGCTTACCACCACAGCCAGGGCGACGACCGCGCGACCTACACCATGAACGTGGACGGGTCGAACATAACGCAGGTTGCGGACTTCCAGGCTGACACCATGGGACGTCCCGTGTGGTCCCCGGACGGCTCCGTGCTTGCGTTCGACCTCTACCTCACGAACCAGACCTGGGACATCTACGCCGTGAACTCCGACGGTTCCGGGCTCGCCGTCATCGCAGGTGATCCGAACAACGACGAAGTCGCCCCGGTCTGGTCGCCCGATGGCACCAGGATCGCATTTCATGCGAGCGACGTTCTGTCCAGAGACACGGACAACACGGGGACGTTCGACATCTACTTGATGAATCCGGATGGGACAGACCAGATTCCCCTAACCCATGACCTCGGGACGGGCGGGGGCGGTGACGTGCACTGGCAGGCGCTACCAGGTGAAGTCGGGAGTGCTAGCGCGAGCCCGATGGCCTAGGTGTCGGAACCGCCGCTATCGAATGTCGCTTCGTGCCGAAAGCGACCCTGCTATGTGAACGGACCTGCTTCAACGTCGTAGATCACCGCGAAGCGATCCGGGCCCTCGTCAATGACGCATCGATCTGGAATCCGCTCACCCGCAAGATCTTCGATATGCGCTCGACCGCCCCTGCCCCCGTACCAGTCGCCACCGCCATGTACGACCTCGCCGATCTCGGCTATCGGTTCGCCATCGGACCCAAGAAGTGTGCCGTCAGCGAATCCGAGTCCTTCTTTCCACACTGGGAGAGTTCGTTGACCATTCGCGCGGATGTAGACGCATCCGTCCGTCTAGACGAGCACACCTTGGACGATCGCAGCCGGTACCGCGCCCTCCGCGCTCCAGGTCGGGAAGAAGACTCCGGCCTCGGCCTCGGCTCCGGATTCGCACGCGACCAAGAGAAGAAAGACCACCGCAGACCGCCGCATAGGCCAACCGTAGCAGCGGGTACTTGATCGCGAGACGGCCTCGGCGTCGTTCATCGCGTCCCGCCCCCCTAGGGTCGGTGTCGGCCTTGCGAGCCGCCGAAGCCGAGTGGCAGCCTAACTGGGCACGGCAGTCGCTTCCCGCCGGAAACGACATCCGGCGGCCTCATTGGAGTCAACTCCACCTCACGACAATCGTTCGTCGGCCCACACGGCTTCCGCAGCGAACGGTATCCGTTCAGCTCAGCAACTCTCGGAAGCTCGACTGCACAACACGTCAGCGAGTGGATAGATTGAGCATCGCTCAGATGCGTGAAGACGAAGCTGCGTGACGGTCGATGTGGTGCTAATCAATGACCCCCGAGTCGTCCGCGTGCCTATTGACGAGCGCGGCGATGCGCTGGTTGACCTTAGCGACGTCGGATCGCTGCTGCTCGATCTCCGTAAGCGAGACGTCAACCCGGACTTCCGCCTTGTGCGCGAAGGCCTTGCCCATCGGCTGCTCACGGCTCAAGACCGGCTGTCCGAAGAGTTCGCCCTCGTCGTGATTGAGGGATATCGACCAATCGACCTGCAGGCGCGGTACTTCGACGAGTACTGTCGAGAGCTCCGGACGCAGCATCCCGACTGGAGCGACGACGTCGTTCGGACCAGCGCGAGCCGCTACGTGTCGCCGCCGGACATCGTGCCGCCGCACTCGACAGGAGGTGCGATTGACCTCACCCTTGCCACCAATGACGGGGAGGAGTTGGACATGGGGACGCCAGTGAATGCGTCGCCCGAGGAGAGCCAGGGTGCATGCTACACATCGGCCCAGGACATCTCGGGTAAGGCGATCCGCAATCGCGGACTCTTGATCGACGCGATGCGCGCTGCCGGCTTCGTGAACTACCCCACTGAGTGGTGGCATTGGTCGTACGGCGACCGCTATTGGGCGTACCTGCTCGGCAAACCAGCCGCCATCTTTGGCGCGGTTCTCTCGTCGAGCTAGCCACCGCAGGTGCGCTTCCCGCCGGAAACGACATCGGACAGGAGGGAACCTAATCCCCCGTCGCCTCAGTCTCCTCGAAGGAAATCAAGATGAGCGTCCCCGGAGCGGAAGATGAACTGCAGGCGACGCAAAAGTACCGGGATAGCCGTGATCCTCGGGCTGAACTTGCTCGCCGCAGGTCTGGCCACGCAAGGCCGTGCTCAAGGAGGGGCGCCGACCGTTGCCGCTGGGCTCATTGCGTTTGTGCGCGACGGTGGACCGCCAGAGAGCGGCATCTACACGATCACGCCAACCGGGTCTGACCTGCGCCGACTCACCGACGGCGAGGACTATCGACCTCGCTGGTCACCGGACGGAACCAGGATCGTGTTCCAGCGGTTCGATGCCGGAACCGTCCGAAGCTACATCTACGTGATGGACGGGGACGGAACGAACGTCGTGCGCGTGACTGCCCGGACCGGGTTTCAGCCCGCCTGGTCGCCCGACGGCAGTCGCATCGTTTTCGGCAGCGGCGTCGGTCGCAAGGCCGAGATCTTCGTCGTGAACGCCGACGGAACAAACCTCGCCCGCCTCACGGACAACCGCGTGGAGGATCTCCTGCCCGCATGGTCGCCGGATGGCGGAACTGTCGCGTTCACGAGCAAACGTCACGGCAACTGGGACATCTACCTCATGGCCTCGGACGGCACGGATCGGAGAAGGCTCACGCGGAGCCCGGCACGCGACGCGAACCCCGACTGGTCGCCGGACGGGACACGACTCGTCTTTCAGAGCAACCGCCATCGCAACTCAGATGATCTGTACGCGATCCAGTCCGACGGCTCCGAGCCAGAGCGCTTGACGACCGGTCCCACGGCCGATTGGACACCCGCTTGGTCCCCGGATGGCTCGCAGATCGCATTCACCACCGCGAACTACGACAACGGCCGGGAAGACATCGCCGTGCTGGATCTGGAAACCGCCGTAATCGTGCGTTTCGTGATTTCCGATAGCTTCGACATCGAGCCAGATTGGCAGCCGGTGCGGGTTAGCACTGCTCCGTGAACGCGTGCGCCGAACGTCGGTATGTGACGTAAGCGAGACCGAGCCGGGTGGCAGTGCCGCTTCCCGCCGGAAGCGGCATCGATCCGTGGGTGTCGCGCTAACGTGCTCCCCATGACCAAGTCGGACTGGAGGGTGCACGTCCTCGACACGAACGACATCACCGCGGGCGGCGAGCCGTTCGCGGGCCTGATCGCAGCTCGAGCGCCGTTCGAACCGGATGCCGACCTAGAAGCAGGTCCCGTTCTTGCCGTGGTACGCACCGGGACCGGTCGGGACCGCATCCTCATCGATCTTGGTTCGGGGTCGGGCCGGTGGACAACGGCGCTTGGGGCGCCGGGAGCGACGGGTCGGCCCTGGCTTCGCATCGGCGCGGAGGACCTGCCCCAGGATCCCTCCAAGGTACGGATCTTCCGATTCGAGGTCGATTGGGACGTGGCGGTGACACGAGCCGGACGACAGGTCACTTGCATCGTCGTCTGGAGAATGGATTCCGACACGTTGAACGATCTTTGGGCTCCGCCGGATGACCCCGACGGGCCGGAACTCCTATCCTTCCTCTCGAAGCGCTTTCCGGTCTTTCGCTCGACGCAGGAGACTGGCGGTGGAGCGACCACAGGTGGGTCGAACATGCTTATGACGGCGGTGGGTTCGTAACCTCCGCAGAGCGATAGCTATCGGCGCCGAGCGGTCCAACCCGGCGCCCTCGCCATCCATGCTTCCCATCGAAACCGGTCGGTGCGCTTCCCGCCGGAAACGACATCCCTGGACTTGCGGTCAGCGGTGCCTGCCCCTTGACTTCACCTGAGACTACGTCAGGGCGGCGATCATGAACGACGGGGGACTGCTCGGATGGCCGACGTGGATCGGCGTCGTGGTCGAGGACCTCGACGCACAGCGCCGCTTATGGGGCGAGCTGCTGGGCCTTCCCGAGGACCACTCCGGGGACGACTTCGTCAGCTTCAAGACGGCTGATGGCCGTTGGTTCGAGTTGATCGAACGCTCCGAGGACGCCGAGTACAACGAGCCACGGTTCCAGGTCGCGTTCGCGGTCGATGACATCAAGACGACCTACGAGCAGCTCGTTCAGCGCGGCGTCGAGGCGATCACTCCGATCTACGGGGAAGAAGAGCCGTGGGCGTACTTCCGCGACCCTGAAGGCCGCGTCTTTCGCGATCAAGCAACGGCCGAAGAGTGTCGGTTCGTGACGAAAGCGGGGCTCACCCCGAGTTGCGCCTTCCGCCGAAAGCGATACTTGCGGGGCGTGGCGACCGATGTGAACCTCCTGCCCGAGAGGCCGCGTGTGGAAGAGGACGGGAGGGCGGTGATCCGGAATCCTGACTAGTGAGTCCCCGGCGCTCATCTGGCGAGGTGGGCGCTGATGCCTTGGTTCGCTCCCAGCACGGAGACCGTTGTGCGGCGCATCAGGAGGGCTTGGAGCCTCGGTGATACCGACGCTCAGGAACGAATCGCCGCCTCCTACGCTCGGAAGCGTCCGGATGTGCCGCGTGCCTGGGTGATCTGGGGGAACGCGCGCTTCAGACGAGACGACTACGCTGGCGCTGAAGAGGTGCTGAAGCGCGGCTTGGCTCGGCACCCCACCGCGGATCCGGATCTCGGATGGCTCCTCGCTCGAGCGGTTCTCGCTCAGGGGCGCTCGGTCGAGGCCAAGGAGATCCTTGATACGCAGGTAACCACGTTTCCCCAATCGCGCTTGCCGTGTCTCGGACTCCTGGAAGTGGCTGTGCTTTCAGGTGACTGGCAAGAGGCCGATCGCCTGGCGGCGGAGACGCAGACTCGGACGCCCTCAGACGACTTCGCGGGGAAGTACGAGTTGGCCTTCGTGCTTGTACAGATCCCAGGACGACGGGAGGAGGCTATCTCCGTCCTACGGGAGGTTGTTGACGCGGTCCCGCGGTATCCGGATCCTCTGCTGCTTCTCGGGACGGTGCTTGAGAAGGCCGGAGATCCGGACGCAGGGAAGTTCATCGACTTGGCACGAAAGATGTGGAAGAGCCCGACCCCGACTCCATTCGACGAGGTCCTGGCCAGGAGACGGTCTTTCATCGCGAAGTCCGTCCCGGAATGAAGCAACAGGCAAGCGGCGGATGCTCGAATGGACCGTCAGACGTGCTGGAGCGGAGCGCTCGTTGGGAAATGTCGATTCGTGACGTAACCGACATCCTCGATCGATCCCAACGATGGCCCGCGGAAGCCACGAGTAGCGGGTCTCGATTACGTCAGGTCCGCGGAAGGACCTCAGCCAGGCCCCAAGAGCGGATCTAAGCGCTCTTCTCCTCCAGCCGGCCATCGGACATTGCCAGTACACGATCCAGATATCCCGCGATGCCCTCGTCGTGAGTTGCCGCCACGCAGGCCGTCCCATCCTCCGTCGCACGCCTCAGCGACTCGAAGACGCGGTTCCTCCATCCGAAATCCTGATGTCCGCTCGGCTCATCGGCCACGAGTAGCTGAGGCGCAAGGACGAGCGCCCGCGCCAATGCGGCACGTTGCTGCTCGCCAACCGACGTCTCCTTCGGGTATCGGTCCTGGAGCGCCGACAGCCCGAGACTATCCACAAGCCGATCGATCAGCGGGCGCGTCTGGTAGAGACGGCCGGCGAGCCGCGCCGGGTACTCGAGGTTCTCGCGAATCGTCAACTCCTCCATCAGGCCGAGCCGCTGCGGTAGCACTGCGATCTCGCTCCAGCTCGGCGGTGCCCCTTCCACAAGCCTTCCGGCCACCTTGACGCTCCCGGCATCAGGGCGCTCCCAGCCCGCGACCACGTTCAGCAGCGTGGTCTTGCCCGAACCCGACCTCCCGATGAGCCCAACGAGCTCGCTGTTGGAGACGATCAGGCTCACATCCTGCACGGCGTGGACGATCTCGGGCCCGCGACGGTAGGTCTTTGAGACGCCCCGCGCCTCAAGCACCGCGGTATGGTCCCGGCGACTGCCGGCCGCAACGTGCTCAGCCGCTGGATGTTCGACCAGCTGGGCGGGTTCCCGGGCTCGGCGTTTGCTGCGCAGTAGACCATGTTCGAGTTCCACGAGCTCGTTCACCGCTCGGATGACGGTCCCATCGTGGGTGGCGAGGACGAAGGTCACACCGGACCCGAGCAGCTGCCGGATCGCAGCAAGGACCCCCAGGGCGGAGCGTGTGTCGAGCTCGGCCGTCGGCTCGTCGGCCACCACCAGACGCGCACCCGAAGCCAGTACGTGGGCGAACGCTGCCCGCTGCTGCTCACCCCCGGACAGCTCAGAGGGCAAATGGTCGATGCGATTCGCGATGCCCAGGACATCGAGCAACTCCTCGACCCCGATCGCCGGCGAACGACGCGAGGTGGCCGCGAGCTGGAGGTGCTCCCGGACGGTCAGATGCGGGAAGAAGTTGTCCGACGGCCGCTGGTAGACGTACCCGACCTTGTCGCGGCGCAGCCTTCGAAGCCGGCGCCACGACGCACCCTCGATGCGCATACCCTCGACCTCCACCGCGCCGGCGCTCGGGTGGTCCATGCCTGCGAGGATCCGAAGCATCGACGACTTGCCACTGCCCGAAGGTCCGGCGACGGCGGTGAGCACCGCGCGAGGGAAGCGAGCCGTGACGCCGCGAAGGGCGTGCACGGCGCCGGTCGGTCCCTGGTAGGTCTTCTCCAGGTTCTCGCACCGGGCG
>DASXTX010000144.1:0-17277 GCA_036505195.1 Actinomycetota bacterium
GCCGATGGAACCGGCGGGCAACGCTAGCCCCGTGGAGCCTCCGCTCCCAGCGGAAAAGCCCTGGGGAAACCCGATCCGCTGGTCGTGCCTGAAGATTCCTTGTCACTGTCCCTTCCACCTGCACTTCCCCAGGGGGAAAACTCTGTGGATAGGTGTGTATCGCCCCCCGCCGACATCGGAATCACACGGGTGTGATTCTCGTCTTCCTTCGGTGGGCCGTCTAGAGGGCGGCTGCAGTCGTGGGTCGCGACTGCTCGTCCCTGCGCCTACGCGTCGGATCCGTGCTCGAGGACGGGATCGGACTTCGGCTCCGCTCGACGAATCCCGTCGGCGCCCTCCCGCCGCCCGGTCACGGTCGTGGCGCCGGTGGGCGACGCGCGGCTGTCACACGGTCACGTCGTCAGGTGGCGCAGCTTCTCCGGGTTGCTGACGGCCCGGACCGTCTGGACCTGATCGTCCGCGATGTCGAGCGTGACCACCGCCAACGGCCGACCGTCGGGGTCGATGAAGATCGCCCCGGGCTGCCCGTTGATCTCGACGTATCGGGCCCCGATCACACCCCGCTTCAAACCTTGCTCCGCGGCCCGGAACAGCAGACGGGCGACGTGGTCGCGGCCGTAGACGGGCTTCGGGAAGGCGGGTGCCTTGCCGCCGCCGTCCCCGTACGCGACGACGTCGGCGGCGAGCAACGAGAGGAGGCCGTCGGTATCGCCCTGGGTGACCGCCGCGAAGAAGCGGCGCGCGAGCTCCTCGCGTCGCTCCCGTGACGCCTCGAACCGCGGCTTGTGTGACTCGATCTGACGGCGCGCGCGGACGGCGATCTGCCGGCAGTTGTCCTCGCTCTTGCCCACCACGTCGGCGATCTCGTCGTACCCGTAGTCGAACACCTCGCGGAGCAGGAAGACCGCTCGTTCGACCGGTGTGAGGCTCTCGAGCAGGACGAGGAACGCCATCGAGAGCGAGTCGGCCGCCTCGGCGTGCCGGGCGACGTCGGACTCCGTATCGGTCACCAGCGGTTCGGGCAACCATGTGCCGACGTAGCGCTCCCGGCGCACACGCGCGGACCGCAGGTGATCGATCGCGAGCCGTGTCGTGACGGTGGACAGATAGGCCTTCGGGGATTCGATCACGGTGCCCGCGGTCGATTCGCGGTGGAAGCGCAGGAACGCCTCCTGGACGATGTCCTCCGCCTCGCTCGCACTCGCGAGCATCCGGTACGCGATCGAGAACATCAGCGGCCGGAACTCCTCGTACGGGTCGCTCACACGTGCCTCCCGGGCTTCCCAGGCGTCCATCGTCTCAGGAGACGAGACAGCCGGCCCCGTTGTGACATCCCCTCCAACTCCACGGGTGTCACACGCGGCCGGGTCGTCTCGTCCTGATGGGTGGACACGCGCAAAGGAGGACGCAGATGGAAACCCACGACCATCGGCCGTCGCCCCTCGAGCCGTGGGACAGAACGGATCACGTGCCGGTGGGACCCGACCTGCCGAGCGTGGGGGGCCTCCTGGCCGGCTCCGTCCTGTTCTTGACGGGTGGCATCCTCATGCTCATGGTCATCGGCCTGTCCCTGATGCTCGAACCGAAGCGGCGCGACACGTGATGAGCGCGACCGCCGAGCGGATCCGAGCCGTAGGTACGCTCCGTCGCAACCGGATGCCGAGGGCGGAGATCCGCGCCGTCCTAGCCGCGGACGACCCCGAGATCGTCCGCCGATACCTCGAGCTCCACCGGGAGCGCCTCGAGGAGCAGGTGGAGGACCGTCGACGCGCACTCGACGCCCTCGCGTGCTCACTGACGGAGCACCTGCAGGCGCGGGGCCGACACACCGGAGGGCGAGGACGGGGCCGACGTCCCGACCTCGGCCCCGCGGCCGAGGTCGGGTGAACCGTGGTCCTACTCGTCCGAAGCCGTGACCTCCACGGAGATCACCGGGTCGACCTCGGCGAACAGGTGCACCTTGACCTCGTGCACCCCGACCGAGCGGATCGGCTCGTCCATCGTCACGTCGTGCCGGTCGACCCGAACGCCGGTCTGCGCCTCGATCGCCTCGGCGACGTCGCTCGGCGTGACGCTGCCGAACAGCCGGCCCTCCTCGCCCGCGTGCGCCTCGACCGTGACGGGCGACGCCGTGAGACGCTGGGCGACCTGCTCGGCCTCGGCCTTGGCCGCGTCGACGCGAGTGCCATGGGCGCGCTTGAGGCTGTCGACGTGCTTGACGCCGCCTTTGGTCGCCTTGACGGCGAGCCCGCGGGGCATCAGGTAGTTGCGCGCGTAGCCGTCGGCGACGTCGACGACGTCCCCCGGGACGCCGAGCTTGTCGACGGGCTTCTGCAGGATGATCTTCATCGGGTCGAGTAGGGCAGCAGGGCCATCTCGCGGGCGTTCTTGACCGCGGTGGCGACGTCGCGCTGGTGCTGCGAGCAGTTGCCCGTCACCCGGCGCGCGCGGATCTTGCCGCGTTCGGACACGAACCGCCGCAGCGTCGCGGTGTCCTTGTAGTCCACGTACTCGATCCTGTCCTTGCAGAAGATGCAGATCTTGCGCTTCTGCTTCTTCTGCCAGCCCTTGTCGTCCTTCTCCCGCTTGGCGGGTCGCTTCTTCGTCTTAGGTGGCATCCAGCGGTGTCTCCTCGTCTGCCGTGGGAGCGCCGACCGTGGCGGGCGTCCAGTCGCTCGAACCTCCCGAGCGACCCTGGCGCTCGACCTTCGCGGTCGCCCAACGCAGGCTCGGACCGAGCTCGTCGGCCTCGATCTCGACCACCGTGCGCTTGTCGCCTTCCTGGGTCTCCCAGGAGCGCATCTGCAGCCGGCCGGTCACGACGACGCGCGTGCCCCGGGTGAGGGTCTCGGCGCTGTTCTCGGCCAGGCTCCGCCAGGCGTTGACCGAGAAGTACGACGTCTCGCCGTCCTTCCAGTTGCCCGACTCGTCCTTGTAGCGGCGGTTGACCGCCACGCGGAACTTCACGACGGCGGCTCCGTTCGGCGTGTAGCGCAGCTCGGGGTCGTCCGTGAGGTTGCCCACGATGGTGACCTGGTTCTCGCTCGCCATCTCCATCACCTTCCGTTCCGTGACCGCTCCCCGTCGGATGGCGAACCGGGGAGGGGGAAGTCGCTCTTCGTCATGCGGCCTCGCCGCGAACGACGATCTTGAACCGCAGGACCTCGTCGGCCAGTCGCAGCGTCCGTTCGAGCTCGGTCAGGACCTCGGGTTCCGCCGTGAACTCGACCACGACGTAGTAGCCCTCGGCCTGCCGTTCGATCTCGAATGCCAGACGCCGGCGACCCCAGCGATCGACGTTGCCGACCTGGCCACCCGCCTCGCCGATGACGCGGGTGATGCGGTCCAGTGCCCCGGACACGACCGACTCGTCGGCCTCCGCGGGCAAGATGAGCATGCCTTCGTACTGCCTCAGTTCTCCACCTCCTCTGGTCTGGACGGCCCCCACCGGGGGAGCAGGATGTGTGGCTGGCGCCCAGTCTAGCGGCTCGCTGGTCGGGCGACCCTAGCACCCGCGGGTGACACGCAAAGGACGCGTTCCCGGAGTCCCGTCGGCACCCGGGTAGACTGCTGGGAACGGCTGCCGTGCACTCACGAAGGAGGCGCGAGCGATGACCATCACGATCCGCGACCTGCAAGCGTGGAAGGCCGAGGGCAAGCGTTTCGCGATGCTCACGGCCTACGACTACCCCACCGCCAAGGTCTTCGACAAGGCGGGGATCCCGGTGTTGCTCGTCGGCGATTCGGTCGGCAACACCATCCTCGGCTACGAGAACACGCTGCCCGTCACGATGGACGAGATGCTGCACCACACGCGCGCGGTCGCGCGCGGCGTCACGACCGCGCTCGTGGTGGGCGACATGCCTTTCCTCTCGTACCAAGTCAGCGTCGAGGAGGGTGTTCGGAACGCAGGACGGTTCCTGAAGGAGGGCGGCGCCGGCGCCGTCAAGATCGAAGGTGCGCAGGTCGAGCTCGTGCACACGCTGGTCGAGCTCGGGATCCCCGTGATGGCGCACGTCGGCCTCACGCCGCAGTCGGTGCACGCGATGGGCGGCTACCGGGTGCAGGGCCGGGGCGAGGAAGCGGCGCGGGTGACCGATCAGGCGCTCGCGCTCGAGAAGGCGGGCGCGTTCGCGATCGTGCTCGAGGCCATGCCCTCCGAGCTCGGCGCCGAGCTCACGAAGACCCTCCAGATCCCCACGATCGGCATCGGCGCGGGACCGGGGACCGATGCCCAGGTGCTCGTGTCCCCCGACCTGCTTGGGCTCTCCGAGCGCGTGCCGAAGTTCGCGCGCGCCTACGTCGACCTGCGCGGCGAGATCGCGAAGGCGGCCGCCGCGTTCGCCGCCGACGTCGCCGCCGGAACGTTCCCGGACGAGGAGCACTCGTACACGTAGGGGATGACGAGGAGCCAGGGGCCGAAGCAGGCCTCGCGCGCTCCAGCGTCCGCGGCCTGCACTGAGACGTCTACGTGGAGCTTTGTCGGCGGATCGAGAGGGTGGCGGACCGTCTGTTTGAAGGGGAGGAGCGGTCCTCCACGTGATCGAACGCATCGTGTCACGACTGGGTCTCCGGGAACGCAGAGGGCTCGGTTTCCAGGCGGAGACCGAGCCCTTGCGACTACATCAGGTCGTCATCACGGCCAAGCCATACGCATCGACTCCTTCGAAGTCGACGACTATCTGATTCTCGGACCACCTCCTGGGTCAGTCAAGGCACGTCGACGGATTCTCGCGACTCCTGGTCGGTGTACGCATAAGGAACGTTGTCCGCGGAGCGAGAGGCAAGGGGCGTTCTCCGGGACCGTTAGCGCTATAACTTGTCGCACGCCCCGGCGCGTTCGGCCACGGCCGCCGTCTCCTAGGCCTCGTACCGATCGAGGACGCGCTCGGCGCGGTCGAGCTGGCGGCGCACGTCGTCCGTGTGGTGGCGGATCTGCCAGGACGTGCACCGCAGTGCGTGGTGGGCGACGTACGCCCGAAGCACGCACGGCTCGATGCCGGTGGCCTCGACGACGTCCCAGACCGGTTGATCGTGCCCGTCGAGGTCGTACGCGAACCTGACGAGATCGAAGCGGGGATCGCCGGCGCACGCGCCCTCCCAGTCGATGATCCCGGTGAGGGTGCCGTCGTGGCCGGCGAGGATGTTGTCGGTGTGCAGGTCCAGGTGCACGAGCCCGTCGGTCGGGAACCACGCCGGGTCGGCGTCGGCGCCGACGGCCTCCACTCGGTCGAGCACCGCCGCGCTGCGACGACCCCCGGTGCGCAGCGGCTCGTGCATCGCCCATCCGTCCACGCCGACGGTGAGCGTGTGCACGACGGACGCACCCCATGGGCGCAGGTCCGGGGCCGGCAGCGGACAGGCGACACCGGCCATGGCGGCGACGCACTCGACCACTTGCTCCACCATTGCCCGTGACGGATTGCGTACCGACGCACCCGGCAAGACCTGCTGCGCCGACAGCGTCCAGCCGTCGACGGCGAGGACGAGCGGGTACTCCGGTACCGGGACGCCGCGTGATCGGAGCTCGTCGAGGCCGGGGAGCAGGACCGCATAGCGCTCGGCGACGGTCTCGTCCGGGAACCACTTGAGCACCACCGGCGTGCCGTCCGGCGCCGTCGCGAACCACGCACCCTCGTCGGACACGCCGGCCTTGGCGCGAGCGCCGAGCTCGAAGCCCAGTTCGCACAGCCGTGCGCGGTTCACGTCGCCAGTGGCTGCTCGAACACCACCGTCACCTTCTCGAACCCGAGGGAGCGCAGCAGCGCCGCAAGCGCCGCGGCCGCCTCGTCACCAGAGAGGTCCTCTCGGCGGATCAACCTCTCGAGGACGCTCGGCGAGCCACCGAACGCCTCGAGCCGCATGGTCATGACCTTCAGTATGTCCGAACAGTCGCGAATCCCAGACTCGTTTCACTCGCCCGGATGCCAGGGGGCTGAGGCCGCGAAGCCGGGCTCCCGGACGTTAGAGCCGCCCGGCGTCTCCACCCCGGTGGCGTCCGTTGCCTCACGTGCTCTAACTTGTCACGCGCTCCGGCGCCCTCGGCCTCTTCCGGGCTCGGTGTACGTGGAGCCTATCGGCCGACTGAGGCCAGTCGGCGCGGGCACAAGAGCATCGCCTCGCGTGCGCTTCCGGCTGGCCCGCCTCCAGAAACGGAGGCCTCACACGCCCGACCCGCGAAGCGTCGACCCTCAGTTCGCAGAGTCAGGATCGTCCGCTGCGGCGTGGTCGGCCACCGTCATCCCCGCGTGCTTGAGCGCCCAATCGAGCGCGAAGTCGGCGACTTCCGCCCATCCATCGATGGCGGGCAGCAGGTGCGGGCCATCGAACTCCACGATCTCCGTCACCGTCTTGGACTTGTAGTGCTTCGCATTCGAGTGCCCCACCTTCGGGGGGAAGAGGTGATCCTGCTTCCCAGAGATGAACAGCAACGGCGGTCGCGCGTCGTTGTGGTAGTCGACGTAGGTGTCGTCCTTCCCGGGGTGGATGTTCGCGAGTGCGCTTCCCCAGAAGACCCTGCCTGAGGCTGGGATGTGGTAGCGCTCGTAGAGCTCAAGTGACTTCTCTTCGCTGAATGTGTTCGCGAACACGTAGTGCCACTGTTCTGGCGTGAAGCCGACCGCTCGATGCCGGTTCGCGGGGTTCTTCAGGATGGGGAACCCGGACTTGATCTCGGAGAGCGGAACGACCTTCACGCCCTCGGTCGGCGCTGAGTCGATCGCCACCCCAACCGCACCGAAGCCGTGATCGAGCAAGATCTGGGTGAACACGCCGCCGGCCGAGTGCCCGATGATGATCGGCGGACGATCCAATTTCCCGATCATGTTCTCGAGCATGTCGATGATCTCCGGCACCTGGAGCTGCTCGATCGGCGTGGGGTCGGCGCGGAGCGCCTCGACCTCGACCTCGAACCCAGGGTACGCGGGTGTGAGGACCGTATAGCCCTTCGCCTCGTAATGCTTCTTCCAGTGCTCCCAACTCCTCGGCGTCACCCAGAAGCCGTGGATCAGGACGATCGTGTCGGGCTTGGTCTTGACCGGGGCCTCTGCCATCGCGGCTCCCCTTCCCTCGTCGACCCCTCCACCCTAGGACGTTCGTGAGCGGGAGGACAAGGTCAGCTGACCCGACGGAGAGGTTGTACGGGAGTCGGGCGCGGGGACGACCCGCCGCTCCCACTCGGTGTACCCACAAGGAACCTTGGGCCCCACACGCGATCTGGAGCGCGCGATTCCTCGGCCACCTGGCGGGTGTGATAAGTGATACGGCACTCCGGCGTGGGGTGTTCAGGATCATCGATCGGAGGCTGTGATGACATTCATCGATCTCTCGCATCCGATCGAGGACGGGATGGCCGCCTACCCGGGCCTACCGCCCGTGCGCATCTTCGCGATCCTCGATCACGACGCCTCGCGCGACCGATACGGAGGGCAGGCGGAGTTCCTCCTCGGTGGCGCCGAGTTGGCCGGCAACACGGGGACCTACCTCGATGCGCCGTTCCACCGTTTCCGTGACCGCGAAGACCTCGCCAGGTTGCCGCTCGAGACGGTCGTCGGCTTGCCGGGCCTCATCGTCGACCCGGCCGAACCCGGGCGAGCGGTATCGCTCGAAGGCGTCGACGAACGGTCCCTGCGCGGACGCGCGGTCCTGGTGCGCACGGGGTGGGATGCGCGATGGGGGTCGGAGGAGTACTGGTCGGATGCGCCGTTCCTTCCCGAGACTGTCGTGGAGCGCCTCGTGGCCGCGGGGGTGCAGCTCGTCGGGGTCGACTTCGGGAACGTCGACGACACGTCAGACCTCTCCCGCCCCGCCCACACCGGCCTGCTCGAGGCCGGCATCCCGATCGTGGAGAACCTCCGAGGCTTGGAGCGGCTTCCTCGCGAGGGGTTCGTGTTCTCGGCGCCGCCGATCGCAATCGTTCGTGGCGCGGCGTTCCCCGTGCGAGCGTACGCGGAGGTGGAGTGAGCAGGCGGCCAGTCGGATCGCAGGTCCGAGGCCGTGGAGTTGATGCTCCCCCGAGATGGATCTCGGGCTACTCGACGCGCTGCAGGAAGGCGAGCGTGCGCTCCATGAGCAGGCCCACAGCCTGCTCGTCGTAGTCGCCCGAACCCGGGTCGGCGAACAGATGACCCGAACCGGGGTAGATGAACAGCTCGCCGCCCTCGATCTCCTCGATCAATGCCTCGGCCGCGGGTCGATCCTCCTCCGCCCAGGGGTCCGCATCCATCATGTGGATCTGGAGCGGTACGCCGTCGGGCCAGGGGCCCTCGAACTCCGAAGCCGGCAGGGCTCCGTGGAAGAGGATCGCCCCTCGCGCCCCCGGTCGCGTCTGCGTCAGCGACTGCGCGGGCATCACGCCGAGCGAGAAGCCCGCGTACACGATGTCGGCGGGCAGCTCCTCGGCCGCCTGCGAACCGCGGCGGATGATCTCCCCGAACCCGACCTGTCGCGCGTGGGCGACGCCCTCGTCGACGGTTCCGAACGTCTCGCCGTCGAACAGGTCCGGCGCGTGGACCGTGTGGCCGGCCGAGCGCAGTTCGTCGGCGAATGCGAGGAACCCGGGCGTCTGCCCTTGCGCGGAATGGAACAGGAGCACGGCCGTCACGACGACCACTGTAGCCAACGACGGTCCAACTCCCCCATGAGCGCTGAGCCCCCGGGACGCCGACGATCCTCGCCTTCCCGTCGTTCTCCGACTGGTCCGACGCCGGAGCCGCGAGGCCCGGAAGTCGATTCCCGCGTTCGCGAAGGGCATGGCCTCCTGCCGGGAGCTTGCGACGGGTTGGTCGGGTTCGACTCCTCGCAGGCCGCGAGCGTCTGAACGCCGAGGAGCTCGGCATGCCGCCGAAACCTCTCGCCCTTCACGTCCTGGTTCGGTAGCGGTGGAACACCACGCCGCCGAAGTTGCCCTCCTCGTCCGCGACGTAGCCGTCGAGCGAGGTGATCGCCGAATAGATCAGCTCGGCCACGGGTCGCCTCCCTGCGAACGTGGTGGTGTCTCGGACCCAGCATAGGAAGCCCGGGTCGGCGATCCATCCGGGCGGACCGCCCGGATGGATCGGTCCCAACTTCCTTCCGGGCGACCCTCAGGCCGGCCCCGTGGCGTGCCGAAGATACAGGGACGGCACGAACGGGTGGGCGCCCACGAGGCGTCCCCCACCGGCGGAGCCACATCATGGATCTGGCCGGACGTGAAGGCGGGGCCGCCACCCCCTCGGCGGCCCCGCCGCCTTTTCCGGTCTCGGGACGCGAGTGGCGGACGACGCGCCGGTGATAATCAGCCGGATGCCGAACGCCGTCCGACGGATCGGGCTCGGGACCGTCTTCGCGTTGCTCGCGGGCACCCTCGTGCTCGGTCACGCCCTCAAGGCGCCGTGCGCGTCCGGCGATTGGAGCGACGACCGCCAGTACACGCGCCTGTGCTACTCGGACAACGTGCACCAGCTCGCCACCGAGCAGCTGGGCGGGGGTCGGCTTCCCTTCCTGGACGCCTGCGCAGACACGACGGCCGAATGCGACGAGTACCCCGTGCTCACGATGTGGACGATGCGGGTCGCCGCGTGGATTTCGGGCCCGAGCATCACCGGCTACTTCTACGCGAGCGCGATCATGATGTGGATCGCCGCGTTCGTCATCGCGTTCTGCTTGTACCTGCTCGTCGGCGATAGGGTCCTGTATTTCGCGCTCGCCCCCACGCTCGCGCTCTACGCGACGATGAACTGGGACCTGCTCGCGGTCGCGCTCGCCACGGTCGGCATGCTGGCGTACCTGCGTCGCAGGGACGGCTGGTCGGGGGTGCTCCTCGGGCTCGGGGCGGCCGCCAAGATCTTCCCGATGCTCCTCGTGGTCCCGTTCGTCGCCGGCCGCTTCCGCGGGGAGGAACCCGATCGTGGGACCCGGCTCGCGTGGGCCGCGGTGGGGACGTGGGTCGCGGTGAACCTGCCCTTCGTGCTCCTCGCCCCGACGGGCTGGTGGGAGTTCTTCCGCTACAACGCGGCTCGGGTTGCCGACTGGGACACCCTGTGGTACCTCGCGTGCGAACGCACGACGGGCCAGACCTGCACGAACACGCGACTGGTCAACCTGGCTTCGTTCGGGCTGTTCGTCGCGTCGGTCGCGGTCGTGTGGGTCCTCAAGGCACGGCGCGAACCCGGGTTCCCGCGGTGGACGCTCGGGTTCCCGATCCTGGTGCTGTTCCTGCTGACCAGCAAGGTCTACTCGCCGCAGTTCAGCCTGTGGCTGCTCCCGTGGTTCGCGCTCGCGTTCCCCAGGCTGGGGTGGTTCGCCGCGTTCGAGCTCGCCGACGTGGCGGTGTTCGTCACGCGCTTCTCGTGGTTCGGCCGCTACCTCGGCATCGACGGGGGGGTCGCCGGGTTGCCGGTGGGCATGTTCGAGCTCGCGGTCGCGATCCGCGCGCTGATCCTGGTCGCCTGCGTGATCGGGTGGGTCCGGGGTGCGCGAGCAGGTCCGAGGCCCGCCGCCCAAGACGACGAACGCCCGGCCACGGCGGAGGTCCTCGCGTGATGCCGCGCCAGGATGCGAGCGAGCCGGCGGGTCCGCATCCGTCCTCGCGCACCCCCGACGGTGATAATCGGGCCGTGCCCGCCTCCACGCGCACGATCGGGATCGGCGTGGTCTTCCTGCTCGTCGCCGGCACCCTCGCGGTCGGTCTCGCGTTCAAGCTCCCCTGCGCCGTCGACGACTGGGCCGACGGCCGCGCGTTCACGCGCGGTTGCTACACGGACCTGGTCGGCCTGATCCAGAGCGAGCAGTTGACCGGCGGCCGACTCCCCTACCTGGACCCGTGCCAGGGCGTCGCCGAGGACAGCACCTGCGACGAGTTCCCGGTGCTCACGATGTACACGATGCGACTCGCCGCGTTGGCGTCGGGACCCAGCAACACGCGCTTCTTCTTCGCGAACGCCATCCTGATGTGGATCGCAGCGTTTTGGATCGCCTTCTGCCTCCACATCATGGTCGGGCGCCGCGTCCTGTACTTCGCGCTCGCCCCGACACTGGCACTCGCGGCAACGAATAACTGGGACCTGCTCACCGTCGCGATCACGACGGCCGCCAGCCTCGCGTACCTCCGGAGACGCGACGGCTGGTCCGGCGTGCTGCTCGGGCTCGGCGCCGCCGCCAAGCTGTACCCGGCGCTGTTGATCATCCCCTTCGTCGCCGGCCGGTTCCGCGGCCGGGAGCCGGACCGCGGGATCCACCTCCTGTGGGCTGCGGCAGGCGCCTGGGTCGCAGTCAACCTCCCGTTCGCGATCTGGGGGACCATCGGCTGGCTCGAGTTCTATCAGAACAGCAAGTCGCGCCCCGCGGGCTGGAACAGCCTGTGGGAGGCGGCGTGCAAGCTCGCGACGGGACAGAGCTGCGCGAACACGAGCCTGATCAACGTCGTCTCGCTCCTGCTGTTCGTCGCGTGGGTCGTCGTGATCTGGGTGGTGAAGGCCAGGCGCGACCCGGGATTCGCGCGATGGACACTCGGGTTCCCGATCCTCGTGGTGTTCCTGCTCACGAACAAGGTGTACTCGCCCCAGTTCAGCCTGTGGCTGCTCCCGTGGTTCGCGCTCGCGCTCCCGAACCTGCGGCTGTTCATCGCGTTCGAGACGATCGACGTCGTCGTGTTCCTGACCGAGTTCGGATGGCTCGGGGCGGCCAACGGCCTCGAGGGCGGGCTGACGGACATCCCGACGTGGGTGTTCGAGCTCGCGATCCTCGGGCGGGCCGCGATCCTGGTGCTCTGCGTGATCGAGTGGATCCGCCGGCGCGAGCCCCCACCCGAACCCGAGCCGCCGCTGCCGATCCCGAGCGAGGTGCCGGCGGACGTTTCCGCGTGAGGCCATGAGGACCGAACCCGAACGACCCACCGTGGCCGGCCCCGCAGCCGAGCCGTCGGCCGAGCCCAGGGACGGGAGAACCGACGGGGGGGACGCGCGCGAGCGCGTCCTCCGAGCCGTCCGCTTCTGTCTGCTCGCCTTGGTCGGGCTCCGGGTCGCGATGTCGGTGATCGGCGTGGTCGGAGTCACCCTGTTCCCGCCGCTCGGCGCCGTCGGCGTGCCGGGCTGGTCTGCGCCTGCGTTCCACCCCGGGTGGCAGAACGCGTTCACGGCGTGGGAGCGGTTCGACGCGTTGTGGTTCCTGCGGATCGCCGAGAGCGGCTATCGGCTCCGGGATGGGAGCGCCGCGTTCTTCCCGCTGTACCCGCTCGCGATCCGAGGGCTCTCGTTCGCGCTCGGGGGCCACCCCTTGGCCGCCGCGACGATCGTGTCGAACGTCGCCTTCTGGGGCGGCCTCGTCGTCACCTATCTGCTCACCACATCCGAGCTGTCCGAGCGCACCGCGCGTACCACCGTGCTGCTGATGTGCGTCTTCCCGACCGCGCACTTCTTCCTCATGCCCTACAGCGAGTCGTTGTTCCTCCTCCTGTCGGTCACGGCGTTCTGGGGTGCTCGCCGGCGGAGATGGGCGGTCGCGGGCGCCGCCGGGGCGCTGGCGGCGCTCACCCGGAGCATCGGGATCGTGATCGCGCCGGCGCTCGTGATCGAGGCGCTGCACCAGCGCGTCGAACGGCGCGGGCCGGCATGGCCCGGGTTCCTCGCGGCGGCCGCCACGGGCTGCGGGCTGCTCGCCTACCTCGGCTCCTGGTGGCTCCGGGCGGGCGAGTGGCTCGCCCCGGTGACGTTCCAGGCGAACTGGGAACGCTCGTTCTCGTGGCCGTGGGCGACGCTGTGGGACGGCACGGGCGACGCGTTCCGCTACCTCGACGAGCTCAACGGGGGCTACTGGCTGCTCGACTGGCTGATCGTCGTCCCGATGCTCGCCGCGTCGGTGTACGCGCTCGTGCGCTTGCGGCCCGCCTACGGCGTCTACCTGTGGAGCGCCCTGCTCATCCCGCTGACCTTCGTCTTCCCCGATCGTCCGCTGATGTCGATGCCCCGGTTCATCCTGCCCCTGTTCCCGGCCTTCTGGGGGCTGGCGCTCGGCCTCGAGCGGCTCCGGATCCCACGATCGGCGGCGCTGGTCGTGTGTGCGGCCGGCCTCGCGATCCTCTCGGTCTTGACCGTCAACTGGTACTACATCTTCTGAGGCGTCCCGGCGTCCATATAGGATGGGCTCCACGCCGTCGAGGCCCGGAGGGGGAAGCGTGACGATTCGTGTAGCGATCGCGGACGACCACTCGCTCGTGCGGCAGGGACTCCGCAGGTACCTGGACATGGCGGAGGGGATCGAGGTCGTCGGCGAGGCCGCGAACGGGCAGGAACTGGTCGACCTGGTCGCCAAGGAAGAACCGGACATCGCCCTGGTGGATATCCGGATGCCCGAGATGGACGGTCTCGAGGCAGCCCGGAAGATCCGCGAGACCCATCCCAAGACCGGGGTGATCATGCTGACCGCCTACGACGACCGGCAGTTCGTGGTGGAGGCAGTCCGAAGCGGTGCTCGCGGCTACGTCCTCAAGGCTCGCGACGCCGAGCACCTGATCCAGACCGTCCGCCTGGTCGCGGGCGGCAACATGGTGATCGACCCCCAGCTGGTGGTGGCGCTCGCGGAGGAGCTCTCGCAGGCCAAGGAGCGTGACCGCCGGGCGGAGACCCTGACCGCGCGCGAGATCGAGGTCCTACAGCTGCTCGCGTTCGGACACACCAACCGCGACATCGCCGAGCGGCTGTACATCTCGCCCGACACCGTGAAGACCCACCTCGAGCACATCTTCGAGAAGCTCGGCGCCTCGGACCGAACGGCGGCCGTCGCCGAGGCGCTCCGGCGCCGCCTGATCGAGTAGCCGTCCCCGTGCCCGGCGGGGACGGTCCCGCTCGTGGACTAGTCACCCCGGGCTACCGCGGTACCGGCCGGTCGGCCTAGGGCAGGTCCTCCGGTTGACCCCGGTCGGGTGATGGAGGCGCGGGCCCGCCTGCTGCATCATGGTCGTTCGAACGATGTCCACGCAGACACAGCGCAGGGCTCCGTGGTTCGCGCCCTTCGTCCTCCTCGTCGCGGGCGGCGGCGTGGCGTTGGCGTACGCGGCCTCGAGCCGTTCGGGCTGGCCGGACGACATCCGATCCCCTCTCGTCGCGGGTTCCTGCCTCCTCTCCGCGATCGTGATCCTGCTCCGGTGCCGGCACAAGGGCGCATGGCGGAGCGCCCCTTCGCTCGGTCTGGGGATCGCGACGATCGGAGTCGTGAGCGCAGGCTTGCTCGTGACCGGCGCGACCGGATCCGAACCTCCGAGGCTCGGCCTGTACGACGTGGGGTTCCTGGCGGCGGGCGTGCTGTTCCTGATCGCCGTGGCGATCGAGTTCCGCGAGCACGTGGCCCGTGAGGACCGCCGCGAGATCGTGGCCGACGTCGCGCTGCTCACCGCCGCGATCGGCACGATGCTGTTCATGTCCCTGCGCCCCGACTCGACGGCGGACGCCGCGAGGACCGCGCCGTCCGTGGAGTTCGCGCTGATCATCGCTTCGGGCGCCTCGGCCTACGGTGCCCTGGCGCTCGCGCGACCGAACGTCGCGCACCTCGGCATGTTCCTCGCGGTCTGCGGGATGTGTGTGGGTGTGCACGGGTTCGCGAAGCTGTGGCTGAGCGGATCGTTCGAGATCGGACGGCCCCAGGTCGACCTGCCGATCGCGTTGTCCGCACTGTTCGTCGCGGCGCTCGTCAGCGTCATCCCCCGAAGGGTGACCGAACGACGCAAGGACCCGGCGCGGTACGGCAGGGCCGTCCTCACGACCCTGTCGGTCGCCGCGACCAGCGCCGCCCTCGCCCTGGTCGCGGTCGACAGGCGCAGCTCGATGCTCAGCGACACCCAGGCCTCGCTCCTGATCGGCGTCCTTGCGGCGGCGGTCGCGCTCCGCATCCTCGTGAATCAGGTCCGAGGGACGCAGTCGCAGCGTGCGGTCCACGACGCGCTCGACCAGAAGGAGGCCGCGCTCCGGGAGACCGACATGGCATTATCACGCCTCCAGCGCGCGAACGAGACCCTGCGCGAGTCCGAGGAACGCCTCCGCACCGTGTTCGAGTCCGCGGTCGACGGCATCGTCGAGCTCGACCCCCGCGACGTCGTCGTCCGCGCGAACGGCGCTTTCTGCAAGATGGTCGAGCTCCCGCAGTCGCTCGTCGAAGGGCAGCCGTGGAGCGCGCTCGCCGCCTCGATCCAGACCGACGAGCAGTTCGCCTCGCTGCCGGTGACCGGGCAGGGGACGCTCCAGCGCGAGGGTCACGCCATCTACCTCGAATCGAGGACCTCGGAGATCCCCGGCGACCCACCCCGGCGGCTGCTCCTGGTCCGCGACGTGACGGCGGCCCGGGTGGCCGACCAGACGATCCGCTCGTTGTTCAAATTCCTGCAGGACCGCGACGAGGACCGGACGCGGATCATGCGCCGGACCAACGCGGCGATCGAGGGGGAGCGCAACCGCATCGCGCGCGACCTACACGACGGGCCGGTGCAGGGAGTCTCGGCCGCCTCGCTGTCGCTCGAGGCGGTGCTCCTGATGCTGAAGGCCGGCGAGATCGACGCTGGGCTCGGCATCCTGTCCAAGGTGCGCTCCGAGCTCTCGGAGGAGGCGGACAACCTCCGGCGGCTGATGTCCGGGCTCCGTCCGCCGCTCCTGGAGGAGCGGGGCCTGATCCCGGCGCTCCGTGAGACGGTCGACCGTTTCGGGCGCGACAACCTCGTCCACACCGAGTTCTCGGGCCGCGCGAGCGGCGAGATCCCACAGGATCTCGAGACCCTGGCCTACCGCGTGGTCCAGGAGGCACTGTCGAACTCGGCCAAGCACGCGCACCCGGTCTCGGTCACGGTCGCGGTGGAGACGACCGGCGGGCAGCTCCGCGTCGAGATCATCGACGACGGCGAGGGCTTCGACGCCGGGAAGGCCCGCGAGTACCTGCAGAGCGGACGGGTAGGGCTCGCCTCGATGCGCGAGCGTGTCGAGCTCGCGAACGGGACCTTCATGGTGCACTCGGCGCCCGGCAGGGGCACGACCGTGGTCGCCTCGTTGCCGATGGGCGCGGTGCCGGCGGCACGGGAGTTCTCGAGCGAGGACACATCGGGACCTGCGAACGACCCGCCTCCCCACGCGAACGGCGGACGGTCCGCGCGTCAGCTCGAGTCGAGCAGCGCGGGGCGTTCGGGGAGCGCGGCCGGCGGGGACGTGGTCGGCGACGGGCTCGGCTCGGGCGACGGCGAGGGGCTCGGCTCGGGCGACGGCGAGGGGCTCGGCTCGGGCGACGGCGACGGGCTCGGCTTGGGCGACGGCGACGGGGACGGCTTGGGAGAGGGCGGCGGCGTGACCGACGGCGCCGGCAGCGGCGGCGGGGTCGGCGCGCCGAGCGTGTAGCCCTCGAAGGACGGCTGGACGAAGTCCTTGACCCGCATGTTCGCGGTGGCCTTCGACATGAAGTCGTGCCAGATCAGCGCGGGGATCGTGCCGCCGAACACCGCCGAGTAGCCCTCGACGTTCGTCAACGAGATCTCGCCGTGCGGGTATCCCACCCACACGCAGGTCACGAGCTGCGGCACGTACCCGCAGAACCAGGCGTCCCGATACTCCTGCGCGGTGCCGGTCTTGCCGGCCGCGGGGCGCCCGATGCCGGCGGCGGTGCCCGTGCCGCTCGTGATCACGCTCTGCAGGGCGTAGGTGACGAGGTCGGCGTCGTTCTGGCGCAGGACCAGCTTGCCGCGCCCGCCGATCTGCAGGTCGGTCTCGCCGTCCGCGGTGTCGACCCGCTCGAGCGGCGAGGCCCGGTGACGCCATCCGCGGGCGGCGAGGGTCGCGTACGCGTTCGTCATCTCGAGGGGCGTGACCGCCTGGGTCCCGAGCGTGATGGAGCACACCGGTTCGAGCGGCGATCGGATCCCCATCCGGGTCGCGGTCTGCCTGATCGCCTCCGGCGTCACGGCGGACGCGACCTGCGCGTAGACGGTGTTGACCGAATACGTGGTGGCCTGGAGCAGGGTGAAGTCGCCGCTCTCCTCGTCGGCCGCGTTCGAGAGCTCCCAGGGTGCGCCGTCCGTGTAGCAGGCGGGGTCGGGGATCGTGATCGAGGACGGGCCGTGCCAGCGCGAGCTGAGGGAGTACCCCTGCTCGATCGCGGTCACGAGCGTGAACGGCTTGAACGCGGACCCCGCCTGCCGTCCCGAACCGCCGTCGCCGGTCGCGAGGTTCACCTTCGACACCGCGAAGTTCTTCCCGCCGTACATCGCGCGGACCGCCCCGTCGCGCGGGTCGATCGCGACGACGGCCGCCGCGGGATCGCCGGGGGTGTCCA
>DASXTX010000145.1:0-5444 GCA_036505195.1 Actinomycetota bacterium
GGACAGATTGGACACGATGAGGCTGAAACTTCAATAACCCGTCGCGATCACGATGCGTGTGCCGTTGCTATCCGACCGCTTCCTCAACAAACCCGGCGATGGCCTTATCGTAGAACACGCGATGGTCCCACACGGACTGCGCAGGTCATATCTCCGTACTCGGCACTATTCTGGCCCGAGACGTAGAGGAAGCTGCCCTCGGTCACCCGGATCGTGGTGGACCAGGGGAGCTCTGCCTCGGCGCTCATGACGTGGTACTGCTCACCGTTCGTTCCCTTCCTACCCCACTCCTTAGGGACAAGAACTCACAACCGTGGGCGACATCCCTGTACGAGACGTAGCACACGTCAACGCTGCCGCGCCCACCGAAGACTGAGTCCTTCCCGATGCCGGAGTGGATGCTGTCGTTCCCGGACCCGCCATAGATGATGTCGTTCCCACCACCGCCCCAGATGTCGTCGTCCTCAGCACCTGCGTGCAAGATGCCGTCGCCCTTGGTGCCGTACACGGGACCGCTTCCGGCCGACGCCAGAGTCGCTGTCCTGAGGAGCCCGTTCTGGGGCGACGCGCAAGCCACGAGATTGATGACCAGCGTCAGCGCAACGATCACTCGCTTCAAGTGACCACCTTGTTCAGGGTGCGCTGTTTCTTCGGTGGGGCAGGTGGTGGTGCAGGAGGTGGTGCGGGGGGAAGATCGTAGTCAGGCATGTGTTCCCCTCCTGCTCATTATCCACCGAATCGCCCGGGAAACCGGGCTCTCGACCGTTCAGGCGTGGTACATCCGAAGGAGAGCGGGTTCCGCATCCCCGCTTCTGGCCGGCGCTCGCGGCGTTACTCCCGACCCCTCCGGGAAGTGATTAGGAGGAATCACAGTCCGGGGCGTAAGTCAGCGGCGATACCCTCATCCCGTGGCGATCGACCTCGATATGAGCTTGCAGATCAGACGCCCCAGCGATCGTGTGGCGCTTGTGGAAGCCGTCCTCCAAGCGCACCCGTCGGACGAGGCCGAGTGGATCGAGTGGAAGCTCGACGTCGAGCTGGACAGAGCGGAGGGGCAGTTCAAGGCTTCGCGCCAAATCCTCGGGTTCGCGAACCGTTCCCCGAACGACGCCGCCCGGTTCCTGGGCGGCCAGGCGTTCTTGATTGTGGGGGCCGAACCCGGACAGCTCGCAGGCACACCCCGCCGCGACCCGGCGCAGCTGGAGGACTGGCTGCGGCCTTACCTCGGTCTCGACGGTCCAATCTGGGACGCACATCACGTCGAAATGGAGGGCACGGAGGTATTGCTCATCGAGGTCGCAGCACCAAGAGACGGCGACCCCATCCACACCCTCCGAAGGGCCTTCGACAAATGGCATGCGGGCTCCGTTTTCGTCAGGCACAAGGGCAAGACCGATCCGGCATCGCCGGCCGACATGGTCATGCTCACGGCTCGCTCGGCCGCCCCTGTTGCGGGAGAGCGCGTGGCCCTCGAGGTCACTTGGGCAAGAGCCGATCCGATCATTCGTGCGCTCGACCTGACCGAGGACTCGATCGACCGCCTGATCGAGATGGAGAGAAATCGGCTACTTCGACCGCTGGACGCGCCAGGCTCCAAATCGATCGCAAGTGGGAACGTGCAGGATGAAAGTCGGATGCAGCGAATCGCGGGCTGGCTTCCCGAGGACCGGAAGCCCGACGATTACAGGAACGATGTCGAAACCTACCTGAACAAGCTTCGTGAAGCTATCCCGCCGGTCGTCGTGTCACAAGCGATCGCGCTGACGGGCTCCTCTATTCGGTTGCAAGTTGCGAATCCGATAGAGTCCAACTTCCGCCGGGTTCAACTCGTCCTGCACGCTGGCACTGGGGTCATCGCGTTCGATCCGGAGGACGACAACCTCGACCACGAGCTCCCGCAACGCCCAAGACCTTGGGGAACGAGGCGGCCGCACACCCTGGCCGGCCTTGGGTACTCAGGTCCATTCTCGGGGTGGACCCTTCCCCGTAGCGTCGTAATGGGGCACATCCCAAGAATGTGGATCGAGAACAGCGGGTCCACCCGGATCGTGTTCGACGCGTTCGACCTACGCCCTCGGGCCGTCACGACGACTGACCCGTTTGTCCTGTTCGCAAGTCCAGGGCTCGCTGGGAAGACCGTTCCCGTGACCTGGGAGGCCACCTCGACGAGTGCGGACGGAGTGGCGTCTGGATCCTTGCCCCTTCAGGTCGCTGACGATCCGCTCACGCTTGAGGAGCTGGTCGGCGACCCCAATCGCAGGACCTAGCCGTTATCAGGCGGCCATCGGCCCGACGCGGCCTTTAGCTGAACGCGGACCTCGCCGGCACTTAGCTCTGCCCGGGGGTGTCCGGGCTTCGGGGCGGCCCCGACGACATCCATCGGGCGGCGCTGTGACCGGCTCCGATGCCCACCGTTGTCGCGACCGCCTACGCGGTCTAGGAGCTCACGAACTGGAACCGAACCAGGACGAGGACGAAGACGAGCACGAGTGCGGCTATCCCAAGCACTGTTCGCACCAGCGGGCCGCTGGTTCCCTTCGATCGACGCTCATCGAGAGATTCAACTAGTAGACCCATAACGGCGGCGAGTGCGATTCCCGTTGAGATACCCATCACGGTCGCCCAGATCGCGTTGATACCGATCTGTGCCGCGAACTCGGATCCGGAGCAGGTCTTCGAGTAGTCCAAGTTGCACGGGGGGGAATGGAACATCTCGAATACGAACATGGCGACAAGACATACGACGACGACCACAACCTGCCAGTCACGGTCCCGACGTTCCAACTCTCCCGACCATCTACGAGACGCTGAGAAAAGGGGGCCGGGTTCGGGCCAACGTTCCGCCATAAGTCAATTTACGGCCGCCCCTAGCCCGTTCTTGAGCGCCTGCCGGGTTCCAGGGGAGCTGTGATCTCGAATCGCTCCGCAGTCAGACTCCCGCGTAACTCGGTGACAACGTCGAGGCTGAGGCGTTCTCGATCAGCGTCACTCAATTCATGGCTCATACGTCGCTCATTCGATTTGATCGCCTGCAACAGGGCTGCGGATACCGTCTGGCGAGTGGCGGGTTGGATGCCACCACCCGAGGGTCGCCGATACCAGGACCAGGGGGCCGTCGAAGACCACCGCGGCAAACGGAGCGATGGACTCCCGACCGATCTGCTGGGAAGAAGGCGCACAGTGCCACATCTGAACGTGAGATATGACCACCATCGTCGCGACCAAGGGCAGGCAAGCTCCGGCCAAGCCCATCCAGCGTAGCCCGCGCCGGGCGCAGATGATCCCGAGAAGAACCGCGAGTAGCAGCGAAGCCGCCACGACCGCGAAGTCGTAGGCGTCTTCGCGAATGCAATCGACCCCTCTCCACCCGTAGAACAGGGAGGTGCTGATCCCCGCCAACGAACCGCACACGAGGAGCTGAGCTTCGATGACGCGGCGGCCGACCACGAACCCAATCGATGCGAGGATTGCTGAGAACGTCAGGACGTAGCCGAGCTGAATCGGGAACTTGAGCGCTTCCGATCCCATTCGAGAAGCCAGTGAGGGGTCGAAGCTGCCAGTTCGTCCTGCTTGCACCGCCCTCACGATCGCAATCACGGCGATGGCGGTAGCTCCGAGGATAGCGCCCGCCGCCAGGGCAACCCGAGTCCGAGCGGTCCGCTCGTCCGCCAGAGGGGACACGGCGGCACGCTTACTCAAGCCTCATCCCTCCCCGATTCTGCTGCCCACAACTCGAGCGTAGATGGCGCCAGGCGCCGCGACATCCGCCTTTTGCAGGTAGCCGGGGTCGGCAACTCTGACCATCTGAGGAGGGGTGGTCGCCGCGACCAATCTGTCGAGTGGGCCGGTCCCTCTCACAAGCCGGATGCGTTCGTGGATCAGCGGCCGGTCGCTTAACCGGTCGACGCCTTACACCAGGCCACCCTCTCCGAGGAATTCAAGGACTGGATCGTTCACGGTGTGTCCTTCCACGAAGGCGGATGACCACGGGTCGCGGGACGCACCTATCGCTGGGCGAATCTGTCGTTTCTCGTTCGTTCGCCGGGAGAATGCGGGACAATGACCTTCGTGCGGCGGACATCAGGTCCGCCTTCGAAGCCAAGCGAAGTGACCGCTAGCGGGTCTCCCATACCCCTCAGGAGCCAAACCCGATGACCGAAGTGCTTCCCAAAAAGCATCCGAGAATGCCATCGAGAACGCGAGGCATCCATGCTCGGGGTCATCGTGGTGTGGTTTGACATGAGCCTCCTCAGCCAGCCGGGCAAGCTCCTTGCGCACTCGGTTGGCCTCATCCTCGGAACCAAGCTGCGCAGTCAAACCCTCGACTGCCATCTTTCCGCTGGCCTCGCCTTCACGCCAGTGGCCCGGAGAAGCCTCCTTAAGTTGGGTCTTTAGCCTTGAAAGGCCGAACACGGCGGTGGGATAGAGAGCAACGAAGGTTGCACCCGAGCCCACCGCAGCTATCGTCAACGCGGCCCACCAGGCGAGAATACCAATGACGGCGAGAACCGCCACGACGAGTACCAAGGCTACCGCGGCGGTGACCAAGGATGTTAAGGAGATGGCGAGAAAGGACTTGGAGGTAGCGGCGACCCAGATGAGGTACGCGACGAGGAAGCCCCCTGCTGTGATCAAAACAACCGTCGCCGCGTCTCTTAGGAACTCACCCATCGTCCTTGTGATTATCGACGCTTCCGTTCGGTGCCTGGAATCCTGACCCCCTCCCTGCCCAGCCCCATCCTCGGCCTTCCTCCACCGTCACCCCACGGACCTCTCCAACTCCCCGCACATCAGCCCGCCCCCATAGGAGGGGGACCCCACCGCGTACTAGGACCCCGTATCCACCGTCCCCACCGTCCCCATCGTCCCCGACACGCCGGAGGGCGATCGCGTGGGCGACTCGGACCGCAACGCGGCGGGCGCGTACTGAGGCACCCCTACCACCCTCCCCCGATCATGTTTGACACCTGTGGCCGCCGGTCCATACCTTCACGGGCGTGAAGGCGCGGGTCGCGGTGCTGGCTTCCGGCCGGGGGACCAACCTCCAGGCGCTCCTTGACGATCCGGTCGTCGGACCATGGATCGTTCTCGTGGTCTCGGACAGGACCGACGCGTTCGCACTGGAGCGAGCGCGAACGAGGGACGTGAAGGCTGTCGTCCTAGATCCCGAAGCGCACGCAGACCACGCGGCGTACGACCACGCGCTTCGAAAGCTTTTGGAGTTGGAACGCATCGACTGCGTCGCGCTGGCCGGGTTCATGCGGATCGTCGGGCCGGAGATCGTGGACGCCTTCCGCGGCCGCATCCTGAACGTCCATCCGGCCCTCCTCCCCTCGTTCGCGGGGGCTCATGCGGTGGCCGACGCACTCGCCTGGGGGGTCAAGGTCACGGGCGTCACCGTCCACCTGGTAGACGAGGAGGTCGACCACGGGCCGATCGTGGCG
>DASXTX010000146.1:0-2157 GCA_036505195.1 Actinomycetota bacterium
CAGACGTTCTTCACGTCCGCGTAGAAGTCGAAGCTGTAGACGCCGCCCTCGCGACCGACCCCGGACGACTTCGCGCCGCCGAACGGCGCCCGCAGGTCGCGCACGAAGAAGCAGTTCACCCAGACCGTGCCGGCGACCAGACGCTCGGAGACCCGTTCGGCGCGCTCGCGGTCGCCCGTGTACAGGATCGCCGCGAGGCCGTAGTCGGTCTCGTTCGCGAGCGCGATCGCCTCCTCCTCGTCCTCGAACGTCTGGAGCGTGAGGACGGGCCCGAACACCTCCTTGCGCAGCACCTCGGCCCCCTCGGGCACGTCGCCGAACAGGGTCGGCCGGTAGAACAGGCCGCCGAGCTCCTCGTTCGGGCCGCCGCCGAGCAGGACCTTCGCGCCGTCGACCTTCGCGCGCTGCACGAACCCGTCGACCCGCTCGAAGTGCTCGCGTGTGATCTGCGGCCCGATGTCGGTGGTCTCCTCGCGCGGGTCGCCCTGCCGGATCGCCGCGGCCGCCTCGAGGAACCGCTCGAGGAACGCGTCGTGCATCGAGCGCTCGACGACCAGCCGCGTCCCCGCCAGACACACCTGCCCGGCGTTGTCGAACTGGTTCACCGCCTGCTTCACCGTCGCATCCAGGTTGGCATCGGCGAACGCGACGAACGGCGACTTCCCCCCGAGCTCGAGCGAGACCGGCGTGAGGTTCCCCGCCGCGGCCTGCGCGACGAGCTTCCCGGTCTCGATCGAGCCGGTGAACGCGATCCGGTCGACGTCGGGGTGACCCGTGAGCGCGGCGCCCGCCTCTTCGCCGATCCCCTGGACGACGTTGAAGGCGCCGTCGGGCAGCCCGGCCTCCCGCGTGATGTCGGCCAGGAGCGACGCGGTGAGCGGCGCCCACTCGGGTGGCTTGGCGACGACGCTGCTGCCGGCCGCGAGCGCCGGCGCGATGCGCCACGTCGCGAGCATCAGCGGCGCGTTCCACGGCGTGATGATGACCGTGACGCCGGACGGGTCCCATTCGGTGCGGCTCACGAACTCGTCCATCTCGAACGCCTCGTCGCCGAGCTCGGTGAGCTGGTCGGCGAAGAAGCGGAAGTTCCGTGCGACGCGCGGCATGACCGAGTTGAGGTGCGAGCGCAGAAGCGATCCGTTGTCGTGCGTCTCGACCGTCGCGAGCTCGGGAACGCGCTCCTCGACGAGCTCGGCGACCCGGTGCAGGACCTTTGCCCGATCGGCCGCGGACGTCCGCCCCCACGTGTCGAACGCGCCGCGAGCCGCCGCGACGGCTCGGTCCGCCTCCGCACTACCGCCGCGCGGCACTTCGGCGATGACCTGCCCGTCGATCGGCGAGACGTCGACAAAGGCCTCGGACGAGCCGACCCGCTCGCCGCCGATCCAGTGCTCGGTCGAGACCTCGACGCCCTCGATCTCCGCGGTTCCGCCCGTGGACAACCTCTCTTCGTCGCGTTCCGACAACAGGTCGTTCGGTACCGAACGGTAGGTCGGTCTCATTCAGGGTGTCAAACGCACTCCCCATCCTCCCTCCGCAGGGTGAGGCGATGTTCGACGTACGTGGCCGAGCTGGAGGAGCACCTTGTCGTGCTGGTCTGCGGCGCGAACGGCGACCTCTCGGGCGATCTCCAGCTAGCCGAGCTCGGGACCGGCGGAGAACGCGCCCATGAGCTCGGGGGTGGCGCGCGTGCGGAAGGCCTCGTTCACACGCTGGCGCTCGAGGGTCTGCTGCAGCTGCAGCGACGACTGCGGGATCGGGTGCGCGGCGAAGAACGCGGCGGCGTCCTCGACTTCCCCGGGCCCGGTGAGGTACCGAACGCCGTCGGCCACGTAGACGAGCGTCGTCGGCGCGAGGCGCGACACGATCTCGTCCCAGTGCTCCTTGATGAAGGCCCACGCCCGGTCGCCGTGGTCACGATTGGCCACGGCGCGCGCAAGCACGCCGGGCGCGTTCTGCGAGCGAACTTCGCCGGTCAGCGTCCTCTCCACGGTTCGCTGGATGAGCTCCGCGTCCCGGAAGTCCGGGAGCGCGTACAGGTACCGGAGCTCCTCCTGAGGCGTCCGCGCCGAGCCGATCGCCTCGACGTACCGCTCGTAGTCCTCGGCCGTGCCGCCGGCCGCGACGATCGCGACGGAGGCCGCCGCGAGCGACGGG
>DASXTX010000147.1:0-17707 GCA_036505195.1 Actinomycetota bacterium
CCGCCTGCTCATCCGTAAACCCACGGAGTACCGTGACGATCGTGCGAACGGATGAGCCGGGCAGCGACCTCGCTCTGATGGCGGATTTCGCGGCCCGCCGGGAGCGTGCGGCAGGCGTGCTCTACGACCGGTTCGCGTCCAGGATCTATGGGCTCGGCGTTGTGATGCTCGGCAACCATCAGGCAGCAGAGGACCTCGTTCAGGACACGTTCGTGAAGCTCTGGAGATCCGCCGATCGCTACGACCCGCAGCGCGGGCGTTTGGAGACATGGGTGCTGCTGACCGCGCGGTCGCTCGCGATCGACGCCCTGCGTCGGCGCGTCTTGGAGTCGCGAAGCCTTCAGTCGGTGGGCGTGCAGCGCGAGGACGACCCCGAGCCGCTCCCGGACGAGCAGGCGGCGGTCGTCGACCTCTCGGCTCGTGCGCGACGTGCGATGGGCGTCCTCTCACCCGAGCAACGCTCCGCGCTGGAGCTCGCCTACTTCGGTGGCCGGACAACGGCCGAAGTGGCTGCGCTCGAGGGGATCCCGCAGGGAACCGTGAAGACGCGGATCCGTTCGGCCCTGTTGCGTCTGCGAGCCGAGATGGCGAAGGAGTCCGGGCGATGACCTGTGACGAGGTCCGCGAGCTGTTGCCCGAGCATCTGCTTGGCACGCTCGAGGGGCCCGAGGACCTCGAGGTCCGGCGACACCTTCGAGGGTGCGCCGCCTGCCGTGATGAGCGGATGAAGCTCGAAGAGGGCGTCTCGGCGCTGTCCCGCGCCGTCCACGATCAGGAGCCGCCGTCCGAGCTCCGCGACCGTGTCCTGGGCACACTCGGCGAGGAGTGGGAGGAGACCGGGCGTGTGCCAACCACGTCCGTCTCCTCCCCTGAGGCCGGCCGCGACCGTTTGCGGTGGCGAGCCTTCGCGGCCGCCGCCGCACTGATCTTGGTGGTCGGCTCGATCGCCTTCGGCTTCGCCCAACGGCACCGCGCCTCCCTGGCCACGACCGACGCGCAGAGCTACCGGACCCTGCTCGTGGCACTCGGCGGGAAGGACTTCAGGATCGGAGAGCTCCGACCGGCCGAGGGATCCGCCATGCGCGGGCAGGTGCTGATCTACGACGGCGATCCGTCCGGGGATTGGTCGTCGTGGGCGATCGTGTTCGCGAAGGTGCCCGGCTACACGGGTTCCGCGACGGCGACGTTGCTCTCACCCGTCGGCGAGTCGCGGGCTTTACCACCGATCGAATTCGAGGAGGGCGACGGGAAGACCTGGTTGGTCACCTACGCCGACCTGACTCGTTTCGACAGCCTCGCCGTCACCTCCCCGACCGGGCAGGTATTGGCGACCGCGGCCATCGAACACGCCTAAACCGGTCCCGGGCTCTGGCCGTACACCGTTCCACCAGGTACGGAGGAGTCGCCCCTGTCGATCCGTGGGCTCCGCTCGCCTCGCTCGCACCGGCGGCCCTGATGCTCGCCGCTCGTCGGTGCTCGAAGAAGAGGCCGGCGAGCTGCCCACACGCCTCGAGGTTGGCCCTGGATCGTCCGCTCGCGGATGTTGCCCTGCTCGAAGAAGGTGACGACGGAACGACGCCGCCATCGTCCGGACGTCGCCTACACTTTGACCCGTGGAAAACGCTCGTGTCCGCGGCTCGCATCTCGGCTCCTTCGGTCAGGTGCTGAGAGTCATCTGCTGCCGGGGTGCCGTGTACCGGGGTGCCGTGCAAGGTCGTGGTTCGACGTTTCCGCAGGTACCTACGGGGACGTAGCTCAGTTGGTAGAGCACCTGCTTTGCAAGCAGGGGGTCGGCGGTTCGAGTCCGCTCGTCTCCACCGATAATCGCTGGCCGCGGGGAGGATCTACGCGGACAAGCGGGTGCGGTTGCCTGGCCATCTGGCGCGGTCCGCGTCTCGACGGAGAGTTCGGCGCAAGGCTCGATCGGTAGCGAGCTCGGGCCGTTGATGCCGACACCCAGAGTGCGGCTGACGCCGCGCGAGCGCGAGGTCCTGACACTCGCCGCCCAGGGTCGTGAGTCACGCGTCCTATCGCCTCGTTCATGGCTCACGTCCCGCAGCATACCGACGACCACCGCCCGGAACGTCCGATCCTCCTCGCAGTAGCTCGGCGAGGCTCCAGCTTCCGGCGGCCCCGATCCTAATCGCTGTACCAGAAGCGAATCCGGACGCTCTGGTCGCTTCGTTCGTCGGTTCGTATCCGAAGATCGTGCAGTCGATGGTCCGCCGGACCTCCACTCCGATCCCTGCCGAGGAGGGGGCTCATGGCGTCGATCAGAGGCTTGATCGGGCCAGCGAAGCCGAACTCGCCGACGTCGACCTCGTTCCCGAACGTGAGCTCCAAGCCGAGCCAATCTGCATCAAGGAGTTCTGAAGTGTTGGCAAGTTCCGGCAGGACCGTGCCCCGGATCGACAGGTTCGGTGGTTTGGCAACCGTCACGTCGGCCACGAGGGAGCCGGGATCAGGGAAAGGCGGCTGTTCGTTCGCGATCTCTACTCCTTCGCAACCCCGCGATGCCAATGACATCGTCAGCCAGATCGACTCGGGTCGGTAGGGATTGGGAAGACTCCGGAGGCCTGGGAAGACGGAGACATCGCGACGCCACGACTGCAAGGCGACGTACCCGAGGCTTTCCATGTCGAAGTACTGCCCACGTCTGGTGTAGGCCTCAACGTGGAAGTGCAGTGCTATGTTCGGTGCTGGGACCGGGAGCGCAGCGGCGACCGCCAGATGGTACTCAGCCGTATGGCCCTTGCCGCCTGACACCGGCGGGACCCCACCGACCCAGACCTTGTCTTGTTGATTCATCGGCGCTCAGTCTCCCGCAACATCCCGACGAGCATGGCTCGTGCGTGCGGTCGTCCTCGCAGTCGATCAGCAGCTCGGCGAAGTTGCGACTCTCTAGGTAGCCCTAGAACTCTCCGATCCGGTCGGCCCGTTCGAAGTCGGGGAGCAAGAGGACGTGGAGCAGCTCGGCACGGGGAGCGGGACCGAGGGCGTTCGAGGCGTTCTCGTAGTCGGCGCTCAAGCTCGTCGGGCCTCACGTTGAACAGAAGGGGCCGGTTGGCTTGATGTCGTGTGATCCTCGCGGCGGCCCGAGCGTGACTTCGTTCGGGTTAACCCAAACGACGCCGTCCTGCACCAGCGTCGCGAGCCGATCGAGGCCGCGCGGAGCCGGGCCGAGTTCGTAGTTGCCGAGCCGGTCGAATTTCGTGCCGTGGGCCGGGTCCTCGAACCACCCCGACGATGGGCAGTAGATGATCCGCTCGCCGAGATGCGTGCTTCGCGCCAGGAGTGCGATCGGGCTCCGTGGCGGGTCGACCACGACGTAGGCCGGCACCTGGGGGAGCGAAACCACCCCTTGGGAGCGGACGTCCTGGATCGATCCGACGCGCACCCATCCAGCGCCCGGCGACGGCTCGGCGACAAGGGATCGAACAACGGCGAGGCCGAGGAGAAGCGAGACGGCCACGACACCGATGACGAGGAGCGAACCTCGCCTCGAAGAAGCTCCCAGCGCCACCTATCGAATGGTGCCTCACCTGGTCACCAGGCACAAGGTAAGCACCTAAGCCGGATGTACGTTCTCGTCGCGTGACCGGTCTCACGCGCCCGGCTCGCCCCCAAACACATCCTTAGCGGTACGCTCATGGGAATGAGCGAGTGGAGTCGGATCGGTGGAGCGTGGCTTCCACACGACGAGGCGTCGACGAAGGAGCACTTCAAGGAGGTCGGAGATGACTTCCGTCAGGAGCGCGAGGCCGAGCGCGTAGGGAAGGCCCATCGCAAGCGTCCATGGTGGAAGTTCTGGTCTAAGCGCGCCCTCTGACGTTCGACCTGCTTGCAGCGGCAGCGCCCGCCGCTCCGGGATGTACGTTCCGAAAGCGTGACCGACGTCACCGTCGTCGGCGTCCGCGGCCATCTCGTCGCCGTCGAGGCGCAGGTCTAGGAGGGCAACGATGAGAGTGGTGGTGGAGACAACCCACGGAGATGCAGCGCCGACAGTTCAAGCATTCGACTACGCGAACGAGTGCGGACGTCATCCATCACTCGAAACGCTCATTGAGCAGGCCATGAGTGTCATCGACCGCGTGTCGAAGGGCGCTGACCAAACGGGCAGCGTGACCTTTAGTGCGAACAAGGACTAGCCGTACGACCGCAGAAGCGTACGAAGGTGGGCGTCTGACCAGCCGCGGAGCGGGCGCCGACCTTCGGCTATGCCTTTCCCTTCCCCGCACGCGCTCCGCCCATTGAACTAAGGCGGTCGACCCGCGCGCGCCGGAGCGGCCCACCGCTTCGTAGTGGCGGGCCATCGCGGACCCTACGGAACTCATCCAGACGCGTCTATCCGTCGACACTTTCACCATGGATGTGCGGGCTCGGGGTAGCGCCGTCTTAGCCATCCTTGGATGGATGTTCGCTGGCGCCTGCGTGGGAGCCGGACTCGGTCTCTTCGTCGGCTTCGCCTTCGTGGCTATACAAGATGTGGGAGAGACGCGCGAAGTCACGGGGGAATGGAGCGGACTCGTTGCCCTCATCTTCTCGTTTTGGGGAGGCGTGCTTGGCGGGCTCGCTTCTGGCATCGCTGCTGTGCTTTGGCGAGCGTCCAAACGAGCCAAGCACGATCAGCCGTCTCTTCCTCCGCCTCCATCCGCGTTGAAGTAGCCGAGCGGCCGCTTCTCAATACGGTCCGGGCCAAGTCCCGGTCTTCGTTCTTGGGCCGTGGTCGGCGGATCGAGCGAAGGAATCCTGCTCCGCCCCATTGAACTAAGGCCGTCGCTTCTACGTCTCAAATCGAGACTCTGTAGCGGGTGATTCCCTCTGACCTGGTCTGTAACAGTATCTTGTGTGGGAGGGGTTCCCCTCAATGGAGCTGTTCCGGATCCACGGCGGCGAGGTCACAGCGTTGACGCTTCGTTCGGGAGGGTCGCCCTACGCGCTCCTCGGAACGGGACTCTGCGAAACGACACCCTGTCCAGGAATAGGGAGTCTGCCTCTCTCATGAACTCAAAGGAAAGCATGGGGGCCGTCCCCGATCAAAGGAAGCGAGCACCAGGATTCCTTCGTTCATTGGGCTTTGCACTCGCCTGCTGGGGGCTGATACTGACAGGGATAATCGTCGTGGGGGTCATCGTCACATACCGCGAATTCGCTTCACCATTCACTGTTCCAGACATAGTCGCATTCCTTGGTGAACTCGTTGTTGGGGTCGCCCTCTATTTCAGCAAGAGATGGGGTTATCTCCTTGGATGGATACTGGCGTTGTACCTGCTCGCCTTCGGAGTCCTTCAACTGATTGCGTCACCATCGGAATTCTCGGAGCCTGACCTTCTCTTGGGTTCAGCGATGTTCTGGTGGGTGTATGCCGCCCCCGGAGCCCTCCTGGCTATGGCTCTGGTTGCACCGGCCAGTAGGAGATGGTCCGGAGTTTCGCAGAGTAGCTAGATCCCGGTGAGACACGGTCCGGCGACCGTGAGCTGTGCCTCGTCGTCTTCGGGTTTGCTTCGGGCGTTTGCCTTCGGCCCTCGACCTTGCCGGTCGCCGAATCGCACCACGCGGCTCGGGGGGAAGATAGGCGACCCTGAAGGAATCGGATTTCGTCGAGTGGTCACTGTAATGGCGCTCATGTCGGAAGTTCGAGTATCTCTTGTGCTTCCGTGGCTCGACAGTCGATCGGTGGTCGAAGTATGAGCGCGCCCGGATCGCCGAGTTCGAGTGCATCGACCGGTTCAACAACAGGAAGTTGCACGGGCGATCGGCCACCTCACGCCCACTGAGTTCGAGGCGGTGTTCTAGGTTTCGAAGACAAGGAGCAAATCAAGGGCTGAACAGTCGCTACCTAACCCAGGGCGGTTCAGCCTCGGCAATACGCCGCGCCATCGGGCCCACACAGGAAAACGGGCACCGCGTGGGGGCATCCAGCGATCGGTCTGGACCGTTCCGACTTGAAGAGCAGCCGCAACCTTTCTGCTACCTCGACTGAGGTTCTCGCAGCTCAGAGATGCAGTCCTCTGCCTCCCAAGCAGGGGGTCTAAGATCGGGATTGTTCCGCGGTCTCATGGCTGGAGGCTACGCCGTCCCACTGTCGCGGCGCGTGTTCTGCCGCCGGGACCTCCTTGACGAAGCGACGTTCGGCTACGGACTATGCGTGGGATGGAGGACAGGCCGCTTCGCCTGGGAGATCGCGTCGAGTGGACCGGACCATCGGAGGGACCAGTCGGTGGCGGACCGCAACACGGCGAGCGCGGTTGGCTCATCATGGTCGACCCCGCGGACGACATCATCATGTTTGATGTATGCGGGCATCAAACGGCCAACTACATCCACAGTCCGGACTTCCGGCGCGTGCGGAATGAGCCAGACCCCGAGAAATGGCTCCCTGGCGACCCGTTCGGTCCCGCGACAGCTCCTTTCGACGAGAAGGACATCCAGACGGTTAGACGGTGGCTGAAGGAGGCGGAAGTAGCCGTCCAGGTCGACTACGTTCGCTCCGGAGGCGCTGGGTACAGCTATCTCGTCCGCGACTATGGCTCATTCGAGGACCTCGTCCTGACCAAGCGCGAACCTGTTCCCCCGAGCTGGGCTTCCGTGTTCGACGTCTACTGCGGCCCTCACTTCACGCTGCGGGGAATCGTCGACGAGTCCTTCATCGGCCGGACGGAGGCTGCGTTCCCCGATCCAGGCAACCTCTGGATCATCGACCCCAGGCCGGTGTATCCCGAGAGGATCCGATTTCATGAAATCGCGGATTCGGTTGAGGAGGTGAGGTCGGTACTCAGGAGACTTATCGGCGAGTACGTTGCCGTCGGACCCTACCCGGGCGACGAGACAGCCGAAGTCTGGGACGCTGACCATCCTGGGAGGGCGCTCCGGTACCGTTACTTTCAGCGCCGCTGGCCGTCGCGCCCGCGCGTTCACGACGTAGATGGCCCCTGATCAGCGGAGCACCGTGCAGGCGCGCGAATCCGCCACCGTATACGTCGCCGAAGAGTCACCGGTGTCACGCGTCCACCCCTCCGCTATTCAGAGCGAATGGGCCGCAGCCCAGCCGACTCGAGGACAACGTTCGAAAGCCTCAACTCGGCCGGATGCGATCGTGAGATGAGTCTGCCGGGTCGAAGTGGCTGGCCGGAGGTTCGTCGGCCCCGCTCGGGGCTGGCGACTGCGTACATGCTGATGGCGGGATGCACCGCTGAAGGCGGCAAGCCGATGGCTGCGGCGCCGTCCCCGGCGGACCTGCCAACGTCGACCCACCGGCTGACCGAGGCTGAGGCCCTAGCAGCGCTTGAGACCTTCCTTCGCGAGGAGGTCTCTGCGGACCGGTTCAGTGGCGCAGTGCTGGTCGCCAAGGACGGCGAGGTGGTCTTTATCCACGCCTACGGGCTGGCCGATCGCGAGCAGAAGATCCCGAACACGCTCCAGACGCGCTTCCGCGTCGGGTCGATGAACAAGATGTTCACCGCGGTCGCGATCCTCCAGCTCGTTGAGGCAGGTGAGGTTGAGCTTACGGCCCCTCTCGGCACGTACCTCACCGACTACCCGAACCCAGACGTCGCCACCGAGGTCACGATCCACCACCTGCTGACGCACACCGGCGGGACGGGGGACATCTTCGGGCCCGAGTTCGAGGCCCACCGGGAGGAGCTCCGGACGATTGCCGACTACGTCGAGCTCCACGGCGAGCGCGGTCCAGAGTTCGAGGCGGGGTCTCAGTGGGTGTACAGCAACTACGGCTTCGTCCTACTCGGCGCCGTGATCGAGGCGGTGACCGGACAGAGCTACTACGACTACGTGCACGAGCACATCTACGAGCCGGTCGGGATGACCGGAACGGGATCTGTGCCCGAGGATCAGGCGGTCCCGGACCGCGCCATCGGATACATGGATCCGATTGGCGGGACCGACTGGCGACCGAACACCGACACGCTTCCCTACCGTGGGACCTCCGCCGGAGGCGGGTACTCCACGGTCGGGGACTTCGCTCGGTTCGCGGACGCCTTGCCGAACCACGAGCTGCTCAGCGCGGATTCGACGGAGCTGTAGATCACCGGCAAGGAGGAGATCGGTCCCGGCATCGAGTACGCGTACGGGTTCGCGGATCATCGGGGAACGGATGGGAACGGATGGGTGGGCCACGCAGGCGGCGCACCGGGCATGAACAGAGACCTGAAGATCTACCCGAAGTCCGGCTACGTGCTCGTGGCGCTCGCGAACCTCGATCCGCCGGCCGCCAACCGTGTCACGGACTTCCTTGACCTCCGGCTCCTGCTCGAGTGATAACGGAAATCTCTCGTGGCGGGCTTTGTGTCTCTCGACCTCCCCGAGTCATGCCCATGACCTGCGGGAAGAGGCAAAGCCTCGGGTCAGAGAGTTGACCAGGCCGTGCTTTGCAAGCAGGAAGTCGCGGGTTCGAGTCCCGCCGTCTCCACCGTGGTCGCAACCGCCGAGAGCGTCGCAACGGAGACGTACCTGGCGACCGTGGGCCGAGGCTCGAAGTCCCCGGACCCATGACTCCAGGCGAGCCCCCAGAATCGCTTCTTCGCGGCGGAGGCCCTCGCCGAGTTGACGCGGGCGGCTAGGCCAGCCGGTAGACGATCTCCTCGACGTTGGTCGTCTCGCGTCCGACCTCACCGAAGCCGCATCGCTCGAGGACCTTCGCCGACCCGACGTTCGTGACCACGACGTGGGCGAACAAGGGCCGCTCGGTGACGTCGTCGAGGAAGGCGGCGAGCGCCGCGGTGCCGATGCCTCTCCCCCACACCGCGCGGTCGTACCAGTACCACACCTCGCGTTGTTCGTCGCCGAAGCAGCCGATGCTGCGGACGACCTTGTCGTCCACGACGACCGTGCGACGGATCAGGGTCGGGTCGGATCGGATCTTCGCGTCGTGCGACACGAAGGCGTCCCAGTCGCGCGCCGCGAACACGGCCACCTCGTTGGCGACCGGGTCGCGCTGGTGCTCGAACAGGATCGGGAGGTCGTCGAGCGTCGTCTCCTGGAGCACCAGGTCCACACGGCGACCCTACGACCCCACGCCGACGCGGTCGAGCGAGCGGAGTGCACGGGCTGGGTCAGGTGCGAGCCGCCCCCACCGACGCGTTGCCGTCGTGATCGTGGCAGTCCACTGCAGCGGGAGTCGGTGCCCCGAAGATGTTTCTCGATGGGTCAGGGCAGGACCACGAGGGAGAGATGCCGACGCTGTTGGGGGATAGCGGGGGAATGAACAGGGCCCCGGGCTGATGACACGCTCGGGGCTTCTGCGTTTCCGCTTCGGCCACTCTTCTCGCCTGTTGGGGTGTACCGAATGGGTACCGGGTCAGCCGGCTACCGACCGGCGTGGCGTCTCTGGTCTGCCCCCGAGTCATGCCCATGACCTGCGGAAGCGGCAAAGCTGCTGGTCAGAGGGGTTGCCCAGGCGACTCGGGGGTTCAGGGGTTGAGATACGTGCCTGGCTGCGCGTTCGGATAGGTGCCGCGTCCGGGGGTGGGCTCGAACGGGAGCCACCCGTACCCCTCGAAGAACACCTCGACCCAGGCGTGGGCGTCCGTGCTCTGGACCAGGTAGGTCCCGTCGTCCTGGAGGGTGCCGACCTGGTAGCCGACAGCGATGCGAGCCGGAAGGCCGAGCGTACGGACGAGCACCGCCATCGCCGTCGCGTACTGCTGGCAGAAGCCGGTCTTGGTCCGTGTGAGGAACGTGAGCAGCGCGTCCGCACCCTCGGCGACATCGACGTCGGTGCTGTACGTGAATCCGTTGGAGTGGAAGTGCCGCTGGATCGCGAACACCTTGTCGTACGCGGACGCCGCGTCCGCCGTCCATTCCTGGGCGATCTGCTCGAACCGCGGGTCGAGGTCCTCCGGAAGCTCGGTCCACCGTCCGTACTGCACGGGGGCAAGGTCCTGGACCTGGTCAAGCTCCTCAGGCGTCGGCACGACGATCCGGGACCTGAACGTGTACTCGAGACCCGCGTCCAGCCCGCCGTCCACGAACGCCCGCTCGAGGTACGGATCCCAGGTGACGTCTAGGTCCCCGGCCGTGTCGATCAGGGTCGCGGGCGGGATGATCTGCTCCGGCATCGGGAGCACATGCCCCGAGTCGAACCCGCTCAGGATCGTGAAGGTGTACGACGACTTGGTCTCGGAGGCCGGGGGAGGTGGGCCGACTTTCACGATCTGCCCGCCCTCGATCTGTCCGCCCTCCGTGCCGTCCGGATCGCTGCTCCGCCAGCCCTCGCCGTCGAACTGGTCGAGCACGTACAGCCGCCAGTACTGGGGATCGGACGTCTTGACCTTGAACAGGTCGACGGGTTGGTCACCGGAGAGCTGCGCGTTGATCGAGATGAACGGGTCCAACGCCGCTCCGCTACCCGCCGCGCCTGGAACGGCCGGCGTCTCGGTACGATCGAACGGCACTCCGGTCGTCACGATCCAGACCGCCGACACGAACACTGCCATCCCGACGACACCCGCCGAGACGCGCTGGTTCCGGCGCTTGCGCTCGCGTCGCCGCTGGAGTCCATCGAGCCCATCCGGGGGCAGTGGGACAGCGGAGACGGCGCGCTCGGCGCGCTCGAGCAGTGCCTTCAAGTCAGACATCTTCGCGTTCCTTCGATTCCTGGAGTGCCGCTCGTGCCTGCATGGTGAGCGTGCGCACCGTGCCCGGCCGTATCCCGAGGATCGTGCCCGCCTCCTCGGAGCTGTAGCCGAGAAGCTCAGTGACGACGACGGCGGCTCGCTGCCTAGGGGTGAGCGCCGCCAGCGAGCGGACGGCCTCGTCGTGGTCAATCACCTTCTCGAATGGGTCGTGCTCGGCCGGCGGCCGGAGCGACCGCTTAGTGGCTGCCACGGCCCGCCGGAGCACCGAGCGGTGCAGGTTCAACGCCGTCTTGAACAGGTAGCCGACGGGTTCGTCGAGCGTGCCGACACGGTCCCAACGCTCCCACATGCGAACGAACGCCTCCTGCATCAGGTCTTCCGCTTCGGCCGAGTCGTGCGTGACAAGGAGAAGTGCCCGGAACAGCCGTTCGCGCTCGGTCTCGTAGAACTCCTCGAACGCGAGCGGGATCCGGAGGCCCTCCGGTGATCCGGTCACCGCTGCGGCCTGCTGATCCATCGCCCTCATGAACGCGCTGTCGACGCCATCCGCAGAGACGGCTTAGCACTTTCTTCTGGCCGTCGACAGTCCCGCGTGGTCAACACCGGGACCGGCGCGAAGGCGCCTCCTCGGCAGAGGGGCGAGTTATACCGCGCCGTATGGTAGGAGACATGACCATTCAGCGGATGGACAACGTCGCCATCGTCGTCGACGACCTGGACGCCGCCGTCGCATTCTTCACGGAGCTCGGCATGGAGCTGGAAGGCAAGGGGCAGGTCGAAGGCCTCTTTGCGGACCGTACCGTCGGACTCGACGGCGTCCGGACCGACATCGCGATGATGCGGACCCCGGACGGCCACAGCAAGCTGGAGCTGACCGAGTACCACACCCCCGCCGCGGTCGGCGCCGAGCCAGAGAACCCGCCGCCCAACACGCTGGGCCTGCATCGCGTCATGTTCGCTGTCGACGACATCAATGACACCGTCGCCCGCCTGCGCGCCCACGGAGCCGAACTCCTCGGCGAGGTGGCACAGTACGAGAGCAGCTACCTGCTCTGCTACCTCCGCGGCCCCGCGGGCATCATCGTCGCCTTGGCCGAACAGATCGGCTGACGCGAGCCTGCTGGGGGACAACGGACGAACCCTGATCGCCGCGCGAGGACGAGGCTGCGACTTCGAGTGACAAGTTCGGTCCGCGACGGGTACGGGCGTCCTCACGTCAGTGTGGCGCTGTGCCGAGCAAACCGCGACCTTGATGCTCAAGGGCTTGAGTAGGGATCTGGCATCAGTCCGTGGCGCGACGAGAACGCGACGTCCTTGAGCGAGCCGTCCGTGCCGTCGCCGAAGCCGACAAGACCAGCACCGTCATCGATGAGGCGATGGACGCGAAACTAGCCGCAGATCACCCGGTCACCATCGCGGCGAAGCAGGTCCGGCTAGAGCTCCTCCGGGTGAAGGCCGATCTGGAGCGAGAACTCAGCAAGCTTGTTCCGAGCTGCAGCGCCTGCGGCCAGGAGGTTCTTTGCGTCCAGGGAGCCAGCATGGCGGACCCTGGCCCATGGGGACACGGCTTCCCCGCGCCGCGCGGCGAGCCCGCCGTGAGCAATCGTGTTGTTCGGGCAGTTCAGAGCGACATTCGGTACCGAATCTCTCTCATCTCGGTCGGCAGGACGTCGTGGGGACGGCGGCGCTCGGTACCATCCGCACGCATACCGTGCTTCTCGTAGAAGCGACGAGCCCGGCCGTTCTCTCGGCGAACCCAGAGCGTGAGGATGCCGTGTCCGTTGGCATGCGCGTGCTCGATCGCAGCATCCATCAGGGTTGGAGCCACGCCGGTCCCCGCAACCTCTTCCCTGACGTAGAGGCTGCCGAGTTCCGCGGTCTCGGCGGGGACGTCGGCGTCTGGGCTCGGTAGCACGTAGGCGTAGCCGACGACACGACCGTTCAGCTCCGCGACGAAGACGGCCGCGCCGAGGGGAAGGTCGGCGAGGCCGTCGGCGAAGTCAGCGGTGGTCTGTTCCACCGACAGGGCTTCCAGATCCCCTTCCGCGACGAGATCACGGTAGCTCCAGCGACGCGAAGCCACGCTCACCTCCGCGATGGCCCGGGCATCGTCCGCTCGTGCGTCACGAACGACGAGTTCGCCAGCCACAAGCGCAGCGTAGCCCGGGGGACGTGGTGAGCGGGTGGCGGTCACTTCGGAGCGAATGCGATATCGACTTCCTGCACGGAGTTAGCTCGGCGAAACGCGATTGCGCCTCATCCAACCGCCAATGCCTGCAAGCAGGTATCCAGCCACGAGGCACCAGCGGGAGGCCGAAGAACGTCAGCCCCGCCGTGAACGCCCCTGTGTTCGCCTCGACGCTTCCCCCTCGAGTCGCATTTCGCGCATCGATCCAGAAGAAGACGATGAGTGCGAAGACGCCCGTTCCAGCAGTGCAGGCTGAAATGATCCACCTCACCACCATTCGCTTCGGTGTACCGACCGGGCTCAATGACAGGCCGCAAGCGAACGGGACATTCCCCAAAGAGTCGCGCTCCAATACGTGGCGTCCCTGTACGCGAATTTCTGCTGATTCCGCTGATCGAGGTGACACGTGCGAGTGGGATGCATTGGAAATCGTGGAGCCGATATGCCACCTTCACACCGTCAAGCTCTCGGCATTGGGGATGATTTCCGCCTAGAGGTTACTCCCGGCGGCGAATGCGTTGTCTACGGCGTTGGTATGGAGATAGAGCTTGTCTGGTTCTACCTCTGTGCGGGTTACGGTGACAGCTTTCCTGTGCGGTATCCGTTTCCTCTCCTTCAAATTGTCGATGCACGTGTCTTTTCAGGATGGGTTCTTGGCTCCGTCCGCTGGTCAGCGGCCAACGGAGAGGGAGTCATCCTGGCAATCCCCGATTGGGTGAACGATCCAACCTTCTACACCCGACTAACGGATCTCGACGATGATGCTGCTCGTGTCTTCCGCGGGTACAGACGCATCATCATGCAGAGGCATATGGTGAAGATGGTGTTGACGACGCCGTGAAGGACTGACCCTAGCGGCGCTCGAAGACTGATCTCCTCTAGTGACGCTGGCTCGAACTGAACCGGACGAGAGCAGGTTAGGAAGGTTCCAGCGGGGAATCACCGGTGAGGCAATAGCACTGCGGCGAGCTCCTGTATCGGCGGACCAGCCTGCGACGACTGCGAGGTAGCCCCGAGGTAGCAGAAGCGGGATCACGCGAGCGTAGGCGCAGGTATCCCCTGACTCACGGGCCAGGCAGTACGGAGGCAATACGGGACCCGGCGCGACCTGGCGCAACCTGGCGCAACATGACATGCATGTGATTCGTGGGGACCGGCCTCACCAGCGGGTCTGTGTATCGCTGCAGGTAGCAGGACCGGCCGTCGTAGCTTTGCAAGCAGGAAGTCGCGGGTTCGAGTCCCGCCGTCTCCACCATTGATCCCTTGTGTGAACCGAGGAGCGAGGCGAAGGGCTCCTCGTACGTGAAGTCGGCGATCGCGCCGTCCCGAACACTGATCGCCTGGAAGAACGCTCGGTTCCACATCTTCCGAACGTCAGGCCTCGCCTTGCTGTAGCTGGCCGCGCAGTCCTTCGCCAAGTCGAGCGCGAGGTCGATGACCCGCTTCGCCTGGGCAAGCTTCTCCCCGTCGGCGGCCAGTTGTGACTCGGCCTCCGTCACCTCGGCGTTGATCCGGGCCTGCTCGCGCTTGAGTGTCGTCACGTCGATTGCATCGGCGTAGTAGGCGCGCAGCAGCTTGTCGCGCTCGTTGGCGAGCCGGCGAAGACGTCGACCCAGGAACTCTGTCGCTTCCGCCCGGTGTCGCTCGCGCTCGGCGACCTCGACCCGGAGAACGCGCTCAAGCCGGCGCCTGAGGGCCGCAGGGATCCGGACGCCCTCGTAGAGGGCCTCGACTGCGGATTCGAGCTCGGCGGCCGGGACGTAGCGTCCCTGGGGGCATGGCGTTCGTCCGGTGTTCCGCCCGACGCAGCGGAAGTAGCCGAACCGGCCCTTGGCGACCACGTAATAGAGGCGCGAGCCGCACTCGGCGCAGACGAGGGTGCCCTTCAGGTAGTGGTCGTGCTTCCAGCTCCGCTCCCCGCCGGAGGAATGCGCGTCCAGGACGGTCTGGACCTTGTCGAAGAGAGCCCGGCTGACCAGTGGCGGGTGGATGCCCTCGCGCTCCACGTCCTTCCAGCGGACGACGCCGGCGTAGACGGGGTTCCGGAGCATCCTGTGAACTGAGCTCTTCCCCGGTGGATTCCCGAGGCGGTTACGAAGGCCCTTCTCGGCCAGGGCGTCGGTCAGCCCGTCGAGGGACAGAGATCCCGTCGCGTAGCGCTCGAAGGCCCACACGACGAGCGGGGCTTGCTCATCGGGCTCGAGTACGGACTCGTCACGGCGACCCGGGCCGTCGCGTCGGACGTTCCGGTAGCCGAACGGTGCGCGGACCGGCCAGCCGCCCTGGGCGGCCTTCTGGTCCAGGCCCTTTCGGATCTCCTGGCCGAGGTTGGCTGAGTAGAACTCGGCGATCGAGGCGAGGATGCCCTCGACGAGCTTGCCCGAGGCGGAGTCCTCCAGGCTCTCGGTGACCGAGTGCAGCAGCACGTCTGCCTTGCGGAGCGCTGCCCGGACTGCGGCGTGGTCCTCGAGGTTCCGGGCGAGACGATCGAGCTTGTGGACGACGAGACAGTCGATGCTCTGGTCCTCGGCCAGGCGAGCTAGCATCGCCCGGAGCTGCGGCCGGTCCGCGGTGCGGGCCGATTCTCCTCGGTCCACGTACTCGTCGGCGAGCTCCCAGCCCTGGTCGGCGATAAAGCGACGGCACGCCTCAGCCTGGGCGGGGATCGAGTAGCCCTCCTCCGCCTGTTCCTTCGTCGAGACCCGGAGGTAGATGACGGCCTTCACGGTCCCTCCTCCCGGCTTAGCTGCTCGGCGAGCGCGAGCAGCGCCCTCGCAAGAGGCCTGAGGCTAACATCGACCTCTGTCAGCTTCGGCTCGTCGCTTGCGTCGAGACGGGCCTCCTGCTCTCCGAGTCGATCCTCCGCGGCTTCGCCTCTCTCGTTCCGACGCGGCAGGCCAGCTTCGGTTGGCGCGTCTTCGCGCCGCGGCCTCAAGGGGCATGTCGGGGCGGCAGGGCGCGGAATCGGGGGGTCGCGGAGGCGGGGGAGATACGGCGCCGATGGCTGGGATCGGCGTCGGTGAAGTAACGGCCGAGACATCGTGCCGTTCGGTACAGGTCTCGCGGTCGGGCCGGCAGGTCGACGAGCGACAGGCGTTCGCCGTCGGTCGGCAGGTGCTTCCAGACAGCCTCGAGCACCCCGAGTTTGGCGAGCCGATCCTCGCTCGCCACGTACAGCGGGAACGAGCTCGCGAGCAAACTCGATACGTGTAGGCCCCCGACCGCCGAACGTAAGGCGGTGGCGACCTCCCCCTCGCGCTCCTCCTCCGGGACGACGACGAGGAGGTTCGGGAAGCCGGTGAGCTCCTGCTCCCTCGTCCATCCCGCCGCGAGATTCAGGTAGCCCTCGAGCTTGCGCGTAAGGGCGCCGGAGGCCTCGGTGGCCCGGTCGTACTCCAGGTAGAACTCGCAGGCGCCGCCTGGATGCAGGTAGCGCCCGAAACCGTCGGGCTTGACCTCCGCGGCGCGCGTCCTGACCGAGTGCTCAGGGCGCCAGGTGGCCAGGCAGTGCCCTTGGAAGGCCCTGGAGGCTTCGGCGAGCGCGCAGAAGAAGGCGTTGACCCCGAGCCTGTGGGCGAGCACGAGGTTCGTCCGGTAGCTCGAATCGGGCACCCACGGCAGGTCCGAGGTCCGGACGTCCTTCGCGTCGGCAATCTCGACCAGGCCCGGCTTCGTGAGGTACCAGCACGCGGGAGCCCTCCCCTCCCCGAAACCCCTCCCCACCTGAAACGACGAGACCAACCCCATCTTCTTCAGCTCTCTCATCCGATGCTGGCACCGTCTGAGGGAGCGGAAGCAAAGGCTTGTGATCTGGTGGGTGGTGAGGATCTTGTGCTCGAGCAAGTGCAGCAGGACCTGAAGGTCTCGCTCGTCGATCGCGTTCGCGCGCGCGCGATATACGTTTCGTTCTGCTCGAACCATGATTCGGGCACAGCCCTCCCCCCTCCCTTCGGGTCGTGGCCTTCGGCGAAGAGGCCCCGTGACCTGGGCTTTTGCCGGCTCGCGCCCGGCGCCGTCGCGCCGCCCACGCGCCGTTTCTCACGGCAGATGAGGCAGCGCGACGCCGATCCAGGGCGCGTGCGCGCACTCCGTCGGGTCGACGGTTCTTCAGTTCGTGCCCGTGCTCACCTCCCTCCTTGCCGCTCGCACGGCGCCTTCAGGCCGCCGGTCGGGCTCGCCTTCGGCCATCCGGCCCAGGGCTCCCCTCGCGGATTGCCGCGTCCGTCGCCGGCGTTTTGGTCGCGTTCGCCCGCCGTCCCGAGCGCTCCTCCGGCCTCCCGTTCGCTCCGAGCGTGCCTCCTCATGAGGTGCCCGGGTTCGGGGCCGTCCTGATCGCTCGTCCGGCTCGCGTCCGTGACGGTCGCGCCGGTCTCTTGCGCGGATCTCCGCTCGGTTGCCCGGGCCGGTCGCCGGTGGCGAGGTATCCGTCGCCCTCGGAGCCTGCTCGCGGCCAAGCGGTGGATCGCTGTCACGTCTTCGGTTGTCTGCTCGATCGTGAAGGGTCCGAGTCCCCACTCAGTCCCCATTCGGCTCGATCCTGAGGGGTCGCGGTTCCGATCCAGTCCCCATTCGGTCCCTCTCGAGTTCCTCCTCGTGCCTGGGGGAGCGACATCCGCGTCACGGAACTCGGGTTCCTGTCGCGGACGGGTACGCGGCGGCCGGAACTCGGTCGGAACCCGACCGGAACCCATCGGGAACCTGCGTCGCCGCCGGCGAGGTGGCGGGCCAGGCGGTGCCACCCCTCGACCGCCACGGCGTGCCCTCTCGGCTGTCCGGTTCCGAATCGGGTCCATCGCCCATACAAAGGCGCGCAACGGCCCCCGAGCGTGACGCCTTCAGGGGGGGAGAATCCGGGGAGCCTTGGGGGAGTGCAGGTCAGGGGGCGTGTGCGACTTCGGCAGATGCTTTCCGGATCGGCTCCGGC
>DASXTX010000148.1:0-9510 GCA_036505195.1 Actinomycetota bacterium
ACCTCGATCTCGTCGCCGACGAGCTCCTCGCGCTCGAGCAACGCGTCCCGAACGCCCTCGACGACGTGGCGCTTCTTCAGCAGGAGGTTCCGGACGCTGTCCCGGCAGTCGTTCAGGATCGCGTCGATCTCCTTGCGACGCTCGGCGTCCGAGAGCACGACGCCGATCGGGTCCGTCTCGCCGTAGGGCCCGGGACCGGAGGCCGCGGCCGAGATCAGGCTGCGCCCCATCCCGTACACGCCCACGTAGGCCGCGGCGTTGCGCGTCGCGTTCACCAGGTCCGAGGACGGGCCGGAGGTCGTCTGGCCGTACCAGATCTCCTCCGCGACCAGGCCGGCGAGCGACACCTGGATGCGCGCGAGCAGCTGCTTCTGGGTCCGCAGGAACATCTCCTCGATCTCCTGCGTGGAGACAAGCCCGAGGGCCGACTCGCGCTTCTGGATCGTGATCACCTGGATCTGCAGCTCCTCGCGTTCGAGCGCGTAGGAGGCGACCGCGTGGGCGCCCTCGTGGACCGCGACCATCGCCTTCTCGCGGGGGGAGTACTTGACCGGCTGCTTGAGGCCGATCTCCTCGCTCAGCTTCGCCTGCCACAGGTCGTCCCACCGCAGTGCGTCGCGCCCGTCCTGGAGCGCGAACAGCAGTGCCTCGTTCACGATGTTCTTGAGCGACGCGGGCGAGTACCCGACCGTCATCCGCGAGAGCTTCGCGTAGTCGATCGGCTCGTGGCGGACCTTCGCGAGGTAGTACTGGAGGATGTCCTGGCGCCCCTCGGCGTCGGGCAACCCGACGTGGATCTTGCGGTCGAACCGACCGGGTCGCACGAGCGCCGGGTCGAGGGTCGATGCCCGGTTCGTCGCCCCGATCACGAGGATGTTGTAGAAGGGCACCTTCGGCTTGGCGCGGAACGCGAGCCGCCGGACGTGCCGCCACAGACCCCTCGGGACCGTGAACCCGTCCATCTGCACGAGCAGTTCGTTGATGACGCCCATCCCGCCGCCGCCGCCCATGCCCGCGCCCATGAAGATCCGGTCGGTCGCCCGGTCGCCGGTGCGGTCGGTCGTCACGGCGCCCCGCGACCCGACGGCATCGATCTCGTCGATGAAGATCACGGACCCGCCGTACTTGTCCGACATCACCCGCGCCTTCTTGAACAGCTTGCGCACCTTGAGGTTGCCGATGCCGATGAACATGTTCGCGAAGCCCGAGCCCGTCGCGAACAGGAACGGCACACCGGAGGCTCCCGCGATCGCCTTGGCCATCAGCGTCTTGCCGGTGCCGGGCGGGCCCTCGAACAGGATGCCGTGGGGCGGGTACCCGCCCATCTGCTTGAAGTCCTTGAAGCCCTCGAAGACCCGCAGGACCTCCTGCGTCGCCTCGACGGCTGCCGGCTGGCCGCGCACGTCGTCGAACGAGGTGTCGTACTCGTTGGGGTAGATCACGTAGTCGTTACCGCGCGAGAGGAACCAGAACAGCGCGCCGAACTGCAGGATGATGAAGAAGACCAGGATCAACGCCTGGAGCATGAACGGCCGGAGCTGCGTCACGACGAGCGACGGGTTGCTGATCGACTGCGAGGGCGACAGGCCCATGAACAGCCAGGCGGCGAACAGGTAGATCGCGAGCACCCAAGCGGCCCGCTTCAACCAACGGCCGTAACGGCGGTACTGATCCATGGCGATCGACCTCCCAGTTCGACCTTGGGGCTCGGGTCGTGGCCCGAGTCTACGCCCGAGGCACCGGCTGCGGAGACCTCGCGGCTCGAAGCCTCCTAGGCTTTGCGGGATGCCGAGGGATCCGCTGGTCGAGCTCGAGGCCGCACGAGCGAACGTGCTCGAGGAGGCCGAACGGTTCGTCGAGGAGCTCGAGCCGGTCCTGGGCCCGAGCCTGCATGCCGGGTTCGAGCGGCTGCGGCTGGCGCAGCCCGGTCACGTGGGCAGGCTCGACGGGCCGACCCTGGCCGCGCTGGAGGGCGCGGTGGGTCGGGCGATCGAGCTGGGGGTGGCCGAGACCGTCGAACGCCTGCGCTCGCCCGAGATCTGGCTCTCGCCGCTCACCGCTCCCGAGCTCCCGCCCCGCAGCGACCCCGCGCGACCGCTCGGGTTGCCGGAGTGGGTAGCCCGGCTGGGCGGCCCCGCCCGCGAGGGCTCGTCGCTCGGCAGGCTCGACGAGATGACGAACCGGGTCTGGGTGGCGATCTCGGCGGCAGCGAAGCCGCTCGACCCGGTCCTGGAAGAGTTCGGGTTCCAGCCCGAGCGGCGCCGGCTGGGCGGCGGGAGCTTCGGGGTCTCGGCGCGGACCCTGCCGCAGCTCGATCCGAGCGGCGCGATCGGGCAGCGATGGAAGCGCTACCGAGCCGCGTACGAGCGCCTGACCGCGCTCGCGGCCTTCGACGCCTAGGGCGGCGGAACGGTCGGTGGGCGGAGCGGCCTGCCCTCGAACGGCACCGACAGCACCACGGTCGTCGTGGTGTTCACCTCGGCCTTCCCGCGGAGCCGTTGGATCAGGTCCTCGAGGTCCGAGGTGGTCCGCGCGCGCACCTTGAGGATGTAGTTGGCCTCACCGGCGACGCTCAGGCAGTCCACGACCTCGTCGAAGTCCTGGACGCGTTCGGGAAGATCGTCGGGCTGCGTCGGGTCGAAGGGCGTGACCGCGATCAACGCCGTCACGAACAGCCCCAGCGCATCGGGGTCGACGATCGCCCGGTACCCACGGATCGCACCGCTGCGTTCGAGCTTGCGGACGCGTTCGTGCACCGAGGAGGCCGACAGCCCGGCCCGGCGGCCGATGTCGGCATAGGTCGCCCGGGCATCCTCCTGCAACGCCGCGATGATCTCGAGGTCGCGTTCGTCCACCACCCGCGTATCGTACGGCCCGCCGTTCGGCCGAGCGTGTCGAGCCCCACGACGACCCATATCTCGGATCCCCGGCACGGCCGATTCCGACGAGCGCTCCCTCGCGGTACAACACGACCCAGATCGGGATGCGGCTCGACCTCCTCGGAGCCGGGGAGGCGGCGTGATCGCGACATCCACCGTCCCTGCGGTCCGGTTCGTCCGCGTTCGTCACGCGGGGACGGAGAAGCGGTTCGTCCTGCTCGACGTCGCGACGCGCGAGCGCTACGTGGAGCTGGTCGCGCGGTCCGCGGGCGCGATCGAGGGGCTCCTGTCGCCTGCGGTGATGGCCAACCGGGTCGCCTCGTGGAGCGTGTGTCCGCCCGAGCTCGTGCTGCGGCCGTGGCGGCTCGAGCGCCGGCTGTTCGCCGCGCGGCTCGCAGGTCTCGCGGCGCGGGGCCGGACGATCGCGTTCGCCGACGTCCGGCGGTGCTACGCCTCGATGTCGCCGTCGATCGTCGGCGACGCGCTCCGTCGGGTGGGGATCCCCGCGGCGCGCGAGGTCGAGGGGTTCCTCGCGGACCTCGAGCGGATCGGCGTCGAGGGTCTGCCCGTCGGCCCTGACGCGTCGGCGGTCCTGGCCAACGCCGTCCTCGCGCAGGTGGACCGAGCGCTGCGGGAGGCGGGGGTCGAGCACCTGCGATGGGTGGACGACCTCGTCCTGTCCGGCGGCGACGCCGCGGCCGCCCTGGCGGTGTTCCGGACGGCCCTCGCCAGCATCGGGCTCCGGCCGAACGAGGCCAAGACGAGGATCCTGCTGGACGCCCGAGACCTCGGATCGACCACCGCCGCCTCCGGCGGTCGGTGACGCGTCCGAAACGGACGGGCTGCATCCCGGCCGGCCGCTTGGGGCTAAGCTCGCCCGGCGATGAAGACCCTGTATCGAGCGTCGCGCGTCCACACGCTCTCGTATCCGGCGGTGGGGGAGTGGGTCCTCGTCGACGGGCGCCACATCGAACGCGTCGGCGTCGGCGAGGTCCCCGAGGCGGACCGGACGGTCGACCTGCCGGGGACCACGATCCTGCCGGGGTTCGTCGATACGCACGTCCATCTGACCGGCACCGGGGTGCACCACCAGGCGCCCGAGCTCGGATCGGCGACCTCGGCCATCGGGGTGCTCGACGTGGCACGGTCGGTCGCGGCGTCGAGGCAGGGCCCGGTCTACCTGCACGGCTGGGACGAATCCGGCTGGCGGGACCGGACCCTGCCGACGCTGGCCGAGCTCGACGGCGTCAGCGATCGGCCGTTGGGGCTCGCCCGCGTGGACGGGCACCTGCTCCTGGCCAACTCGCCGGCCCTGGAGGCGATCCACGCGGCGCGCGAGCCCGGAGTCGAGACCGACGACGCAGGCGCGCCCACCGGCCGGCTCACCGCGAAGGCCGGACAGGTCGCCAAGCGCTGGTTCGCCACCCACCTGTCCGAGCACGACGTCGAGGAGCTGCAGCTCGAGGCCGCGAGCCTCGCCGTCGCCTTCGGCGTCACGACGATCCACGAGATGTCGATGCCGGCCGAACGCGGGATGCGCGATCTCGAGATCCTCCTCGCGCACCGCTCCCGGCTGCCGCTCGACGTCGTCCACTACGTCGCGACGACGGACATCTCGACCGTGATGGACCTCGGCCTGCCGCGGATCGGTGGGGATCTCCCCGTCGACGGGTCGATCGGCGCGCGGACGGCGTTCGTCTCCGGGGGATTCGTCGACCGCGAAACGAGCCCGAGCGGCTACTTCGAGGATGACGAGCTCGCGCAGTACTTCCACGACGGTCACCTCGCGGGTCTGCAGGTCGGCGTGCACGCGATCGGGGACGCCGCCGTCGAGCAGGTGGTGCGGACCTGGGAGCGCGTGTACCAGTCGCTCGACTCACGGCAGCGGCGGCACTTCCGGGCCCGGCGTCACCGCATCGAGCACTTCGAGATGTCGAGCCTGGACGTGGTCGAACGCGCGGCGATGCTCGGCCTCGCGATCAGCGTGCAGCCGACCTTCGACGCCCTTTGGGGGTTCCCCGGCGGCCTGTACGAGCAGGGTCTCGGCGAAGAGCGGGCGGGCTCGATGAACCGGTTCCGGGACCTGCTGAGCCGAGGGATGGAGCTCGGGGCCGGCTCGGACTCTCCGATCACCACGATCGACCCGCTGGTCGGGGTGGCGGCGTTCGAGGGCCATCACGATCCGACCCAGCGGCTCGGCCGGGAGGAGGCGGTCCGCGTGTTCACCCTCGGCAGCGCTCGACTGGCGCATCAGGAGGACAAGAAGGGGAGCCTCGAGCCGGGCAAGCACGCCGACTTCGCGGCGTACGACGTGGACCCGTTCGTGACGAGCTCGCTCGAGGGCGTGCGTCCCGTGCTCACGGTGAGCCTGGGCCGCGACGTCTACGTGGTCTGACACCTGCGCATTTGACAGCGCGTCGGCCCGGCGTAGACTTCGGCGCTGCGTCGGCCGCCTCGGCGGCGGGCGCACGGAGGACCCAAGAGGCTGAGTAGAGAACGCGGCGCCCCGGCGCCGCGGCCCCAAAGGTCTCTTGGGTCCTCGTCTTTCCCTCCCGCTCCATCCTGACGCCATCCCGTGCGCGCCCCGCGACCGCTCGCGCCTGCTTGGCCGGCGCGGATCTGGGAATGAAATCACCTCCGGCCGGCGTTGTTCGGCCGGAACGGTTGCGAGCGAGATGCCCGGGAGTACAATCCCCCGGCCGAAAAGAGGTATCGCACGGTGGAAGACCTCGAAGACACGCTCGAAGACGAAGAGGTCGACGAGGAAGGTGCCGAGCCCGGCACCCCCGACGAGGACGCGCCGACCACCCCAGCCCCCGCGACCACGGCCACCGGCCGCGACGAGGACGTCGAATCGATCCAGGACATCCTGGTCAAGCAGGAGGCCCGCGCCGAGGAGGCCGAGGAGGAGGACGACTCGGTCCTCACCCTGACGCGTGAGGAGCGCCTGGAGCCCCTCTCGGTCAAGGTGGTGCCCCCGCAGCCGACCGAGTTCATCTGCTCGAACTGCTACCTGGTCAAGCACCGGAGCCAGCTGAAGGACAAGGCGAAGATGCTCTGCCGGGATTGCGCCTGAGCCCGAGCCGGCTCCGGCTCCCGGCTGCCCTCCTGATCGCCGCGGTCTCCGGCGCGCTCCTCTCGATCTCCCTTCCGCCCGTCGGGTTCTGGCCCGTCGTGTTCGTCGCGCCGATCCCGCTCCTGTGGCTCGTGCGTGGCTCGCGCCCCGGCCGGGCGTCCCTGTGCGGGTTCGTGTTCGGCTTCGCCTACTTCGGCGCACTCCTGTACTGGATCCTCCTGTTCGGCGAGCTCGGGTGGGCGGCCCTCGTGATCATGTCGGCGGGGTTCACGGCGGCGTTCGGGGCCTTGGCGCCCGCCGTCTGGCGGCGCGACCACCCGTTGCTCGGGACACTCGGGCTCGCCGGCCTGTGGACGGTCATCGAATGGATCCGAGGCATGATCCCGCTCGGCGGGTTCGGATGGGGCCAGCTGGGGGTGACCCAGGTCGACGCACCCGGGCTGCCCCTCGCGTCCGTCGGCGGGGTCTGGGCCCTGTCCTTCTCGGTGGTCGTCGTGGCCGGGTTGCTCCTGCTCGCCTGGGAGAGGTGGGGGAATGGTCGACGGGCGCGGTCGCTCGCCCTGACCGTCAGCGCGGTCGCCGTCGCCGTGGTGCCCGCGGCGATCCCCCTCCCGGCTCCGAACGGTCGCTCCGTGGAAGTCGCCGCGATCCAGGTGGATGTCGCCTCGGTCCAGGACCTCGTGGGCGCGGACGAAGACGTCGCGGTCGCCCGTTTGAACATCGACCGCCACCTCGAGCTCACCCAGGACCCCCCGGACCTGGTCGTGTGGGGCGAGGGGGCGCTCGACCCCGGCGTGACGGCGGACCCGTTGCTCATGTCGGCCGTGAGCCAGGCGATCGCGACCGTGGGTGCGCCCACGATCGCCGGCGCGGTGACCGACGACCCCGACGGCACGGAGCGCACAGTGACGCTCGCGTTCGATGGGGCGGGCCGGATCGTCGACCGGTACGTGAAGGTGAAGCTGGTGCCGTTCGGCGAGTACGTGCCGTTCCGCAAACAGCTCGGCTGGATCTCGGCGACCGACCAGGTGCCCGTGGATCGCGTGCCGGGGGACGAGGTGACGCTGATCTCGTTGCCCGGTCTCCCCCCGATCGGAACCCCGATCTGCTACGAGAACAGCTTTCCCTCGATCGATCGACAGATGGCACGCGAGGGCGCGGGCTTCCTCGTCGTCGTGATCAACAACGCCTCCTACGACCGGACGGCCGCCTCCGAACAGCACCTGCAGATGAGCCGCCTCCGCGCGGTCGAGAACGGCCGCTGGGTGGTGCACGCCGCGGTCTCCGGTATCAGCGCCTTCATCGACGAGCGTGGCGACGTCGTGGATTCGCGCGGCCTGTTCGAACCCGCGACGATGCGCGCGATGGTCCGTGCCTCCGACCGCCGAACCCTCTTCACCCGACTGGGGGACTGGGTGCCGTGGGGGTCCGTCGTCCTCGTCGTCGGCCTGATCGCGCTCCCGAGGGGCCGCAGGCGACCACGCCGCGAACCGGGCCCGCTGCCGTCACGGCCGAGGACGCTGGTGATCCTGCCCACGTACGACGAGCGGGCGACGATCGGCGCCGTGCTCGACGGTCTGAGCGCGACGGAGGCGGATCTCGACCTCCTGGTCGTGGACGACGGCTCGCCGGACGGCACGGGCGAGATCGTCCGGAAGCGTTCGGAGACCGATCCCCACGTTCGGCTGCTGGAACGCCCCCGCAAGTCTGGGCTCGCGAGCGCCTACGCCCTCGGTTTCGACCGCGCGATCGCGGATGGGTACGACCTCGCCGTCGAGATGGACTCGGACCTGTCGCACCGACCCGAGGAGCTCCCCCGCCTCCTGGAGGCGGCCCAACGGCACCACGTGGTGATCGGGAGCCGGTACATCCCGGGTGGTTCGGTCACGAACTGGAGCCGCTCCCGGGTGGCGCTGTCCAAGGCGGGGAACCTCTACGCTCGGTTCTGTCTGGGTTTCGATATCCACGACGCGACGAGCGGGTTCCGCGTCTACCGGCGGGACGCGCTCGAGGAGATCATCGCGGCCCCGATCACCTCGGACGGTTACGGCTTCCAGGTCGAGCTGGTCTACCGGGCCTGGAAGCTCGGCCTGTCCGTCGGCGAGGCACCGATCTCGTTCCGCGAGCGCGAGCACGGCCAGTCCAAGATCAGCCGGCGCATCGTGGTGGAGGCCCTGTGGCTCGTCACGCTGTGGGGCCTACGGGCCCGATTCCGGCCCGATCCGGCTTCCTGAGCCACCTCAGGAGACGCCGGGAATGTACGTTATGACAAGTTAGTAATTGTTCTCACTAGACTCAGCCAAAACCACCCCAACCCTCCCCCAAGGCGGCACCCTCGTGCCACTGCTTGCCCTCTGCAAGCAAGCCAAAAGCCGATCGAGTCCCCACATCACACCAACCCAACCAAGGAGTAGCAGGGTTGTGAGGACCATGTCGCGTCCTGAGCAGCAGTTTGGTGAGTTGCCCCAGAGCGCAACAGCTCGTAACGCTGCGGGACCAGCCGGGTGAGATCCGCAGGTTAGGGCGAAGGGCTTGCGGCACTCTTTCGCCCCTCGGCAGATGAAGTAGCCCAAACCCGGTCTCGGAGCCAAGCCATCGAGTCCGGATCATCCAACCAAGGTCCGTTCGAATCGGACGGATTGTGAGGACAATCCCATCGGTTGCTGGGTTGCTTTCAAGCGCAGCGTGCCCGTACACTCTGCGCGACCAGCGGGCGAGCACCGCAGGTTAGGACGAAGGGCTTAGTGCAGTCTGGGACCTTCAGCCGATGAAGTAGCCCGAATCGGGGTCCTAGAATCACCAACCGCGGGACAAAAGGTGTCCCCCAGTTGCTGAGACGGTCAACACGATGGAGGTAGGGAAGATGCCCGCACAGCGCAAGACGAACCAGAGCAGAGGACTCACCGCGGCCGGCCTCATTGCCGTGACCGCCGCCACGCTGCTGATGATGGCGTGGGCCATCTTCCCGACCGCGGCCCTCGCCGATCAGCAGATTTCAGTCAATCCGGGCTCCCTGACGAACCATGAATGCAACGCCAATGAATGGCACTTCCTCATCAACCAAATCGATGTCGAGGCGAATGCCCCCGCAACGATTCATGTCACCTGGGCGAATTTGAACTCGGCAGACCTCACTCTTGACAATTTCACCGGCGGTGTCGCTCATTACTTCTCAACCGCGAATCTGGATTCCACCGTGACCAGTGCCACGGCTACCATCTATGACGGTTGGAACGGAAAGTTCAACCTCTCACACGGTCCCTGCGGCACAACGACCCCCGGGTCGATTACCGTCGTCAAGCAGACGAACCCGGACGGCTCGGCGCAGCAGTTCACGTTCGATACTAACTACGGCCAAGACTTCACCCTGACCGACGGTAATCAGAACGACTCGGGCGATCTCGTTCCCGGCACCTACTCAGTGGCTGAGGTCAACATCCCCACTGGGTGGAGCCTCACGAGTGCAGCCTGCAGCGACCAGTCCAACCCGAATTCGATCAACCTCGCCGCGGGCGAGCACGTCACCTGCACGTTCACCAACACCCAAGAAGAGAC
>DASXTX010000149.1:0-19457 GCA_036505195.1 Actinomycetota bacterium
CCTGAGGCCGGCCTGTTCGTGCACCCGACGATCGTGGACGGCGTCACGATGGACGACGATCTGTACAAGCAGGAGACGTTCGGCCCGATCGTGGGCGTGGCGTCGTTCGGTGACTTCGACGAGGCGATCACGCTCGCGAACGGCCACGGCTACGGCCTGTCGGCCTCGATCTACACGACGGACCCGCTCAACGTGTTCCGGTTCCGCGAGCGCATCTCGGCGGGCATGGTGAGCGTGAACAACTCGACCACCGGCGCCGAGGCCCACCTGCCGTTCGGCGGCAACGGACGGAGCGGCAACGGCGCGCGGCAGTCCGGGGTGTGGGTGCTCGACCAGTTCACGCGCTGGCAGGCGATGAACTGGGACTACTCGGGCCGGCTGCAGAAGGCGCAGATGGACGTCGCCGACGTGTCGGCGGACCCGTCGTTCCGACTGACCGAGTCATGAGCGACGATCTCACCCGCATCCGCGCCGGGTGGCTGATCGACGTCGTCGCGGGCGAGGTGCTCCGCGATCGCGTGATCGGGATCCGCGGCGACCGGATCGAATCGATCGGCGATGACGACGGATCGCCGGTGGAGGTCGACCTGTCCGAGCACACGGTTCTCCCGGGGTTGATCGACTCCCACGCCCACCTGATCGGCGAGATCGAGGGCGGCCACGGATACGCGCAGCTCGTGCAGCGGACCGGCGCGCAGGAGGCGCTCACCGGCGTCCGGAACGCGCGCGACACGGTCATGGCGGGGTTCACGAGCGTTCGAGACGTCGGGACGTTCCGTGCCTTCGTCGACGTGGCGCTGCGCGACGCGATCGAGGCCGGCGACGTGGTCGGACCTCGGATGCTGTGCGCGGGGGCGTACGTCACGAGCTCCGGCGGTGGTGGCGACGTGACCGGCCTCGCGCCCGACGTGGACGCGGTCGTCCCCCGCGAGCTGCGGTTCGGCGTCGCGAATTCGGTCGACGAGGTGCGCCGAGTGGTGCGCGAGATCCTCCACGGCGGCGCCGACTTCATCAAGGTCATCGCCACGGGCGCGGTTCTCACCGAGGGCACCATCCCGGCTGCGCCCGAGTTCAGCGAGGCCGAGATCCGGGCGGCGGTAGAGGAGGCCGCGCTGTACGAGACGCACGTCGCCGCCCACGCCCATGGCGCCGAGGGCATCAAGCGCGCCGTCCGCGCAGGCGTGCGTTCGATCGAGCACGGCTCGCTGATGGACGACGAGTCGATCGCGCTCATGGCCGAGCACGGGACCTACCTCGTCGCCGACATCTGGATGGGGGACTGGACGATCGAGCAGGGCGAACGCGAACATTGGTCCTCGAACGTGATGCGCAAGCTCCGCGAGACCACCGACGTGCAGCGGGAGGGGTTCGCCAAGGCGCTCGAGGCGGGGGTCCGGATCGCCTTCGGGACCGACAGCGGGACCTATCCGCACGGGATGAACGCTCACCAGTTCGCCACCATGGTCAAGCACGGGATGACGCCGATCGAGGCGATCCGCTCCGCCACCGTTGTGGCCGCCGAGCTCCTCGGCTGGCGCGACCGGGTCGGCGCGATCGAGCCGGGGCTGTTCGCCGACCTCGTCGCCGTCCGCGGCGACGTGCTGAGCGACGTCGGGTTGCTGACCGACATCGACGTCGTGATGAAGAGCGGCGTGCTCCTGCCGGCGGGCTGAGCCCGGTTCCCCCGGGTCGCGGTCGCGGAGTACGCTTGCAAGTTCCTGTCGGGAGCGAGACGGGAACGGCCAAACGGATAAGCCACGCGGATACGGCCACACGGATATGGAGGGAGCGCGCCGATGAAGACCTGCCCGTACTGCGCCGAGGAGATCAAGGATGCGGCGATCAAATGCCGCTGGTGCGGATCGTGGCTCGTCGACGAGATCCCGGCCGCTGCGGAGACGCCACCCAAGCGGGCCGAGGCCCCCAAGGCCGAGGCGCCGAAGGCGGACGAGCCCAGGGTCGAACCCACTCCGGCGCCGCAGCCGGTCGCGCAGACGCCGGCGGTTTCCGCACCCGAGCCCGCAGCAGCGCGGGCCCAGGCGGCGCCTGCGACGCAGGCGGCTCCGACGCCGGAGGCCAAGATCGAGTTCACGCACACGGGTTCGCGCTACCTGCTCGGGTACGCCCCGGATCACTTCGGGATCTGGGACCGGAACACGCCGCAGCAGCCCGTCGAGACGTTCCCGCGCAACGACGACGGATGGGCCGCGGCGTGGGCTCGCTATGCCGCGATCGAGACGAGCTGGATGGACCTGCGGACGGGCCAGAAGTCCGGGTGACGATCGCGTGGCCCGGGCGTCGAACGGGCGACGGGAATCGAACCGCACCCCACCAGCTTGGAAGGCTGGTTGAGCCGTGGTGCTAAGAGGGAGTTTCACCCTGACAAGAAGCGCAAACCAGATTTCTGAGCGCCCCGTGATCGCGAAGAGGTCCTCCGGCGCGCGGCCGGAGACCTCGCGCTCGCGTCCTGGCTACTGGATGAGGATCGCGCTCGAAGGGAGCCTGCCCATCGCCTTCAGGGTCACGGGGTGACCCCGAAGCTAGCCAGGAAAGCCAGATCATCGGGCTGATCGAGACGGTACGCACCTCCGACCCCGGAGCACGTCGAGCTGAACCCGAACGACGTCACCGCAACGACCAGATTCGAGTTGGTGTCGTCGAAGGTCGGGCCACCCGAGTCGCCGAAGCACGTCCCACCCCCATGGGGCTTGCCCGGGTTGTTGGAGAGCAGGATGAACGTGTCCTTGGGGCTGCTGTGAAGGGTGTTGAGCTTCACCAAGCCCTTCAAGCGGACGTCGCCGCCCTCCTCGGTGAAGGGACCGCTCTTGGTCAGCCCGTAACCGACGACCTCGAAGAGGTGTTTGGGTTGTCCCGCGTACTGGTCCAGATAGTCGAGGGCCGGGATGTCCCCGTACGTGCTCTTGGCGAGCGCCTCGTCGAGCACCACGACTCCCGCGTCATGCACGAAGAAAGGTGCGTCCGCGAACTCTGGGTGCGGGTAGGACGTTCCAGGGTGCCAGAACGGGCTCGAGTTCAAGAACGCGGCCCGATCCTCGTAGCGCTGCTCGTTCTCGTCGCGGGCGTAGTCCGCGCTATCCGGGAAGCCTTTGAAGTGGGCGGCCTCGCTGTCGTCGAACCAGATGTCGTTCCCGCCCGAGCCGTCGCCTCCGCCCGTGGTCGTCGACTCCCCGTATCGACCGACTCCGTAGGTGCAGTGTCCGGCCGTGATGATCACGGTGGCGCTGAGCTGGGTCGCCGAGCAGCTGAACCAACCGCCTGGATCGTCGAAGCGGGAGTCGATGAAGTCCGCGTCGAAGAAGATCAGTTCCCCGACGTACGGGTGTTCACGGGCATCCGGTTGGCCGGTGGTAATGGCCGATGCCGGCATGGCGGAGAGCAGCACGGCGGCGAACGCCAAGAAGGCGAGCCTTCTGATCATGCGGGCTCCTTTCCTCGCGGAGGACGAGTGGCCCCGGGCCGGTGCATTCCCTCTCCCTTCTCGGGCTCCCTTGGCCGGTCGACGGAGCAGCCCGCAGTCACTGGAGACGGCTACCCACGCCTGGCTACCCGGGCAGGCGTCAACAAACCCCTTTGGGAGCGGAGGAACCGGCACCGTGCTGGTACCTCGACCTGCAACGGCGAGCCTGAACGGCGACGCCAGGCCCCCGCCTACTCCCAGTGCGGGTGGATCTTGACGACCTCACAGCCACGGAACGTGTCGAGCTTGTCTCCGATGCAGCGGTCGCGTCCTGGTCCTCCCACGAGAAGGCCGGGCGACTGGCCGCTGGCGAAGTCCTTCAGCACGTCGTCGCCCCGGCCGCCGTAGGCGGCCTCGGTGGCGCCCCCCTTGCCTGTGGTCAGGTCGTCGTCGCCCAGGCCCCCGTAGACGATGTCCGGCCCCTTGCCGCCGTTGATTCGGTCGTCGCCGCCCCGCCCGTAGATGATCTGCGGTCCGTTCATGCCTTGGATCTGGTCGCCCTGGGTCGTCCCGGTCACGACGGTCGGGTTGCTCGCCTCGGCCACCGGACCGGCGACGAGCGCGGCCAGGACCGCCATGCCCAGGACCGTCTTTGAGATGGTCGATGCCTTCATGGCCCTCCTCCTCCCGTAGTCCCCATGGGGGATGGATTATGCCCTTCCCGGAGGATGCGTCGCTACCGCCCATTGACCTAGGGCACGGACAGATGACTTAGGCCAAAGGTCCAGGGCGGCTGCGGCCGGTGCGACAGCCCCCGGCGGAGGACACGGTGACGGGAAGTCGTGCCTGGCGTCCAAGGGATGCTATTCGGCCGATGACCTGGGGAAACGGCCGCTGACCAGCGGAGCGGGCGACGGGAATCGAACCCGCACCACCAGCTTGGAAGGCTAGTGATCTTACCCCGCTGACCTGCGCAGATGCACCGCCGAGGCCGTCTCAGGCCGTGAGGAGGCCGCGAGCGAGTCGCGGAGCACCCCGTCCAACCCTTCGCCGATGGCCTCCTCGAGGCGCGGGAACAGGCCGCCGTAGCGGTCCATCGTGACCGTGATCGACGAGTGTACGAGCCGTTCCTTGATCGCGAGCGGGCGCGCGCCCTGGGCGATCGCGAGCGCGGCGGCCGTGTGTCGGAGCTCGTGCACCACGAGGCCCTCGAGCCCGGCCTCGGAACACGCCTTCGCCCACACTCTCCGATGAAGCAGGTGAACCGAAGATCTTCGCCATCGACCGTGAACGGAGGTCGTGGGAGCAGCGAGCCAAGTCCGAGGGCCTGTCCTGGCCCAGCTGAGATAAGACCCTCAGCGCGTCTCCCGCAGCATCCCGACCAGCACCGCCCGAAGTATCCGGTCCTCCTCGCAGTCGATCAGGAGCTCCGCGAATGTTCGGCTCTCAGGGTAGCCCCAGAACTCTCCGATCCGCTCGGCCCGCTCGAAGTCGGGGAGCATCAGAAAGTGGAGAAGCTCGGCGCGGGGAGCGGGCCCGAGGGCGTCAAGGCGCTCACGCAGCACTGTTCGAGTTGCTCAAGGTCCACGAGGGCGAACGCTAGCACCCGAGAGGGATGATGCCGTGGCCAAAGCCCGATGCTAGGTCGTCGACCGTGACGCCCGCGTAACGGGCGTTACATCAGTCCTTCGCTTGCTGGTTCGCTGACTCGGGCAGAGACTACCTGCGTGATTCCGGAGACCCAGTACGCGATGACACCCGATGGCGTCTATATCGCCTACCAGGTCTCGGGCGAAGGTCCGGTGGATGTGGCCTGGCAGACTGACTTCGTCGGCAACGTCGACGTGTTGTGGGAGACGCCCGTCTTCGGGCCATTGTTTCGGGGAATCGCCGCTTTCGCGCGACTGATACTCCATGACCGCCGAGGGACGGGTCTATCCAGCAGAAATGTGTCGCCACCGACCCTCGAGACGCGCGTGGCGGACCTACTTGTCGTCCTCGACGCCGTTGGATCGGAACGACCCGTGCTCGCGGGCGTGATCGAGGGCGGAGCTGCAAACGCGCTTCTCGCCGCGACCAGCCCCGATCGCGTCCAATCCATCGTGTGGTGGGGTCCCTCGGCGCGAAGCGTCTGGAGTCCGGACTACCCGTGGGGCGCGGGGCCCGACTACGTGGACGCGAACGAGCGTGAGTTGCAGCACTGGGGGACCCTGGAGGGTGCCCGCATCTGGGCCCAGGGCGAGGCGATCTATGGTCGCGTCACCCCGGAAGAGGAGATGCGCTGGTATGCGAAGCTCAGCCGCCATACCGTAACGCCGGATGTGGCAAAGGAACTCACGAGGATCTGGTACGAGACGGATATCCGGCAGGTACTGCCGTCGGTCAATGTGCCAGCGCTGCTCCTCGATCAGCACACTACCCAGAGCGACGTGGAAGAGACCCAGTACGTCGCGTCGCTGATGCCTCAGGCGGAGCTAAAGGTTGTGCCCCAAGGGGTGCTGTCATCACCTGAGGTGCTATCGGCGGTGGTGGATGAGATCCGGAGTTTCGTGGGCGTCGAACCCCCGATGCCAGAACTCGATACGGTCCTCGCCACGGTCCTGTTCACCGACATCGTGGCCTCGACCGAGAAGCAGTCCGCACTTGGAGGTCGCGCCTGGAAGGAGCTCATCGAGCGACATCACGCAATCGTTCGTGAGGGACTCGAACGGTGGCATGGCGTCGAGGTCGACACGGCGGGCGACGGGTTCTACGCGACCTTCGACGGCCCCGCTCGGGCGATCCGGTGTGCGCTAGATATTTCTCAGCGGGTCCGGGAGCTTGGGATTGAGGTCCGTGCGGGCGTGCACACCGGGGAATGCGAAATCGTCGACGGCAAGTGCACCGGGATTTCTGTTTCGATCGGCGCACGAGTCGCCTCGACGGCGGGCCCCTCTGAGGTGCGCGTTTCGCAGACGGTCAAGGACCTTGTCGCCGGGTCCGGCCTGACGTTCGAGGACAGGGGCGAGCGCGAACTGAAGGGTGTCCCAGACCGTTGGCGGCTGTATCGGGTTGTTAGCGAATCACCCGGTCGACCCTAGGGAAAGGGACGCCTTCGCCTCCCATGCCGACGCGTGGGCTGAGGTGACTTCTCGGTTTGGCGCCAGGGCTTCTCGCCTCGCCAGCGCTTCGCCCACGCCTGTACCTCGTGCGACTCCAAACTCGGCCGCGAGCGTCCCGGCGACCGGAGCGGGGAAGCCCTTCTCCTCGGCGATCTGGTGGGCACGCTGCTTGGTCACACCGAGGAGCTCGGCGATCTCGACGAGTCGTACCCCTAGCGATGTCATAGTCCGTTAGTCCAAAGGTATCGTTGGCGGTGCCCATCGAGCCAGGCCGCAGCCAGGCCGCGAGAGGCCGCGAAACGACGCGAAATGACGGGTAGCAGCGAGTACCGCCCTCGGATCGCCATCCTGTCGATGACCTGGGGAAACGGCCGCTGACCAGCGGAGCGGGCGACGGGAATCGAACCCGCACCACCAGCTTGGAAGGCTGGAGCTCTGCCATTGAGCTACGCCCGCGGGTCGGCCAAGCCTAGCAAGCTCACAGGAGCGCCCGGGCGACCGCGGTCGTGACCGTCGCCAGGATCACGACGACGAGGAGCGGCGCCTTCCGCCAGATTGCGATCGCGGCGACCGCCACCCCGAACACGCGTTCGTCGACCGCGAGCGCCTGACCGTTCCCGAACGTCTGCACCGCGACCAGCGCGCCGAGCAGCGCCGGGGCCAGGAGCTCGATCACGCGCGAGACACCGTCGGGGAGCGGACGACCCCCGAGCAGCACGGGGCCGATCGACTTGATCGCGATCGTGCCGGCCCCGACCAGGGTGACGACGAGCCACGTCCGGCTCATCGCTTCAGCCCGATGAGGCAGGCGGCGCTGGCCGCGATGATCGGCACCCCGGCCGGCGTGAACGGCGTGAGCGCCAGCGCGATCGCCGCCCCGAGGAAGGCGGCGGCGACGTGCCTCCGGTCCCGAGCGAGCGGCACGAGCAGCCCGAGGAACAACGCCGCGAACGCCGCATCGAGACCGAACGTGCTCGGATCGCCGATCCCCGAGCCCACGAGCGCACCGATCGCCGTGCCCATGACCCACGAGACGTACAGGACGACCCCGGCGCCGAGCAGCATGCTGCGGGAGAAGTGGCCTTTGCCCTCGGCGGCGATCGCCCAGGACTCGTCGACGACGAGCTGCGCGTGGACGAGCCTCGACCACAGGGAGCCGGTGAGGTACGGCGCGACCGAGATCCCGATCGGCGCGTACCGCGCGTTCAGCAGCAGCGCCGCCGCGACCGCCGCGGCCACCGTCCCGCCGTCGCGCAGCACGGAGACCGAGGCGAACTGCGCCGAACCGGCGAACGTCGTCCCCGACATCACGATCGGCGCGAGCCATCCGAACCCGACCGCGCGCGCGATCACGCCGAACGAAACACCAAACCCGGCGACCGCGACCGCCAGCGGACCCGCCGCTCGAGCCCCGTCGCGGAATGTCCGTTCGGCCATGACCAACGGTAGCAACGAGCCGATACAGTGCCCGGCGTGAACGTGCCCTTCCGGCTCGTGGACGTGTTCACCTCGCGGCCGCTCTCTGGCAACCAGCTCTGCGTCGTGCCGGAGCCGATCGACGTCGACGAGGAGACGATGCAAGCCCTCGCGAAGGAGATCGGATTCTCCGAGACGACCTTCGTGACCGAGGCGGCCGGCGATCGCTACGCGATGCGGATCTTCACGCCGGGGCAGGAGCTGCCGTTCGCGGGACACCCGACGCTCGGGACCGCGTTCGTGTTGGTGAGCGAGGGGCGCGTTTCGACGCCGGCCACGCAGGTGATCGCCGCGGGAGAGATCCCGATCGAGGTGGACGTTGAGGCGAAGACCGCCTGGATGACGCAGCTGCCAGCCGAGTTTCGGCCCATCTTTCCCGACCGCGACCTGATCGCGAGCGCGATCGGGCTCACGACCGAAGAACTGGATCCGGGCCGTCCGGTTCAGACGGTTTCGACCGGCCTGCCCACGACGATCGTGCCCGTGCGTGATCTGGAGACTATCCGACGGGCGACGAGGAACGAGCGCCTGGTCGGTGAGGCGGTGGCGGCCAGCGGCGGGCAGGATCTCTACCTATTCGCGTTCACGGCCGAGGGCGTGACCGCCCGGATGTTCGATTCGGAGTTCGGGATCGGCGAGGATCCGGCGACCGGGTCCGCGGCCGGCCCGCTCGGCGCGTACCTCGCTGAGTACGGGGGTCTCGGCAAGACGTGGTCGGTGACGATCCGTCAGGGAGAGCAGGTCGGCCGGGCCAGCGAGCTCCAGGTCGAGGTGGATCGCGAGGGTGGTCTTTGGCCCGGTGACCGTTCGAGCGGTGCCTGGCGGGTTCGGGTGGGCGGCGGCGTGCACATCGTCGGCCGGGGGACGTTCGAGCTCTGAGCCGGAGGCTCGTCCGCGTGCCTCGACGGAAAAGGAGGCACCCTCGTAGGCTCTGTCCGTGCGCGTCCGCGTCGTCGTCCTGCTCGTGCTGATCACCGGCAGCCTCGCCTGGGTCGGGACGCAGGCCCTGTCCGGCAACCTCGTCTACTACGTCACGCCGACCGAGCTCCTGCAGCAGCACCCGGCCCCCGACGAGCGTCTGCGGCTCGGTGGACGGGTCGTGCCGGGCTCGCTGCACGACGTCGCCGACGGCGTCGACTTCGTCGTGACCGACGGCACCACCAGGATGAGCGTAGTCCATACGGGCTCGACGCCGTCGCTGTTCAAGACCGGCACCGGCGTCGTGCTCGAGGGCACTTACGGGACGGACGGCGCGTTCCACTCGGACACCATGCTCGTCAAGCACGGCGAGCAGTACCGGCCGCCGGCGCCCGGCGAGACGCCGCCACCCGACGAGGTGAGCTGATGCCGGCGCTCGTCGGCACGCTCGCGCTCGCGCTGGCGCTCGCGCTCGCGGTGTACGGGGCGACGGCGGCGATCGTCGGCGCACGGACGGGCCGGCCGCGCGTGGTCGAGAGCGCGCGGACGGCGGCGTACTCGCTGTTCGCGCTCGTCGTCGTGGCGAACCTCGCGATGCTCGCGGCGCTGCTCGCGAACGACTTCTCGCTCCGCTACGTCGCGTCGAACTCCAGCCGCGCGACCCCCACCTTCTTCAAGATGCTCGCGCTCTGGTCCGCCGACGAGGGGTCGTTGCTGCTGTGGAACCTGGTCCTCGGCGGGTACCTGGCGGCCGTCGCCTTCCGGTTCCGGCGCCGTCGCCCCGAGACCTTCCCGTGGGCGCTCGCGGTCATGTTCGGCATCTCGGCGTTCTACCTGATCCTCGTGCTCGGGCCGACGACGCCGTTCGCGACGCTCGCCTCGGCCCCGCCCGACGGGCGGGGTCCGCTCCCGTTGCTGCAGAACCACCCGCTGATGGCCGCGCATCCCCCGTTCCTGTACCTCGGGTTCATCGGGTTCACGGTGCCGTTCGCGTTCGCGATCGCCGCGTTGATCACCGGACGTGTCAGCGACGCATGGATGCGTATCACGCGCCGGTGGACGATCTCCGCCTGGATCTTCCTCACGATCGGCCTGGTGCTGGGCGCCCTGTGGTCCTACAGCGTCCTCGGCTGGGGCGGGTACTGGGCGTGGGACCCGGTCGAGAACGTCGCGCTCCTGCCGTGGCTGATGGGCACCGCGTTCCTGCACTCGGTGATGGTGCAGGAGCGCCGGGGGATGCTGAAGGTCTGGAACCTGTCCCTGATCGTCGGGACGTTCGCGCTGACGGTCCTCGGGACGTTCCTAACACGGGGGAGCATCCTCGCGTCGGTCCATGCGTTCGCCGAGTCGATCGTGGGGCCGCTGTACCTCGCGTTCCTCACGCTGGTGCTGCTGGGAGGGTTCGGCCTGATCGCGTGGCGTCGCGAGTCGCTGCGCGCCGAGGCCACCTTCGACACGCCGCTGTCGCGCGAGAGCGTCTTCCTCGGCAACAACGTCCTGTTGCTCGTGCTCACGTTCACCGTGCTGGTCGGCACGATCTACCCGCTGCTCGCCGAGGCGGTCACCGGCGGCAAGGTTTCGGTCGGCTCGCCGTTCTTCAACCGCAACACGGCGCCCGTCGCCTTGCTGCTCCTGTTCCTGATGGGGATCGGGCCGCTGCTGCCGTGGCGGGCGGCGTCCCCCTCCGCGGTCCTGCGCCGCCTGCAGGTCCCGATGTGGGCCGCCGCGGTGACCGCCGCACTCCTCGCGCTGACGGGCGCGGGTGTCGTGGCGGTGATCGTGTTCGGGCTGGCGGCGTTCGTCGCGGCGGCGACGGTCGCGGAGATGGTCCGCGGCGTCCAGGCGCAGCGGCGCGCGCACGGGATCTCGGTCGGTGCGGCGATCGGGGCCGCGGTCGCGCGGAACCACCGCCTCTACGGCGGGCTCGTGGTCCACCTCGGGCTGATCGTCGCGGTGGTCGGCGTGTCGTGGGCGGCGCTCGCGGACCGTTCCTCGGAGGTGACGATTGCCCGGGGCGAGATCGCGCACGCCGAGGGCTACGACCTCCGCTACGACGGGCTCACGACCCGCGAGGAGCCCCAGCGGCGGGTCCTGGTCGCCGACCTCACGGTCCTCGACCCCGAGACGGGAGACGAGGTGGTCCACCTCCAGCCGTCCCTGAACCTGTACCCGTCGGCGTCCGAGCCGATCGGGACGCCGTCGATCAGGACCGGCACGCCGTTCAACGGCATGGTCGACCTGTACGCGTCGCTCGTCACGGTCGAGAACGACACCCGCGCCTCGTTCCGGTTCTTCGTGAGCCCGGGGATCGGGCTGCTGTGGCTCGGTGGCGCGGTGATGGCGCTCGGCGGCATCGTCGCGGCCTGGCCGACCCGGCCGCGGGCGGCGAGCCCGAGGGGCGCCGAACGCCTGGCCGAGCGTCGCGAGGAGGTGACGGTGTGAGCGCCGGCGTCGACGAGACGGACGAGGTTCGGGTCGACGAGGCCGTCGAACCCGACGAGAAGGCGGGCACGCTGCATCATCGGTGGCGGACCGTCGCGTTGGTGCTCGCCCCGCTGGTGCTGTTCGCGCTGCTGCTCGCCACGGGGGTCGGACGGGACCCGCGTGAGCTCCCGAGCGAGCTGATCGGACAGCCGGCGCCGACGTTCTCCCTGCCGAGGCTCGACGCGGGCGGCACGATCGACCTCGGCGATCTCCACGGGCAGGTGGTCGTCCTGAACTTCTGGGCGTCATGGTGCGTGCCATGCCGCGAGGAGCACGACGCGCTTGCCGCCGCCTGGGGCCGGTACCGGGACCGAGGCGTCGTCGTCCTTGGGGTGTCGTTCGAGGACACGCGCGAGGCGGCGCTCGAGTTCCGCGACGAGCTGAGGGGCGACTGGCCGCTCGCCGACGACCCGGGCTCGCGGACGGCGATCGCCTACGGGGTCTTCGGGGTCCCCGAGACCTTCGTGATCGCGCCGGACGGAACGATCGCCGCGAAGACGACCGGCGCCGTGACCTACGAGTGGCTCACCGACAAGATCGAGGGAGCGCTCCGAGCCGGGAACGTCGAGTGAGCGGCCGAACGCGTTCGTTCGTGGTGCTCGCTGCGGCGATCGCGGTCGTCGCGCTCGCCGCGCTGATCGCGTCCGCTGGTTCCGGCGGGCATCAGACGCTCGACGAGCGCGTGCACGAGATCGGTGCGGGGTTGCGGTGTCCGGTCTGCCTGAACCTGTCCGTGGCCGACTCCCCGTCGACACTCGCCGGCGAGATGCGCACCGAGATCGAGACCCAGCTGCGCGCCGGCCGGAGCCCCGAGCAGATCCGCGCGTTCTTCATCGATCGCTACGGGGAGTGGATCCTGCTCTCGCCGCCCCGACGCGGGTGGAACCTCCTCCCGTGGGCCGTGCCGATCGTCGGCATTGTCGCCGGGGTGGCGGTGTGGGTCGCATTCGTCCGCCGGCGAACGCCGAGGACCGCCGGCGAGGTGACCGAGACCGAGCATCGGCGGATCGAGCACCAGCTTGCGGATCTCGAGGAGCCCGGATGAACCGGGGACGTCGATGATCGGGACGCGCTCATGAACCCGATCGCGGTCGCGTTCGCCGTAGCGGGGCTGGCGCTCGTCGCCGGCGTCGGTGTCATCGCCGGGTTCCTCCGCGAGGCGCCGGCGCCCGTCGAGCCGCTCGCCGACCCGCTCGACGACCGCCGCGAGGCGCTCCTGCGATCGCTCGCCGACCTCGAAGAGGCGCACGCGTCGGGCGCGCTCGACGAGGCCGGCTACCTCCGGCTGCGCGAACAGACCGTGGGCCGCATGGCGCGCGTGCTGCGCGCGCTCGACCGTCGCGATGCCGCGCCGCCGGGGAACGCCACCACGATCGCGCTCGAGGGCGCGCCCGCCGGAGGCGGTCGAGGTAGCGCCGCCGAACCTCGACGCGTCCCGCCGTGGGCGGTCGCGGTGTTGATCGGGGGAACCGTCCTCGCGGTCGTGGTCGCGTCCCTGGCCCGCGACGCCGAACCCCAGCTGCGGGCATCCACGCCGCAGGCCTCGGACGACGCGCTCGGGTTCTTCGAGCGACGCGTGAGGGAGCACCCGGACGACCTGGCCGCTCGGTTGGACCTGGCGCATCGCTACCTGGACGCGGGCATGGTCGAGGACGCCCTGTCCGAATACGCGGTGGCGCTCGAGCTCGACCCCGACGACGCGGAGGCGCTCGCGCACGTCGGGATCATCCTGTACCAGAACGGGCGTCCGGAGGAGGCGCTCCGGTCCGTCGACCGGGCGCTCTCGACCGACCCGCGGTACCCGGAGGGGCTGTTCATCCGGGGCGTCATCCTGCTGCGCGGGCTCGATCGTCCCGAGGAGGCGATCTCGGCGTTCGAGACCTATCTGGACGCCGCGCCGTTCGGCGTCGAACGCCAGACGGCCAATGACCTCATCGCGGAGGCCCGGGCCGGGACCGACGGGACCTGATCCGGCCTCCTCGACGTGGAAGCGGATCCAGCGTCAGCCGTCGCGACGCCGGCCGGCGATCGTCTCGGCGCGACGCCTGGCGGCCCTGGCCCTCGCGAACAGCCGAAGCGTGTACCCGCCGAGCGCGAGCGCGGTGACCAGGTACCCGGCGATCACGAAACCGGCGTTCGGCGCCATCAGCGCTCCGCCCCGATGAGCGGTGAAAGCGCCTCGCGCGCGGCGCGCTCCTCGAGCCGCCCCACCCGGAGGCGGAGGGTCATCAGGTACGCGTACGTGATCGTGAACGCCGCGACCCCGACGAGGAGCGCGAGCAACATCGTCCCCTCGATCTCGGGCCCGCCGAGCCGGAACACCGTCGGCCCCTGGTGCAGCGAACGCCACCACACGACCGAGAGGTGCACGATCGGCACGTCGACGAACCCGACGATCCCGATCACCGCCGCCCAGCGAGCCCGCCGCGATGGGTTGTCGGTGACCCGGCGGATCGCGAGATAGGCGATGTAGATCAGGAGCAGCACCGCGGTGGTGGTGAGGCGCGGGTCCCACGTCCACCAGGTCCCCCAGACGGGCTTGCCCCACAGCATCCCCAGGACGATCGCCAGCGACGTGAACAGGACGCCGATCTCGGCGGACGCGGCAGCGACGCGGTCCCATCGCGTCTTCTTGGTCCTCAGGTACGCGATGCTCGCGATGAAGACGACGAAGAACGACAGATACGCGAGCCAGGCCGCCGGGACGTGGACGTACATGATCCGCTGTACCTCGCCCTGGACCGCGTCGGGCGGCGCCACGACGAGGGAGAGCACGGCCGAGACCCCGAGCGCGACGAGCGTGGCGATCCCGAGCAGGTGCTCCCCGCTCCGTGACGTCGCTTTGCCGAGCGCGCGCTCCGCCGTCGCCGCCATCAGTCCTCCAACAGGTAGCCGAAGACGAGGACGCCGACCGACAGGAACACGACGTCGAACGCGGCGAGCAGCCCGAGCCACGAGAGCACCTCGCTCGAGCGACCCGCCGCCGCGAGATCGGTCGCGCGAACCCCCGCGATCAGGACGGGCGCGACGAGCGGGAGCACGAGCATCGGGAAGATCGCCTCGCGCGTGCGGGCGGACTCGGCCACGACGCCGAACAGGCTCCCCACCGCGGCGAGCCCGATCGTACCCAGCACGAACGCGGCCAGGACCAGGAACGGGTTCGTGACCGACAGGTCGAACAGGACGATCACGAGCAGGAGCACCGCGATCACCAGCGCGAGCAGCTCGACCGTCACGGCGAACGCCTTGCCGAGGAACACGGCCGCCTTGTCGATCGGCGCGAGCAGGAGCCCCTCGAGGGCCCCGTCCTCGGACTCGGTCTGGTACGCGCGCCTCGAGGCCATCACGGCGGAGAAGAGCACCGCCATCCACAGGAGGCCCGGCGCCACGCGTTCGAGCACGTCGCGGCCGGGCCCGAACGCGAACCCGAACGCGACGAGGACGGTGGCGGCGAACGGGAGCAACGTCCCGAGCGCGTGTCGCCCGCGGACCTCGATCAGGAGATCCTTGCGCGCGATCACCGCCGCCTGGTGTGCGAACGTCACGAGCCGGCCTCCACGGAGCCGTCGCGCAGCGTGACGACGCGCGCGGCCAGGCCGGGTGCCACGGCGTGGTGGGTGGCGATCACCAGCGTCCGTCCCTCACGCGACGCGCGCAGCATCATCTCGTCGACCGCCCCCCTGGCCGCGTCGTCCAGACCGGTCGTCGGCTCGTCGAGGAGCAGGAGCTCGGGATCGCGGACGATCGCGCGCGCGACCGCGACCTTCTGACGCATCCCGGCGGAGAACGTTCGGACGCGCTCGTCGGCGACATCGGCGAGCGCCACGCGTTCGAGCGCCCCCTGCACGAGGTCGTGGTGGATGTCGAGCAGGTCGGCGAACAGCTCGAGGTTCTCCCGCGCGGTCAGCTCCTCGTACAGACGGGTGCGATGGGTGAGCAGCTCGGAGCGCCGGCGGATCTCCTCGCGCGCGTCGGCGAGGTCGAACCCCAGCACCGAGCCTCCGCCGTAGGTCGGGGACAGCGCCGTGGCGACGATCCGGAGCAGGGTGCTCTTGCCCGCGCCGTTCGGTCCGCGCAGGACGACGGCCTCCCCCCGCTCGATCGCGAGGTCGACGCGCACGAGCGCCGGCGCGGCGCCGAACAGTCTCGTGACCCCACGCAGATCCACCGCGGCGTCCTTCAGACCGATGGGTGATCGAGGGAGGGTGCGCATCGGGTCCCCTTTGTATCACCGGCGTGATGGGACGGCGCGGGGAGTGCGGCTCGGCGGGACATCGCCGGTCGACCTCGCGCGGATCCGCGTCCGAAGCGAGCTGTCGCGCTAGCATCCATCTCGCGGGGCGTAGCGCAGCCTGGTAGCGCGCCTGCTTTGGGAGCAGGAGGCCGGCGGTTCGAGTCCGCCCGCCCCGACCGATCCGAACGAGCACGGCTAGCCTGTGCCCGTGTTCCTCACCTCGAAGGTCGCCGACCTCTCCGACGCCCGCGTGGGCCAGATGCTGGCCGGCCTCCCCGAGACCGACGGCTTCGAGGTCCTGGTCAAGCCGCTCCGGTACCGGGAGAAGCCGCACCTGGCCGCGCAGACCGAGTTCGACACGCAGCGGATCACCCTGCAGCTCCCCGAACCGTTCCTGCCGTTCGGCGAGGTGGTCGCGTTCGGCGCCAGGCGGCGGCCCGGACGCTCGATCCGGTTCATCTGGCTCACCGAGGGTGTGACGTTCCGAACGCCGCGCGAGGTGCTCCGATTCCTGTACCTGCACGAGTGGATGCATTGGTACCTGCACCGGCACCACGGTCGAGGGATGTCGGCCGAGACCACGTGCGACCGGTTCGCGCTGCGCAACTACCGCAAGAAGGAGGTCACCGTCGCGGACGCCCGCTCGGCGATGCGGCGCCAACCGACTGCGTGAGCGAACGCGTGGCGTCCGCCGTCACGGCGACGACCGAGCGATCGCCGCAACGGGGGCCCGCTCGGTGGTCACGAGCCCACCCCCGGTTTCAACCTCGCGACGATCTCCTCGTGCAGCGAGCCGTTGGTGGTCAGCACGGTCCCGCCGTGCACGAGAGGCGCCCCGTCGAACTGGGTGATCCGGCCGCCGGCCTCCTCGACGATCACCTGTAGGGCCGCGAAGTCCCACGTCGCCAGCTCGAGCTCGAGCATGACGTCGGCCGAGCCCCTCGCCACCAGGCAGTGACCCCACGCGTCGCCGAACCCGCGGTCCCGCCGCGCGTTCGAGACCAGCTGCTGCACACCGGCGGCGTACGGGCCCGAGAGCCAGTCGCCCATGCCCGCGAACACGACGAACGAGCGCGGCAGGCGGTCGGCGCGGGAGACGTGGATCGGCGCGCCGTTCATGCGGGCGCCCCCGCCGCGGGAGGCGTCGTACCGCTCGCCGAGCGCCGGCAGGTTGACGACGCCGAGCACCGGCTCGTCGTCCACGGCGAGCGCGATCAGGTTCGACCAGATCTGGACGCCGTCGGCGAAGTTCTTCGTTCCGTCGATCGGGTCGACGATCCACCGCCGTCGGCCCTCGCCCTGCAGACCGCCCTCCTCGCCGAGGACGCTGTCGCCGGGGTAGCGCTCCTTCACGGCGTCCCGGATCGCGGACTCGATCGACAGGTCGGCCTCGGTGACCGGGGTTCGGTCCGGCTTGATCGTCACCTCGAACGAACCGCGGAAGTACCCCAGACCGATCTCCCCGGCGAGATCGGCCAGCTCGTGCGCGAACGCGAGTTCCTCGTCGAACGCCTTCTCGTCCATTGGCTCGACCATTGGCTCGACCACCGGCCCTCCCGGCGCAGGGGCTCGGATCGAGCCCGCGGCGCACGATACCGGATGCTCCTTTCCGTTACGCTCGGGAGCCCATGCAGACCACCCTCGAAGAGACCGACAAGCACACGGTCAAGCTCACCGTCGAGATCCCACCGGACGAGGTGGACAAGGATCTCGACCGCGCGTACCGGAAGATCGCGCAGCAAGTCAAGATCCCCGGGTTCCGCAAGGGCAAGGTCCCCAAGCAGGTGATCGACGCGCAGGTCGGTCACGAGGCGGTGCTGGGGGAGTTCATCGAAGAGTCCGTGCCGACCTACTACCGGGATGCCCTCCGCGAACACGATCTCGCGCCGATCACCGAACCCGACATCGAGCTCGGCGACGTCGAGGAGGGCAAGTCGCTCGTGTTCACGGCCGTGGTCGAGGTCCGGCCGCGGCTGAAGCTCGAGGAGTCGGACTACAAGGGTGTGACGGTCGAACGACCGAAGGTGGAGATCACCGAGGACGAGGTCGAGCGGTACCTGGACTCGCTCCGCGAGCGGTTCGCTGAGCTCGAGACGGTGTCGCGCGCCGCCCGCGAGGGCGACTACGCCGTCCTGGACCTGCACGCGGCCGTGCACGGCGAGGAGATCCCCGAGGCCACCCGCCCCGACTACCTGTACGCGGTCGGCTCCGGCGAGTTCGGCGACAAGCTCGACGCCGAGCTCGCCGGCAAGCGCGCCGGCGAGATCCTCGCCTTCAACGACACGCTCGGCCCCGGCGCGAGCGACCGCGCGGGTCAGGAGGTGTCCTTCCGGGTGCTGGTGAAGGAGGTCAAAGGCAAGAAGCTGCCCGAAGCCGACGACGAGTTCGCGAAGGTGGCATCGGAGTTCGACACGCTGGAGGAGCTGAAGGCCGAGCTCCGCAAGCAGTTGCAGAGGAACCGGGAGCGGTCGGCCGATGCGGACGTTCGCGACCGCGTGCTCCAGGCGATGATCGATTCGGTGGACGTGGACCTGCCCGATCCGCTGGTCGACGAGGAGGTGGAGCACCGGATCGTGCACGCGCAGGAGCGCGCCGAGCAGGCGGGGATGACCCTCACCCAGCTGCTCGAGACGCAGGGGTTCGACGAGCTCCGGTTCCGGGCCGACGCGCGCGACCACGCGATCCGCGCGATCAAGGCCGACCTCGTGCTCGAGGCGGTCGCGCGCCAGGAGGGGATCGAGGTGACCGCAGAGGAGATCGGTCGGGAGATCGGCAGCCTCGCCGCGGCCATCGGACGTGAACCCAAGGACCTCGCCAAGAGTCTCAACCGGAGCGGTCAAGTCGTAGCACTCGCCGGTGATATCATCCGCTCCAAGGCGCTCGACCTCCTCGTCGAGCACGCGGACATCAGCCCGGACCCCGGCACCGAGGAGCCCACGCAGCGGTCGGAAGGGTCTTCCGAGGAGGTCGCGGCCACGGGCGGAACAGCAGAGGAGACGCCATGAAGGACTACCTCGTTCCCGTCGTCGTCGAGCAGACCAGCCGAGGCGAGCGCTCGTTCGACATCTACTCGCGTCTGCTGAAGGAGCGGATCGTCTTCCTCGGGACACCGATCGACGACGCCGTCGGCAACCTCATCATGGCGCAGCTCCTGCACCTGGAGTCCGAGGATCCCGACAAGGACATCAACCTGTACATCAACTCGCCGGGCGGGGACATCACGTCGCTGTTCGCGATCTACGACACGATGCAGTACATCAAGCCGGACGTCTCGACGATCTGCATGGGCCAGGCTGCTTCGGCGGCCGCGGTGCTCGTGCTCGCGGGGACCAAGGGCAAGCGCTACGCGCTGCCGCACTCGCGGATCCTCCTGCACCAGCCGCACGGGGGTGCGTCGGGCCAGGCCGTCGACATCGAGATCCAGGCCAAGGAGATCACCCGGTACCGCAAGCTGCTCGAGGAGCTCATCGCCGAGCACACAGGTCAGCCGCTCGACAAGGTCTCGAAGGACACGGATCGCGACTACATCCTCACGGCCGAGGAGGCCGTCGAGTACGGCGTCGTTGACGAGGTCATCACGAGCCGCAAGATCAAGCCCGAACTCGCAACGGCGGCCGCCGGCTCGTCGTAGGATTTCGACCTCGGACGGCCGGGATCGGCCCGGCCGCTCGGCTCAGGGGGCTCAGGGCATGGCGAGGATCGGCGACTCGGATCTTCTGAAGTGCTCGTTCTGCGGCAAGTCGCAGAAGCAGGTCAAGAAGCTCATCGCCGGACCCGGCGTGTACATCTGCGACGAGTGCATCGACCTGTGCAACGAGATCATCGA
>DASXTX010000150.1:0-6416 GCA_036505195.1 Actinomycetota bacterium
TCGACGATCTCGCGAGCCGCGACGTCCAGCATCCGGTGGTCGTACGCGCGGAGCTTGATGCGGATCCTGGGTCCGGCCACTGCGTCGCTTCCCCTCTTCCGTCTCGGTCCGCTACTTGATGATCTTGGTGACGCGTCCGGCGCCCACGGTCCGGCCGCCCTCGCGGATCGCGAAGCGGAGGCCCTCCTCCATGGCGATCGGCGCACCGAGGCTGACGGTCATCTCGATGTTGTCGCCGGGCATGACCATCTCGACTCCCTCGGGCAGGTTCGCCGAGCCGGTCACGTCGGTCGTGCGGAAGTAGAACTGCGGGCGGTAGCCGGTGAAGAACGGTGTGTGGCGGCCGCCCTCGTCCTTGGAGAGCACGTAGACCTGGGACGTGAAGTCGGTGTGCGGCGTGACCGAACCCGGCTTGGCGAGCACTTGACCGCGTGCCACCTCGTCCTTGTCGACCCCGCGGAGCAGCACCCCGACGTTGTCGCCGGCCTGCACCTCGTCCAGGAGCTTGCGGAACATCTCCAGGTCGGTCGCCGTGGTCTTGCGCGTGTCCTTGATCCCGACGATCTCGACCTCTCCCATCTTCTTGAGGACGCCCTGCTCGACGCGGCCGGTCACGACGGTGCCGCGGCCGGTGATCGAGAACACGTCCTCGATCGCCATCAGGAAGGGCTTGTCGATGTCGCGCACGGGCTCGGGGACGTAGGAGTCCACGGCGGCCAGGAGCTCGTCGATCTTGGTCATGGCCTCCTCGTCGCCCTCGAGCGCCTTCAGCGCGGACACCTGGATCACGGGCGTGTCGTCGCCGGGGTACTCGTAGGTCGACAGGAGCTCGCGCACCTCGAGCTCGACCAGGTCGAGCAGCTCGGCGTCGTCGACCATGTCGACCTTGTTCAGCGCGACCACGATGTACGGCACGCCCACCTGACGGGCGAGGAGCACGTGCTCGCGGGTCTGCGGCATCGGGCCGTCGGCCGCGGACACGACCAGGATCGCGCCATCGACCTGGGCGGCGCCCGTGATCATGTTCTTGATGTAGTCGGCGTGGCCCGGCATGTCGACGTGCGCGTAGTGACGCGTGTCGGTCTCGTACTCCACGTGCGCGATCGCGATCGTGATGCCGCGCTCGCGCTCCTCCGGAGCCTTGTCGATCTCGTCGAACGGCGTGAACTCGGCGAGGCCCTTCTCGGCCTGGCGCTTGGTGATCGCCGCGGTCAGGGTCGTCTTGCCGTGGTCGATGTGGCCCATCGTCCCGATGTTCACGTGCGGCTTCGTGCGCTCGAACTTCTTCTTCCCCATGTCCTCTTCTCCTCGTCTCCCTCGTCCCGGGTCCTGTGGTCCGAGGTCTTACTCGCCCCGGACGCGGGCAACGATCTCCTTGGAGATGTTGGCCGGCACCTCGTGGTAGTTCTGCAGCTGCATCGGTGTGTGCGACGCGCGCCCCTGGGTGCGCGAACGCAGGTCGGTCGCGTAACCGAACAGCTCGGCGAGCGGGACCAGCACCCGGATCGCCTTCTGGCCGCTCCGGTCGTCGATCCGCTCGATCCGTCCGCGCCTCGCGGTCACGTCGCCCATGACCTCGCCCATGAACTCCTCGGGCGTGATCACCTCGAACTCCATCACGGGCTCGAGCAGCACGGGGTCGGCGCGACGCGCGGCCTCCTTGAGCCCGATCGAGCCGGCGATCTTGAACGCCATCTCGGACGAGTCCACCTCGTGGAAGGACCCGTCCACCAGCGTGGCGCGAACGTCCACGAGCGGGTAGCCGGCGAGCACGCCGCTCTCCATCGCCTCCTGGATCCCCTGATCGACCGCCGGGATGTACTCGCGCGGGATCTTGCCGCCGACGATCTTGTTGATGAACTCGTACCCGCCCCCCTGACCGGTGGGCTCGAGGTCCAGGTAGACGAGGCCGAACTGTCCGTGCCCACCGCTCTGACGGATGAAGCGTCCCTCGACCTTGGTGACCGGCTTGCGGATCGACTCGCGATAGGCCACCTGCGGCTTGCCGACGTTGGCGTCGACGCTGAACTCGCGGCGCAGGCGGTCCACGATGATGTCCAGGTGGAGCTCGCCCATCCCCGAGATCACGGTCTGTCCCGTCTCGTCGTCATACTTGACGACGAACGTCGGGTCCTCGTCGGCGAGCTTGGCCAGGCCGGTGCCCAGCTTGTCCTGGTCCGCCTTGGTCTTGGGCTCGACGGCGACCGAGATCACCGGGGTCGGGAAGCTGATCGATTCCAGGATGATCGGGTTCGCCGGCTGGGCGAGCGTGTCGCCGGTGCTCGAGTGCTTGAGCCCGACGATCGCGACGATGTCGCCGGTGAACGCGGCCTCCATGTCCTCGCGATGGTTCGCGTGCATCTGCAGGATGCGGCCGATGCGCTCCTTGCGCCCCTTCGTCGTGTTCTCGACGTGCGAGCCGGCGCGCAGGATGCCCGAGTAGACGCGGACATACGTGAGCCGGCCCACGAAGGGGTCGGACATGATCTTGAACACCAGGCCCGAGAAGGGCTCCGAGTCGTCCGGTTTGCGTTCCGCGTGCTCGCCCTTGGGGGTGTGGCCCTCGACGGGCGGGACGTCGCTCGGCGCCGGCAGGTACGCGACGATCGCGTCCAGCAGCGGTTGGATCGCCTTGTTCTTGAACGCCGAACCCAGGAGCACCGGCACGCCTTCGCCGGACAAGGTCGCGCGTCGGATCGCGCGGCGGAGCTCGTCGACGGTGGGCTCCTCCTCGTGGACGAACTTCTCCATCAGCGACTCGTCGTGATCGGCGAGCTTCTCGAACAGGTCGTGGTGAGCCTGCCTCGCGGCGTCCGTCAGCTCGGAGGGGATATCCGTGGTCTCCCACTCCTCTCCCATCTCCGAGACCCAGTGAAGCGCCTTCATCTCGACGAGATCGATGACGCCCTGGAAGTCGCCCTCGCTGCCCCACGGGAGCTGCAGGACGAGCGGCTTCGCCTGCAGGCGCTCGACCATCATCTCGACGGTGCGCCCGAAGTCGGCGCCGGTGCGATCCATCTTGTTCACGAAGCCGATCCGCGGGACCGAGTAGCGGTCGGCCTGGCGCCAGACGGTCTCCGTCTGAGGCTCGACGCCGGCGACGGCGTCGAACACCGCGATCGCGCCGTCGAGGACGCGCAGGGACCGCTCCACCTCGACCGTGAAGTCGACGTGGCCCGGGGTGTCGATGATGTTGATCCAGTGGCCCTTCCAGTTGGTGGTCGTCGCGGCCGAGGTGATCGTGATCCCGCGCTCGCGCTCCTGGACCATCCAGTCCATCAGCGCGGTGCCCTCGTGGACCTCGCCGATCTTGTAGGCCTTGCCTGTGTAGTACAGGATGCGTTCGGTCGTGGTCGTCTTGCCCGCGTCGATGTGCGCCATGATCCCGATGTTCCGGGTCCTGGCGAGCGGGTATTCGCGGATCACCAGCTCCTTGCCGGAACCGGTTCCGCGTCCTGTGACCTTCTCGACCGTCTCTGCCACGTCCACCTTCTCCGCGGGGACCGCCATGGCTCAGCGCCCCCTCTCCTGGCGGGGGCTACGCTCGCTCGCTCCCGCTCGCTCGCTTCTTGAGCCCCCACACCCCGGCTCATCGAACGCCGGGCTCGTCGCGAGCCCGGCCACGTCGTTGATCTCGATCACCATCGGTAGTGGGCGAACGCCTTGTTCGCCTCGGCCATCTTGTGCATGTCCTCGCGCCGCTTCACCGAGACGCCCTGGCCGTTGGAGGCGTCCATGATCTCGCCCACGAGGCGTTCGGCCATCGAGTGCTCCTTGCGCGCCCGGGCGTTGTTCACGATCCAGCGCATCGCCAGCGTCGTGCCGCGCGAGGGCCGAACCTCGACCGGCACCTGGTAGTTGGCGCCTCCGACCCGCCGCGACCGCACCTCGAGCATCGGGCGGACGTTCTCGACCGCCTTCTTGAGGGCGATCACCGGGTCGTTCGCCGTGCGCTCGCTGATCATCTCGAGCGCCTTGTAGACCGTGCGCTCGGCGAGCGTCTTCTTCCCGTCCAGCAGGATCTTGTTGATCAGCTGCGTGACCAGGACGTTCTGGTAGACCGGATCCGGTCCGGTCTCGCGGTGGACGGCTGGGCCCTTGCGCGGCATCTCAGTCGCCGCCCTTCTTCGAGCCGTAGCGCGAACGGGCCTTGCGTCGCTCCCGGACGCCCGAGGTGTCGAGCGTCCCGCGGATGACCTTGTAGCGGACTCCCGGGAGGTCGCGGACGCGGCCGGCCCGGACCAGGACGATCGAGTGCTCCTGCAGGTTGTGACCCACACCGGGGATGTAGGCCGTGACCTCGATCCCGGAGGTCAGACGCACACGGGCGACCTTGCGCAGGGCCGAGTTCGGCTTCTTCGGGGTCATGGTGTAGACGCGCGTGCAGACGCCCCGCCGCTGCGGGGAGCCCTTGAGGGCGGGAGCCTTCGTCTTCTCCCGCGGCCGCGAACGGCCGTGGCGCACGAGTTGCTGGATCGTGGGCATGGTCCTCTCGCCTACACTCTCGGCTTGTCACAAACTCGGGGTCCGACAGCGTTGAAGCCGGACCGCGGGCCCGGCTTCCAGGGTTGAACTCAGTGGGCGTAGGTCGTCCCTTGGGAAACCCCCCTGGAAGCGCACCAGATACCGGGCCCGCCCGCCGAGCCCGGTGCAACAGATGAGGCTACTAGGCACGTCCCGTGCGTGTCAACGAACGGGAAGCCAGGCACGGATGGCCGTGCCTGGCGTCCTCGGGCAACCGTTCGGATGCCCGCTCCTCGACCGATCGATAGCGCGGATCACTCCTCGGAGGAGGACCCTCCTCCGAACAGCTCGCGCTCGGCCTCCTCGCGCGTGATGCCCACCAGAGCCGGCTCGCCGGCCGCTTCGGCCTCCGCGATCTCGCGCTGGCGAGCGAGCCAGTACTCCGGGATCGCCTCGGGCTTGATCTTGACCTGCACGTTGCGGTACCGCGACATGCCCGTCCCGGCCGGGATCAGCTTGCCGATGATCACGTTCTCCTTCAGGCCGAGCAGCCCATCGGAGCGGCCGGCGATGGCCGCCTCGGTGAGCACCCGCGTGGTCTCCTGGAACGAGGCAGCCGACAGCCACGAGTCGGTGGCGAGCGACGCCTTCGTGATCCCCAGCAGCTGCGGCCGAGCGCTCGCCGGCTGACCGCCGTTCTCGACGGTCTCGCGGTTCGCGGTCTCGAACCGCCGCCGGTCGATCAGGTCGCCGGGCAGGAAGTCCGTGTCGCCTGGCTCGATGATCTGCACCTTGCGCAGCATCTGACGCACGATCAGCTCGATGTGCTTGTCGTGGATCGTGACGCCCTGTGAACGGTAGACCTGCTGGACCTCCTCGACGAGGTGGTTCTGCAGGGCCTGCACGCCCTCGATCCGCAGCTTCTCGTGCGGGTTCACCGAGCCCTCGGTGAGCTGCTGTCCGACCTCGACGGCGTCGCCGTCGCCGACCAGCAGCCGGGCCCGGAACCCCACCTTGTACTGCACGGAGTCGCTGCCGTCCTCCGACGTTACGGTGATCCGCCGCTCCTTCTTCTCCTCGTCGTCCTCGATCTGGACGGTGCCGGGGATCTCGGTGATCCACGCCTCGCCCTTGGGACGGCGGGCCTCGAACAGCTCCACGACACGAGGCAGACCGTGCGTGATGTCCTCACCCGCGACGCCTCCCGTGTGGAAGGTCCGCATCGTGAGCTGCGTGCCCGGCTCGCCGATCGACTGCGCCGCCACGATCCCCACCGACTCGCCGATGTCCACGAGCCGTCCCGTCGCGAGCGACCATCCGTAGCAGAGCCGGCAGACGCCGTACTCCGCCTCGCAGGTCGTCGCCGACCGGACTCGGACCGCGTCGACGCCGGCCTCGACCAGCCGCTGCGCGCCTTCGTCGTCGAGGAAATCGCCCCGCGAGGCGATCTTCTTGCGCTCGACCTTGACGTCCTCGGCGAGCACCCGGCCGTACAGCGACGTGTCGAGGTGCTGGTTCTCGACGCGCGTACCGGTGGGCGTCTCGTAGGTGACGGGGACCGGCACCGAACGGTCGGTGCCGCAGTCCTCCTCGCGCACGATCAGCTCCTGCGAGACGTCGACGAGACGACGGGTCAGGTAGCCCGAGTCGGCCGTTCGGAGCGCGGTGTCGGCCAGGCCCTTGCGGGCGCCGTGCGTCGAGATGAAGTACTCGAGCACCGACAGGCCCTCGCGGAAGTTCGACTTGATCGGGCGCGGGATGATCTCACCCTTCGGGTTGGCCACCAGCCCCCGCATGCCCGCGATCTGACGGATCTGCATGATGTTCCCCCGGGCGCCCGAGTTGGCCATCATGTAGATCGGGTTGGTCTTGCCGAACTGGGCCTCCATCGCGTCCTTGACCTCGTCGGTCGCCTGGGTCCAGATCGTGATGAGCTCCTGGCGGCGCTCGTC
>DASXTX010000151.1:0-4031 GCA_036505195.1 Actinomycetota bacterium
CCGGATAGACGCACGCACGCGCGCGGCCGGCCTCCGGGTGGGAGAACCCGGAGGCGGATGTGAACGAGCATGAGGCGCTCGTCGATCAGGCGGTGCGAACGAAGCACACGGTGCTCCTGATCGGCGGCATGGATACCGGCAAGACCACCCTGTCGCGTGAGCTCCTCGGGGCTGCGCTGGCGGCGGGCCGGCCCGCGGCGCTCGTGGACGCGGACGTCGGACAGAAGACCGTCGGGCCACCGGCGACGATCTCGCTCAAGATCGTTCGGAGCGTGGAGGATCTCGAGCCCGAACCCCTCGCGACCCCGGACGCGCTGTACTTCGTGGGCTCGACCTCGGCGCAGGGCCACCTCCTGCCCGTGGTGGGCGGCGTGGCTTCCCTGCACGAGCAGGCGAAGCAGCTGGGTGCCGACTTCGTCGTCGTCGACTCGTCCGGGTTGGTGTCGGGGATCACGGGGCAGACGCTCAAATACCACAAGGTGGAGGCGCTCCGCCCCGACCTGGTCGTGGGGCTGCAGCGCGGGGAGGAGCTGCTGCCGCTGCTCGGCGTGATCCAGCGGTTCTTCGCTACCGAGGTCGTGCCCCTCGGTGTCCATCCGAAGGTCGTCCCGACGACGGTGGACCTGCGAGCCGAGAATCGAGAGCGATCGATGCGCCGATACTTCTCCGGCGAGCTCCATCGCTTCCGCGTCAAGCCCACCGTGTTCATGCCGGCGCTCCCACCGCTGTTCGAACCCGCCGACCTCGACCGACTGCTGGTTGGGCTGTCCGACGGCGCCGGCGCCTACCCGGGGATCGGCTACCTGGAGCACGCGCCGGACGACGGCGTGATCCGGCTCATCTCGCCCGTGGCAGAGGGTCCCAAGGCGCTTAGACTGGGATCCGTCCGTCTGGATGCGTCCTTCCGCGCCAAGCGCGTGGACCTCCGGAACCTGTTCGGATCGGAATAGGAGATCGCTGCGTGCCGTCGCTGGTCAAGAAGCGCCGCAAGAAGATGCGGAAGAAGAAGCACAAGAAGCTGCTGAAGAAGACCCGCTGGCAGCGCCGTCAACAGGGCCGCTAGGAGCCCGGTCGGTGCGCGTGGCGGTCCCGGTCCGGGCCCGTCAGATCGCGATCGTGCTGCTGGGCGCGATCGCGCTGGCGGCGTGCGGCGAACCGCCGCCTGCCGATCTCTCGGGTTCGCGAGCGGTCACGTTCGAGTCCCGCGACGGTGTCACGCTGGAGGGCCGTCTGTTCGGCGACGGCTCGACCGGTGTCGTGCTGTCGCACATGCAACCCGCCGATCAGCGCTCGTGGTTCGCGTTCGCGAACCGACTCGCCGACCAGGGGTACCTCGTCCTCACGTACGACTTCCGGGGGTACTGCCCGGGCGGCGACGGCGGCTGCTCCCAGGGCGAGCTCCAGATCTCGGCGATCTGGCAGGACGTGCTGGGGGCGATCGACTTCATCCGGTCCCAGGGGGCGACGACCGTCGCGCTCGTGGGCGCGAGCATGGGCGGGACGGCCTCGCTGGTCGCTGCCGGACAGGAAGGTTCGGACGTCGCAGTGGTCGTCACCCTCTCGGCACCGACGTCGATCGAGGGGCTCGACGCCGACGCCGCCCTGCTCCAACACGTGGACGCGAACAAGCTGTTCATCGCGGGTGTGGGGGACGCGGCCGCCGCGGCGTCGGCCGAGCAGCTCTACGAGATCGCCCCGCCGCCGAAGGGGCCGCCCGAGATCGTCCCGGCCGACGACCACGGCACCGACCTGCTGACGGGCTCGCGGGGAGAAGCGGTCCAACGCATCATCGAGACCTACCTCGCGCAGTTCGCGCCGGCGTGACGCTCAGGGCGACGGTGCGACGCTCGGGAACGGCGTCCCCTCGACGGGCCCCGGGAAGGGAGCCTGGTCGCGGCTCGCGAGCCCGATCTGGTACGCGGCTGCGCCGATGATCAACGCGAACAGTACGACGATCGTGATCAGCGTGAAGCGGCGCATCGCCGGAGGCTAGCAGTCGCATCGACGGCGGCGGCCCATCGCGACGGAACGCCTCGGGTCAGGCGGGAAGCGTGAGGCCGGCCTCGCAGAAGTCGCGGTTACGGGAAAGGATGCCGCGCAAGGCCTGGTCGTCGTCGAGGTGGTCGCGGAGGTCGATCTCGAGCGAGATCGCCCCGCGGAACCCGCGCGCCGCGAGCGCCTCGAGGAACCGGCCGAGGTCAAGGACGCCCTCGTCCAGGGGCAGGTGCGAGTCCCAGCCCTTGCCCGCGTTGTTCGACAGGTGGACGTGGGCGAGCCGGTCGCCGAGCCGGGCCGCGGCCTCGACGGGGTCGACTCCCGAGACCGCAAGGTGGCTCGTGTCCAGCGTCACGTCCGGGAACCCCTCGAGCTCGTCGAGCGACTGCCGCGCGTGGAACCGAGCCACGCTCCGCCCCCGGACGCGCAACGGGAACATGTTCTCGACGGCGACCCGCACCGCTCGCTCGGCCGCGACGGTCGGGAGGTGCTCGTCGAGCCAGCGCCGATAGGCCGACTGCCACCGGTAGGGCGGGTGCACCACCACGAGCGACGCGCCCACGCCCAAGGCGAGCTCGATCGCGCGGTCGATCTTGCCGACGGGGTCGCGCCCCCAGACCCTGCGCGACATCAGGAGGAACGGCGCGTGGATCGCCAGGACGGGGAGCGCGTGGTCCTCGGAGAGCGCCCGGACGCGCGAGGCGTCCTGCGTGTCGGGATCGCTCGTGACCATCAGCTCGATCCCGTCGAAGCCTGTCTGCGCGAACAACGGGAACGCGACGTCGACCGGCTTGGAGAAGACCGAGATCGTCGAACAGATGATGGGGGGACGATCGTCGAGCACGCCGCGATGCTAACAGCGGTCCCCCCCGCCACGGCTATGCTGCGGCCCATGTGGGTGTTCCCGCTCGGGGCGGCGCTCATCGCCGTGCTGTTCGCCTCGGCGCTCGTGCGTCGATACGCCGGCAGCCGTCGATGGTACGAGCTGGTCTGGGCGCTGGCGCTCCTGATGTACGCGGGGGCGTCCCTCGCCGTGGCGTTCGGCGTCGCGAACGGATGGACCTCGGGGGAGTTCCGCGTCTACTGGGCGCTCGGCGCCGTGCTGAACGTCCCGTTCCTCGCCGCGGGCGAGCTCGACCTGCTGTTCCATGGCCGCGGCGTCCGATGGACGCTGTACGTGCTGCTCGCCTTCATCACGGCTTACACCGTCGCGGTCGTTCGCACCGCGGAGATCCACACGGCGGCACTCGCGCAGGATCTGCCCTCGGGCAAGGAGGTCTTCGGCGACGGGACCGCGGCCCACCGGTTGCCACAGGTCGTCGCGATCCCCGCCTACCTCGTGCTGCTCGGAGGGACCCTGTGGTCGGCCTGGCGCATGCGAGCCCGACCCGAGCTCCGGGACCGGTTCCTGGGCACGCTCCTGATCGCGTTCGGCGCGACGATCATCGCGGGGTTCGGATCCGCCTTCGCCGCGCTGGGCTATCTCGTCCCGTTCTCGCTCTCGCTCCTCGTGGGCATCTGCGTGATGTTCCTCGGGTTCCTGCGCGCCGCGCGGCGACGCGATCTCGCACCGACGACTGACGCATCTCCGCGTCGAGGTGATCCGTCCGGCAGGGCTCCGCGAAGGATGCCGTGACCGCACCTGTGAGGGGAGGTGACCCACCCGCAGGCCGGAGGGTCCGGCCCGCGGAGCGCAGCGGTCCCCCGTGGAACCACACTCCGACGAAGGAGGAGATCCGTTGCCTGGCAAGCGCATCAGTACGCGTGCGCTCGCGGCGGCGGCGTCGCTCGCGGTGGTGGCCGGCCTGTTCGCGCTGGCACCTCTGACGGGAGTCGCCTCCAGCCACCGCGAGGCACCGCTCGTCTCCGCCGATCCCCAGATCGATACCACCGACGTCTGGGCGTTCGTGAGCGAGGATCGGCCGGATACCGTCACCCTGATCGCGTCGTGGATCCCGTTCGAAGAGCCGGCGGGAGGCCCGAACTTCTACGCGTGGGGGGACGGCGTCCGCTACGACCTCAACATCGACAACGAC
>DASXTX010000152.1:0-4302 GCA_036505195.1 Actinomycetota bacterium
CACCAGGCGGTGAACGGCGGCGTCGAACGGCTGCGCGGCTGCCTGCGCGTCGCGCTCGACGACCTGGAGGAGTCGCTCTCCGAGCGGCCGGCGCTCGCCACGACGCGCGAGGCGATCGCGGCACGCGACCTCCTTCGGTCCACTCTACGGGCCGCCCACCAAGCCGGCTGAGCGGATGACCGACCACCGGGACGGTCGCACGTTCATCGATCGGCGGATGCGGATCCTCGCGCCGCTGCGTCATCGCGACTTCCGGATGCTCTGGACGGGGATGACGGTGTCACTGCTTGGTGACGGGATCACGACCATCGCTCTCGCCTGGCAGGCCTACGAGCTTTCGGACGCTCCAACTGCGCTATCGATGGTGATGTTCTCGATGACGGTGCCCCACGTGATCCTGCTGCTCGTTGGTGGCGCGGTCAGTGATCGGTTCGACCGCCGCAAGGTCATGATCGGGGCGGATTCAGTGCGCTTGCTCGCCGTGTCGGCGATGGGTGTGCTCTCGATCTCCGGAGCACTCCAGATCTGGCACATGATGCTGATCGCCGCATGCTACGGGGCGGGAACGGCCTTCTTCGGCCCGGCCTTCGATGCGATCGTCCCCGAGATCGTTCCGGAGTACGACCTCACGGCGGCGAACTCGCTCGACCAGTTCGTCCGTCCCGCAACGTACAGGATGCTCGGGCCCGCCGTCGCCGGCGCGTTGATCGCTGCATTCGGCGAACCGGGTCCTGCCTTCCTGGCCGACGGAGTGACTTTCGCCGTTTCGATCTACTGCCTCCTTCTCATGAAGGCGCGCACGGAGACGGCTCGCGAGACGGGAGATGCTGGATCGCTCTTCGCCGAGATCCGTGAGGGATTCCGGTACGTGCGTACCCAGGTCTGGCTGTGGGGGACGTTCCTCGCGGCAACGCTCGCGTATCTGATCTTCCTGGGACCGGCGGAGGTGCTCATGCCGTTCGTCGTGAAGGAAGAGATGGGAGGCTCGGCGATCGATCTTGCGCTCGTCTTCGCGATGGGCGGGATCGGCGCGATGCTAGCTGCGGTCGTGATGAGCAACCGTGGGATGCCACGACGCCACATCACGTTCATGTACGTCGCGTGGACCGTGTCGACGCTGATGGTGGCCGGCTACGGGTTCGCACAGCTTCCCTGGCAGGTGATGCTGTTCTGCTTCGCGTTCAACGCCCTGGAGAGCGCCGGGCTCATCGTGTGGATCACGACGAAGCAGCGCCTGGTGCCGGCTCGGCTCCTCGGGCGCGTCTCGAGCTTCGACTGGTTCATCTCGATCGGACTTGTCCCGCTCTCCTTCATCTTCACCGGCCCCGCCGCGGTTGCGTTCGGTGCCCGAGCCACGTTGATTGGGGCTGGCGTTCTCGGAGGCATGGTCACCCTGGCCTTCCTGTTCCTGCCCGGGATGCGCGACATCGAGCGGAGCGGCGTCCTCGTGGGCACGCCGATCGACGCGACGGAGGACAGGGGGTTCGGGGGCCTCGAGGGGCCCCTGGGGCCCATCTAAGCTGGTCAGGACCCCTTTTACCGCTTCGGGAACTTCCGAGGCGGCTCTAAGGTCGCCCGTTCGGCCCACCGATATCTGAGGCAGAGATGAAGTCCCGGGCCTGGCTCCTGTACCTGGTCGGCGGCATCGCTGCGCTGCTGGGCTTCCTGTTCCTGCCGCACCTTCGACAGGGATGGGTCTTCAACGTGATCTCGCTCTCCTCGCCGATCGCGATCGTCCTCGCGGTGCGCATGTGGAAGCCGAACGCCCAAGCCCCGTGGTACCTGTTCGCGCTCGGTCAGACGTTCTTCGTCATCGGGGACGTGATCACCTACAACTACAACGACTTCTTCGGCACCGACCTCCCGTATCCGTCGATCGGCGACGTCGCCTACCTGCTGGTCTACCCGTGCCTCGTAGGGGGCCTGCTCATGCTGATCCGCCGGCGCAACCCGGGCCGGGACCGGGACAGCGTCATCGACTCGCTCATCGTGGCGATCGGCGTCGGCACGGTGCAGTGGGTGTTCCTGATGTCGCCGGTGGCCCATGACTCCTACTCGACCGTGATCCAGAAGCTCGTGGGGATGGCCTACCCATTCATGGACCTCATCCTGCTGACCGCCGTCGTCCGCCTCGCGATGGGCGCGGGCAAGCGCGCTCCCTCGATGTACCTGATGGGTGCGGCCGCCCTTGCCCTGTTCTTCGCCGACACCGTCTACACGTACATCTCCGTCACCGGCGCCGTGTACAACCAGGCCGGGTACCTCGAGGCGGGATGGGGCATCTTCTACCTGCTGTGGGGCGCGGCCGCCCTGCACCCCTCGATGCGGAACGTCTCGGACAAGGCCCCCGACGTCGAGCGCGGGAGGATGTCCAAGCTTCGACTGCTGTTGCTCGGTGGCGCGTCGCTGATCGCACCGGGAGTCATGTTGATCCGGCTCGGCCGTGCCGACGCCGTGGACATGCCCGTCCTGATCGGGGCCTCGGTGATGTTGTTCGTCCTGGTCGTCCTCCGGATGGCGGGCCTGGTCCGGCGTCAGGAACTGTCCACGCTCCGCGAGAAGGCCCTGCGCAACGCGGGTGCCGCGCTCGTCACGGCGACGAACCGGGAGAGCATCTACACGGCCACGTTGCAGGCGGCGCGCGCGCTCGTGGGCGACGACGGCGGCCTGCGACTGCTGGTCGCGACCGACGACGACGCGGATCTGTTCCAGGTGGTGGCGGCCGCCGGAGGAGCCGAGGGCGTCGAGGGCACGAGGGTCTCCCTGTCGATCCTTCCTCAGTGGAAGCGCGACCGGCTCCAGTCCCACCGCTCGTACGAGGTCCCGACCGAGGAAGCCGAGCTCGCGAACTCGCTCGGCATGCCGGCGAACGCGACCTTCTTCTTGAACGCTCCCCTGTTCATGAAGGAGGAGCTCCAGGGGGTGCTCGTGGTCGCCGGACCCTCGAGCGTCCCCCGGGCGATCCGCGACTCGATCGAGGCGCTCTCCTCCCAGGTCGCCCTGGCGCTCGACAGCGCCCTGACGACCGAGATCCTGTTGATCCGCCAGAGCGAGGCGCGCTTCTCCTCGCTGGTCCAGAACTCCTCGGACGTGGTCATGGTCGTCGAAGCCGACTCCACGATCCGCTACATGAGCCCCTCGGTCGAGCGCGTGCTCGGCCACGAGGCCGCCGAGCTCGAGGGCACGAAGCTCACGGTGCTGATCCATCCCGACGACCGGGCCGGCGTGCTGCAGTTCCTCATCTCGGGCGGACACGAGGGCGATGCGCATCCTGGGCTGACGGAGTTCCGGATGAAACACCGGGACGACTTCTGGCTGCACGTCGAAACCTTGCGGACGAACCTGATGCACGACGTGAACGTCAAGGGCATCGTCCTGAACACCCGTGACGTCTCCGAACGCAAGGCGTTCGAGGAGCAGCTGCAACACCAGGCGTTCCACGACGCCGTCACGGGTCTGGCGAACCGGGCGCTGTTCAAGGACCGCGTCGAGCACATGATCGAGCGGCAGGCGCGCGACAACCTCCCCGTCTCGATCCTGTTCATGGACCTGGACGACTTCAAGACCATCAACGACTCGCTCGGCCACGCGGCGGGGGACCGGATGCTCAGCGAGGTCGGCGAGCGACTCAAGAACTCGCTCCGACAGGCGGACACCGCGGCTCGGCTCGGCGGCGACGAGTTCGCGGTCCTGCTCGAGGATGGCGGGGACGGGGTCGACGCGGCCGAGGTCGCCGCGAGGATCCTTGCGTCGCTCGAGGGTCCGTTCCACCTCGAGGGCAAGGAGGTCTTCGCGCGAGCTTCGATCGGCATCGCGACCGCCGATGCCGGGACGGGTGGTCCCGAGGGCGCCGAGGAGCTGCTCCGGAACGCCGACGTCGCGATGTACATGGCCAAGGAAGCCGGCAAGGGGCGCTACCAGGTGTTCGAACCCGCGATGCACGACACGGCGCTCCGACGCCTGGAGCTCAAGGCCGACCTGCAGCGCGCCGTCGACAACGGCGAGTTCGTCCTGCACTACCAACCGGTGATCGAGCTCGCGACCGGTCGCATCGAGGGCCTCGAGGCGCTCGTCCGTTGGCAGCACCCCACGCGCGAACTGATCGCGCCCCTGGACTTCATCCCACTTGCCGAGGAGACCGGGTTGATCGTCTCGCTCGGCCGATGGGTACTGCAGGAGGCGTGCATGCAGGCTCGGCGGCTGCAGGAGCGGTACGTGATGGACCCGCCGCTGCAGATGGCGGTCAACCTGTCCGCGCGACAGCTGCAGCGCCCGGAGATCGTCGGCGAGATCGCGGAGACC
>DASXTX010000153.1:0-3320 GCA_036505195.1 Actinomycetota bacterium
CGTGCCGGAGCATCGGCGGCTCGAGATCGGTCACATCTGGTACGCGCCGTCGGCGCAGCGGACCGAGGCGAACACCGAGGCCGCGTACCTGATGATCCGGGAGGCGTTCGACGGGCTCGGCAACCGGCGGGTCGAGTGGAAGTGCGACGCGCTCAACGAGCGATCGCGCGCCGCGGCGCTCCGGCTCGGGTTCACGTTCGAGGGCGTGTTCCGCAAGCACATGATCGTGAGGGGCCGGAGCCGCGACAGCGCGTACTTCTCGGTGGTCGACGACGAGTGGCCGGTGGCCAGGGACGCGCTCGAGCGGTGGCTCGCCGCCCGTCCCGAGGGTCGTCCGCCGCTCGCGTCGCTCCGGCGTTCCGCGACCTAGGTCGACCTCGGCTCGAGTTGTCATCGAACCCTCAGCCCGCGCTCAGGCGCTCCTCATCCTGGTCCCCGACGATCGATCCCTTGCTGACAGAAGGAGTGGGGATGGACAGGCGCACGCTGATGATGACCGGGGTCGTGGTGGGGTCCGTTGGGATCGGGAGCTTGATCGGCGCGATCGCGTTCGCTCCCGGGATCGGGATGGCGTCGGACGAGGACCTCGATGGGCCGACGCTGACGATCTGTGGCGGGACGGCCGACTCGCTCGCGGCCGCCTCGGGAGCGATCGGGATCTCGACATCCGAACTCGTGTCGGCGCTCCGAGAGGGGCGAACGATCGCGGAGGTCACCGAAGCGCATGAGGTTCCCGTCGCGGAGGTCGTCGATGCTGTTGTGGCTGCCGAACAGGATCGCCTGGATGCGCTCGTCGCCGACGGCCGGCTCACGCGGGAACAGGCCGATGCGCTCTCCGCCGATCTGGAGGAGCGGGCGACCGACCTCGTGAACGGCGACCTCGCGCCATTCCCGCTGTTGGAGCCGGGGTTCGGACCCGGTGTGATCGAAGCGCCCGGTCCCTTCGGTCGTCCGGGGTTCATCGCCGGCCGCGGCCCATGGGGGTTCGTGGACGGACCGCTCGCCGCCGCCGCCGATGCGATCGGGATCGACGAGAGCGCACTCCTTGCTGCGATCGCGGACGGCGAAACGATCGCGGACGTGGCGCGGGCACACGACGTCGAGGTTTCGGAGGTCGTGGACTCGGTCGTCGCGTCCCTGCAGGAGCGTCTGGACGAGGCGGTGGAAAACGGGTGGTTGGCCCGCGATCAGGCCGAGGAACTCGCCGAGGGCCTGAGCGACCGTGCCACCGACCTCGTGAACGGTCAGGCGTTCCCATTCCCGCACCCGGGGTGGCGGTGGCCCCCGGGTCGAGTGGTGAACGGGACGGCCACCTCGGAGCTGTCCCTGTTCTGACCCTCCCCAGGACGCTCCGGATGCGGTCCCTCGGCACCCTCCCGGCCGAGGGACCGCCGCATTGACGGGCTCTCACCAACTTCTCAGTGGGTTCGGGCACACTGGATCCGTGAGGTCGATCTTGGTCGTCGACGACGAGCCGGCCGTCCGCGACGCGCTCGAGCGGGCGTTGAAGGCGCAGCACTACGTGGTGACGACGGCCGCCGACGGGAGGCAGGCCCTCGAGGCGATCGCCGACGGGCGGCCCGAGCTCGTCCTGCTCGACGTGCTGATGCCGGTCATGGACGGGTTCGAGGCGTGCCGCCGCCTCCGCGAGCTTGGGGACCGCACGCCGGTGCTCATGCTCACCGCGCGTGACGCCGTCGGGGACCGGGTCGAAGGCCTGGACGCGGGCGCCGACGACTACGTGGTCAAGCCGTTCGCGCTCGAGGAGCTGCTCGCGCGCTGCCGCGCGCTGCTGCGCCGGAGCGGTGTCCCCGGCGACGAGCCGCTGCGCTTCGCCGATGTCGTGCTCGACCCGGTGACGCGCGAGGTGCATCGGGGCGACCGTCTGATCGAGCTGTCTCGCACCGAGTACAACCTGCTCGAGCTGTTCCTGCTCAATCCGAGGCGGGTGCTCACGCGGGAGGTGATCTTCGACCGGGTGTGGGGCTACGACTTCGGCCCGACGTCGAACACGCTGGAGGTCTACGTGGGCTACCTGCGTCGCAAGACGGAGGCCGTCGGGGAGCGGAGGCTGATCCATACGGTGCGCGGGGTCGGCTACGTGCTGAAGGAATCCGTCGACGACTCCGGGGAGACGCCGTGACGTTCCGGCAGCGACTGACGTTGGCGTCGGCGGCCGCGGTCGCGGTCGCCGTGGCGACCGCGTCGATCGTGACGTGGTTCGTCGTCCGCTCCGAACTTCGAGGGCAGGTGGACAGCTCGCTGCTCGCGCGTCTGCCGTTCCTCGAGCGCATCTCGCCGCCGGTCGGGTCCAGCGTGCCCCCGATCCGCGTCGAACCGGGCCAGCCGTCCTTCGTGTTCGAGATCGTGACGCCCGGCGGCGAGGTGATCCGTCCGGTCGACGAACCGGCGCTCGGGATCGCCGTCGGCGCGGACGTCGGAGACGTGCCGGTGCTCCGGGACGTGACGGCGAACGGCGTCCACTACCGCGTCCTGTTCGCGCCGGTCGGCGAGGGCTTCACGGTGCTCCTCGCGCGCCCGCTCCTGGAGGTGGACGACACGCTGCAACGGCTCGTGGTGTTGATGGTGGTGATCATGGGGGGTGGTGTGGCCCTCGCGATGGGGCTCGGGATGGCGGTCACGCGGACGGCGGCCGCCCCGGTGGCCAGGCTGTCGGACGCGGCCGAACGGGTGACGGAGACCGGGGACCTCTCGCTTCGGATCGAAGCGCCCGACTCGCAGGACGAGATCGGGCGGCTCGCCGCCAGGTTCAACGAGATGATGGGTGCCCTCGAGACATCGGTGGCCGCACAGCGCCAGCTCGTCGCCGACGCGTCGCACGAGCTTCGGACCCCGCTCACGAGCGTCAGGGCGAACATCGACCTGCTTGCCAGCGGACGCCTGACGGATCCGGCGGAGCGCGCACGCCTCATCGCGGACGTGCGCATGCAGCTCGAGGAACTCACGGCGATCGTGAACGACGTGGTCGAGCTCGGCCGAGGCGCCGAGCAACCGACCGAGTTCGAGGACGTGCGACTGGACGAGGTGGTTCGCGCGGACGTCGAGCGCTTCGAACGCCGACCGCCCCATCCCCCTCTCAGGGTCGAGCTCGAGCAGACCGTGATCACCGGGGACGCCGCGAGGATCTCGCGCGCCGTTCGCAACATGCTGGACAACGCGGCCACGTGGGGCCCGCCAGACGCGGAGATCGAGGTGACCGTCCGAGGCGCGACCGTCTCCGTCCGGGACCACGGACCCGGCTTCGCCGAAGAAGACCTGCCCCGCGTGTTCGATCGGTTCTATCGAGCCACGTCGGCGCG
>DASXTX010000154.1:0-1945 GCA_036505195.1 Actinomycetota bacterium
GGGGCGAGATGGCGATCACCGAGAAGTTCGTCGGAACGTCGGTCCTCCGCAAGGAAGACGCCTCGCTCATCACGGGGCAGGGCAGCTTCGTCGACAACCTGACGCTCCCCGGCATGCTGCACCTGGCGGTCGTGCGGAGCCCGTTCGCCCACGCGCGCATCGTGAACGTCGACGTCTCGAAGGCGCTCGAGATGCCGGGCGTGGTCGGCGCCTGGAGTGGTGCCGACCTGGCCGGCGAGTGGGCCGGCCCGCTGCCGATGGTCTGGCCGATCACCGAGGACATCAAGACCTCCGATCACTGGCCACTCACGAAGGACAAGGCGCGGTTCCAGGGCGACGGCGTCGCCGTCGTCGTCGCCGAGTCGCGCGGCCAGGCGGCCGATGCGGCCGAGGTGGTCGACGTCGAGTACGAGCAGCTCGATCCGGTCCTCGACATCGAGGAGGGGATGAAGGACGGCTCACCGCTCGTGCACGACGAGCTCGGGACCAACGCCGTGGTGCACTGGAGCCACGGCGGCGGCGGCGACCAGGGCGTGTTCGACAGCGCGCCCGTGCAGCTGAGGCTCCGGTTCGAGGCGCCCAGGATCACGCCGAGCCCGATCGAGCCGCGCGGTGCGCTCGCGTCGGTATCGCCGGCGATGGGCGAGTTCACGCTCTGGACATCGACGCAGATCCCGCACATCGCACGGTTCACGTTGTCGGGCACGACCGGCATCCCCGAGCACAGGCTCCGGATCGTCGCCCCCGACGTGGGTGGGGCGTTCGGGGCCAAGCTGAACGTCTACGCGGAGGAGGCGCTCTGCCTCGCGCTCGCGCGCAGGACCGGCCGCGCGGTCAAGTGGATCGAGGACCGCTCGGAGAACTACGCCGTCACCGTCCACGGACGCGGGGTGGTCCACGACATCGAGGTCGCCGCGACCGAGGAGGGGAAGATCCTCGGGTTCCGGGTGAAGGAGCTGTGCGACATGGGCGCGTATTTCCAGCTCCTCACGCCGGGGATCCCCGAGCTCGGGGGCTGGGTGTACATGGGCCCCTACGACACGCAGGGCTACTGGTACGAGTTCACGGGCGTCATGACGAACATGGCGCCCACGGACGCCGTCCGGGGAGCCGGACGGCCCGAGGCGACCTACGTCGTCGAACGCGCGGTGGACACCGTGGCGCGGCACGTGGGCAAGGACCCGGCCGAGATCCGGCGGATCAGCTTCGCGCCGAGCCACGCGGAGGCGAAACCGTCGCTGATGGGGTTGCAGGTCGATTCGGCGGACTACCTCCCCGCCTTCGAACGCGCGCTCGAGCTCGCGGACTACGAGCAGTACCGCAAGGAGCAGGCGGCTCGCCGCGAGAGCGGGGAGGTGAAACAGATCGGGATCGGGCTCTCCAGCTACATCGAGATGTCCGGGCTTGCGCCGTCGAACATCCTGGGTGCGCTCCGGTACGCGGCCGGCGGCTGGGAGGCGGCGCAGGTCCGGTGCCAACCGAGCGGCAAGGTCACGCTCACCATCGGCACCTCGCCCCACGGTCAGGGCCACGACACCACCTGGTCACAGATCGCGGCCGACGAGCTGGGTGTGCACCCCGACGACGTGGAGGTGCTGCACGGCGACACGTCGATCTCCCCGCTCGGGATGGACACGTACGGCTCGCGCTCGATCTCGATCGGCGGCGCGGCGCTCCACGTCGCGTTGCAGAAGATCAAGGACAAGGCGCGGACGCTGGCGGCGCACGAGCTCGAGGTGGCGGAGGACGACCTCGAGTTCCGGGACGGGGCGTTCCGTGTGCAGGGCGCGCCCGACAAGGTCCGAACGATCCCCGAGCTGGCCGTGTCCGCGTGGACGGCGCACGACCTCCCCGACGGCTACGAGCCCGACCTCACCGCGGTCGCGACCTGGGACCCGAAGAACTTCACCTGGCCGTTCGGGACCCACGTCTGCGTCGCCGAGGT
>DASXTX010000155.1:0-45769 GCA_036505195.1 Actinomycetota bacterium
CGTGTCAGAGGCCTAGGCTACGATTCCGCCGAACCCATCGAAGGGGCAAACCAGTGGATGACGAGCAAGAGACAGGCACGGGCGACGCACTGTCGCCGGCCTCGCCGGAGGCGCCGACGCAGGGTCAACCGAGCAACGACACGGAGCCCGGGGGCTGGGAAGGCGAGCCCGGCGATCTGGGGCCGCTGGGCAGCACGACAGGCCTGAGGGGCGGCAGGGAGCCCGGCGGCGGTCGATTGCCGATCGAGCGTCACGAGCCGTCCGCCCGGCCGAAGGATGTCGGACAGGGGCCGGATCGTTCCGTGGAGTTTGCCGAGGGAGAACGCGGAGCTACCGACGACTGACCCTGATCCGCCCCGGCCTGCTGAGCTCGCCGGTGCCGCGATGGCCGCACTCGCGGCTGAGCAGCTCGAGGTTGAGAGAGCATCGAAGAGCTCGCTTGAGCACCGCGGCCTCACCGTGGTCACGGCCTCGGGCCTGATCGCCAGCATCGCGAGCGTCGCTGGTCGCAATGCGGATCTCCCAGTCGTGCCCGTCGTGTTCCTGGTGCTCAGCCTGTGTGCCTTCGCGGGGGCAGCCGTCCTCGGCGTCCTCGTCGCTCTCCCCCGGCTCTATGACGAGGTCGACGACGCCGATCTAGGAGCGTGGCTCGAGCGGTCGTCCTGGGAGGCGAGCGGCTCGCTCGGTCTCATGCGCGCAACGCAGAAGCGGATCGATCTCCTCCGAGCGTTTCGCGTGCAGAATCAGGCCAAGGCAAAGCTCCTAACCTGGGCGTTCCGGGCGGAGATTCTCGCCGTGCTCTTGCTGCTCGTCTCCGTGATCATCGTCATCTCGATTGCGGCGGAGTAGGGCCCGGCGCGCACAGTCGCGCGTACAGGATCCGGGGGCAATCGTCCGCACCCTTTCGGGGCACGAATAGGGCACGTAACACCGTCACCATACGCGCGAGTGATGACGCGTTGTGCATGGGTTCCTTGCCGCTGACCAGGGCTTTCTGCATCGCCGCAGGTCGCAGCGTTACGGCCGATCGTCGCCGGACGTGTCTTGTAAACAGCAGGTCGTCGGTTCGAATCCGACCGCCGGCTCCGCGAATCCGCAGGTCAGAGGCACTGTCGTCGAAACCGCAACTCGACAGGCGATCCTCTGGGGTCCATTTGGGGTCCGCAAGCTTTCGGCGCCTAGTGGGTCACCGCCTGATTGGGCAGACGCGGTGTAACGCGCGATGTGCGCGCCGCCGGCATCAGTCCTCGACCTCTTCTCCCACGTTGGGGGCTCGCTTCCTCGCCGTCAGGCAGCTGCACGGCGCCGCTGGCGGCGATGTCGGCCTGGGTGAACGCCCGATGCAGCGGGGGCACCGACTACGAACTCCGTGAGGAAGTCCGCCTCGGCAGTCTTCCACTCGGTCACTCTGTCGATGAGCGCCTGCACCCTGTTTGACGTCAATGCGACGGACGAGTGCTGTCCAGTTGGATAGCCCTGACCAGGTACTTCCCCGCGTCCTGGGGGCCTGCAGGCCTTCCGAACGGGGACCGATTGGCGCACAATCTGGCGGGGGTGGGGCCCGTGAATCGCTACACCGCCCGGTGGGTGGCGTGGTCTGTCGGCGTCCTGTCTATCGCGCTACTTGTCGCCGCCCTGATCCTGTTCTTAGTCGACCGCTCCCGCGTTCGGCTGCCGGAGGACGTCGGCACCTGGAGCCTGCTGACGGGGTTCGACATCGCGGTGAGCATCCCCGTCCCGATCCTTGGCGCGCTGATCGCCTCGCGTCGCCCCCGAAACGCGATCGGCTGGGTGTATCTCGGCCACATCTTCCTGTTCGCGCTCGTTGCGTTAGGACAGATGTACGCCGTTCATGCGCTGCTCGTAGACCCCGGCGTCCTGCCCGGCGGTAGGTTCATGGCCTGGCTCAGCGCGAGCCTGCTCCCTATCGCGATCTGCCTGCTGCCGTTCCTGTTCCTGCTATTCCCAACCGGGCACCTGCCCTCGAGCAGGTGGCGCCCAGTGGCTTGGCTCGCTGGCCTTGTGCTCGTGTGTCTTACCGCCGGCTCCATCACCCTGGCGACACGGATCTGGTCCGATCCGTTCGCGGGTTCGGAGAGCGCCGTACGAGGGCTGCCTGGCTTCGTCCTTCCTGTCTTCATTATCGCCGTATTCGGTTTCCCGCTCACTTTGGTGCTCTCCGCGGTCTCAGTTGTCGTCCGCTTCCGCAGGTCGAGCGGAGATGAGCGCCAGCAGCTGAAGTGGTTCGCCGCCGCGGCCACCCTCGTGGCCGCCTCAATTGCCGTTGGGTTCTTCTCGCAGGCGATCGCCGCCTCCGCCGCCGTGACCCTCTCACTCACCTTCCTGGACGTTGCGATCGCGATCGCGGTTCTCAAGTACCGCCTGTACGACATCGACCTCATCATCGGCAAGACGATCGTTTACGGCCTGTTGGCGGCATTCATTACGGTCGTCTATGTCGTCCTCGTGGTCGTAATCGGCGCGTTCATCGGCGTCACGGAGGGGCTCTCGCTGCTTGCCACCGCGATCGTTGCCGTCGCGTTCCAGCCGATCCGGCAGCGCGCGCAGCGGATCGCGAACCGGCTTGTCTACGGCAAGCGCGCGACGCCATACGAAGTGCTCTCTGAGTTCTCCGAGCACGTGGGCGAGACCTACTCGGGCGAGGACGTCCTCCAGCGGATGGTCCGACTGCTCGCTGAGGGGACCGGGGCGCGCACCACAGTCGTTTGGCTGAAGATCGATTCGGAGCTCCGCCCGGCCGCCACGTGGCCTTCGGACGGAGAGTCGCTCGCGCCCAGGGCGTTCTCTGGCGACAACCTCGCCGCGTTCGCCGACGAGACGCTTGCGCTGCCCGTGCGATACCAGGGCGAGATCCTTGGCGCGCTCAGCCTCACCAAGCCGCCCAACGAGAACGTCTCGCCTGTCGAGCAGAAGCTCGTGAGCGACCTAGCGGCGCAGGCCGGTTTGCTCCTTCGGAACTCCCGCCTCATCGAGGACCTTCGCGCATCCCGCCAGCGCCTGGTGGCGGCCCAGGACGAAGAGCGGCGGCGTCTGGAACGCAACCTCCACGACGGCGCGCAGCAGCAGCTTGTCGCCCTTGCCGTGCAGGCGCGGATGGCGGAGAGTCTCGCCGGGATCGATCCCGACCGGGAGCGCGAACTCCTGGGCCAGTTGCAGCAGGGCGCCCAGGACGCGCTAGAGAATCTCCGCGACCTGGCGCGCGGCATTTACCCTCCGCTGCTTGCCGACCGGGGACTCTCGGCGGCCCTCGAGGCGCAGGCGCGGAAGGTTCCGATGCCGGTGAGCGTCGAGACGGGCGGGGTCGGCAGGTACCCGCAGGAATTCGAGGCCGCCGTGTACTTCTGCGTGCTGGAGGCGCTGCAGAACGCGTCGAAGTATGCGGACGCCTCCGAAATATCCGTGCGCGTGTCGCGGGACGACGGGGGTCTGGTCTTCGCTGTCGCCGACGATGGCCGAGGATTCGATCGGCGCACAACTCAGCCAGGAGCCGGTCTGCGGAATATGGCCGATCGCCTCGCCGCGGTAGGCGGCTCTATTGAGATCCGGTCTCGACCAGCGAGTGGAACCACCATCATCGGTCGAATCCCAGCTGCGTCGTTAGTCGTGAAATAGAGGGGGTCAAGACTCCTTTTGGAAGGCGAGGATCAGGAGAGACTGCTGACCCCATGCACTTCCAGATTCTGAAAGCGGCAAAGAGACGAGCGCTTCAGGTACATTCCCGAACGCACGCGCACACGGCGCTTCGTCTGTGGACGCGAGAGAATGCTAGGGCTGAGGGAGGTCGACCCGCCGGCACGGTGGCTGAAGTCCTAATTGGGGACGAAGAGGGTCAGCGCGAATGAGAGTGAGTGGCCCAGATGCTTCGGACCCACTTCGTCACGCCGATGGCGACGAACACGACGCCCGCTGGAACGAGGATGAAGGTCGTCGGCCAGACAGCCAGACCGACACCGATCGCGAGCACACCGCTGACGATCCAACGCCAGGCAACATCCACTCCACAAGGGTAGTGCGGGCTCCAGCTCGACCCCAGAGCGTCTAGGAACAGTCGCGAGCACTCGAAAGCCCAGGTAGCGTCGCTCGAAGTCGCCTGTCAACATCTCGACGTGCTGATTCGACGATGCCAGTCCACCGACGCGGACCGGGTGCGCGAGATACATGCGCAAGCGTTCCGACGAATTGACGGCCCCGACGAGGTACCGCGCGAGGTCGCGCTATTCGACGCCCTGGTCGAGGCCGACGATGTCATACCCCAGCTGTCCCTCGTGGCCGATCGTGACGGTGACCTTGTTGGCCACGTCGTCTGCAGCCGGGCAACGGTCGAAGCTCGCGCCGTCGCTGCACTCGGCCCTATCGCAGTCGATCCCAGGAATCAGCGGCAAGGCGTGGGGCTGGCGATGATGCACGCGGTGCTGAGCGCCGCGGACGCACTCGACGTGTCACTCGTCGGCCTCCTAGGGTCGCCCGAGTACTACTCCCGGTTTGGCTTCGTCCTCGCGGAGACGCTCGGTATCGAATCCCCCTACCCAGAGCTGAGTCACCACTTCCAGATCCGGACTCTTGCCGGATACGACTCCTCGATAGTCGGCCACTTTCGATACGCTCCGGCCTTCGACCTGGTGTAGGTCCTGAGGGGCATTCACCCACGCTCAGACATCAGAGCGAGACCTGGCCCGATGCCTACCATGTAGCCGCGGTCAACCCTGCAGGTGCCCTCACGCGAGCACCTCCTCGCGCCGCAGCGATATCTCCTGTTGCTGGCGCCGCAGGTACCCGGGGAGCCTGCGCAGCACGACGAGCCCGCCGTCTAGTCCTTCCCCGTGCGACATCCCGGCGCCCGAGTCGGAGATCTCGGTGCGTCTAGTGGCTCGACGTTAGCCCTCATGCAGGAACCGGCGGAATCGGCTGAGACCATTCACTCCGATCCGACTTCGTCGATGTAAACCCTCGGCGCAGACGCCAGAGAGGACGCACCGAGCTCCTGCCAAACCGGCGTGGCTCTCGTCACCAGCAGGTACAGGAGCCCGGAGTCCCAGCCGTCCAAGATCGCCGAGGCGCGCGACAGTGCGGTGATGCCCTCAGGGCCAAGCTTCTCGACTTCGCGCAGGTCAATCGTGACGTCCCGTCCGGTCAGAGCGACGGCCAGTGCTTCCTCGAGCCGCTCGACGTCAGACGGCACACCACGTCCACTCGCTCGAACAGACGTGAAGACGAACGCGAACCCCGGTCCAGCCCTAGGGCCGAAGACGTCAAACTCCATGACTGGCCTCCCTCGCTCCTCGACGCCCACGCACGCACTCCAACGTCCGAGTGCATCGTAGTGTCCCTCGGGTCAGACGCTGGGCTCGCCTCGTCGACGAGGGCGTCGGCCTTCGCGGCCTGCTCGGCGACAACGCGGACGGCCCGCTGGAGGATGCCGCGCTCCTGCCGCGCCACCCCCGGAGCGTAACTCTCGACGAGACACGACTCTCCGACGCGCACATCCGCGTACATCCAATCCGTTTCGGGCGTTTCACCGCGTTCCACCGGTTCAGCGGTTTCATGGCCTGACCAGAGCAAACCACTGGATCCGCAGGTCAGGGACTCGGGCCCCAAACTCCCTGGCTCTGTCTTGTAAACAGCAGGTCGTTGGGTTCGAATCAACCCGCCTGCTCGATACCTCCCGATCTCGTCCGATAAGGTCCGAGGGCCGAGGTGCCGATGCCATGACCATGCGGGCTCGTCACCAGAACCTCGCTGCGAGGGCGCTCGCCTCCCTCCTCCTCATCGGATCGGCGATCGCTTCCTCGGCGGCCGTCGCCGAACCCGTTCCCGGATCTCGTTGCCGAGTCTTCCCGGGCTCGAACATCTGGAACACGCGGGTCGACGCGCTCCAGGTGCACGAGCTGAGCGACGCGTGGCTCCGTTCGGCCGCCGCGGGTTCGACGAACCTGCATCCGGATTTCGGGCCGCCCTCGTACGGGCTCCCGTTCGACGTCGTGGGACGTCGCCACGCGAAGGTGCACGTCCGGTTCACCTACGCCGACGAGAGCGACCCGGGCCCCTATCCGTTCGACGCGCGAACGCCGATCGAGGGCGGTTCGGATCGGCACGTGCTGATCGTCGAGCGCGGCACGTGCCGGCTCTACGAGCTGTTCGCCGCGTCGTGGAACCAGGGCGACCCACACGCCGGAAGCGGCGCCATCTTCGACCTGGACTCGAACCGGCTCCGCCCGGAGACCTGGACGTCGGCCGACGCCGCCGGGCTCCCGATCCTGCCGGGGCTCGTCCGCTGGGACGAGGTCAAGGCCGGCAGCATCCGGCACGCGATCCGGTTCACCGTCTCGTGCACGACGGACGCGTACGTCTGGCCGGCTCGACACGAGGCGGGGGTCGCCGATCCCGAGTGCCCGCCGATGGGCGCGCGCTTCCGGCTCAAGGCGGGCTTCGACCTCGACGGCTTCAGCCCAAGGGCGCGGACGATCCTGCGCGCGATGCAGCGGTACGGCCTGATGCTCGCCGACAACGGCTCGAATTGGTACTTCCAGGGGACCCGCGACGGCCACTGGGGTAACCACCTGCTCGATCAGCTCAAGACCGTGCCGGCGTCGGCGCTCGAAGCCGTCGACGTGAGCGGGTGCATGGTGAACGCCGACAGCGGGAAGGCCGACTGCCCCGCGTGACCCTCGCCCGTCAGGGCGCGATCGGGCCCATCGAGATCCCCGAGGTCAGGAAGGTCCCAGGTTCGGGCCTACCAGCGCACGGCCGGTGAGGCTCAGGCTTCGGCGAGCAGGACCTTGAACGAGGCGCCCCCGCCGGGACGGTCCTCGACCCACGCTCGCCCGCCGTGGAGCTCGGCGAAGCGGGCGACGAGCGACAGACCGACGCCGACGCCGGGCGACGCGCTTGCGGGACCGGGGCCCTGCCGGAAGGGCTCGAAGATCGCGTCCTTGAGCTCGTCCGGGACGCCGCCGCCCTCATCCTCGACGACGACCAGGACCCCGTCCTCGCGCCGATCCACCCGTGCCCAGATGCGGCTGTCCGGCGACGTATGCCGGGAGGCGTTGGACAGCAGGTTCTCGACGATCCGCTCGACCTTCGGGGGGTCGACGTTCGCGATGAGCTCGTCGGACCCGCACTCGATCTCGCGCCCGCCGAGTTGTTCGAACTCCCGTACCGCGTGGCGGACGAGCGCGCCGACATCGATCCGCCGGCGCTGCGGCGTGATGATCCCGCGCTGGAGTCGGTCGAGATCGAGCAGGTCGCCCAGCAGCCGCTCGAGCTTGCGGGCGTTCGACGCGATGCGCTGAAGCAGATCGATCGCGTCTTCGCGGGGGATGTCCATGCCCGACTGCTCGAGCGTGACCGCCGAGCCGAGGATCGACGTGAGCGGGGTGCGGAGGTCGTGCGACACGGCCTCGAGGAACGTGTTCTTCATCTCGTCGAGCGCCCGCAGGCGGTGGGTAGCCTCCCGTTCGCGGTGGAAGGCCTCGGAGTACTTCTGCTCGCTCCGGCGCAGCGCTTGCTCGGCGCGCTTGCCTTCGGTCACGTCGACGATGAGGCCTCGCACGACCGGCCTGCCTCTCGCGTCGACGGCGACATGGACGATGTCGCGGAGCCAGAGCGTCTCCCCCTCCCGCCCACGGGTCCGGTACTCGAGGTCGAGATCGTCGCCGGGGGTCGCGAGGGCGGCTCGGAGGGCCGCGGTCATCGACGCGCGATCGTCGGCGAAGATGTGGTCGCCCCATCGTTGGGGCAGTGCCTCCGACGTATCCGTCTCCTGTCCCAGGACGAGGGAGGCCCGTCTCGAGAGGAAGGTGAACGCGAGCCCCTGCGGCTCGGCCTCCCAGAAGATCGCGTCGAGCGTCTCCGCGAGCTCGTGGAACCGCTCGAGCTCGCTCACGTGCCGCGCGCTGCCCAGGGCGAGCGAGGCGATCTGGGCGATCCCGCGCGCCAGGTCACGGTCGCGTTCGGAGAAGGTGACATCGACGTCGGGCGCCAGGACCACCAGCGCCCCGAACTCGTCCGGCCCCCACGACATCGGCGCGATGAGCGCCGCCCCCGGCTCGTCGACGAGCCAGAACTCGGTCGGGACCTGCTCGGCGACGTCGCGTTCGATCACGAATGGCTCCTCGAACGACGCGAGGAAACGGCTCCCAAGGTCGGCGGGGATCGTGGTCGGTGGCCGGTCGAGGGAGAGACCACGATGATGGGCAGGGATGAAGTCCCCGGTGTTCTTGTCGCGACGATAGGCGACGACGGCCGACCCGTCGATGATCGACGGCACGGCGGCGACGACACGCGCGAGCACGCTGGAGACGTTGCCGGCGCCCGTGAGTGCCTGCGACAGACCGAGCAGTGCCGACGCGGTCTTCGCGGCTTCGCGCTCCTTCTGCAGGAGGCTGGCGTTCTCGTACGCGACGGATGCGTGCGACGCGAGGACCTCGAGCACCCGCTGGTCATCCTCGTCGAACTGATCCGTCCCGAGCTTCGAGAGCACGATGACGCCGGTCACCTTGTCTCCGACCTTGAGGGGCACGGCCAGGAGCGACTCGTCGATCTCGTCGGTGCCTTCGATCTGCAGGCCCCGATCGTCGTGGAGGGCGTCGGGCGCGTAGTACGTCTGCCCCGTGATCGCGGCATAGCCGGTGATCCCCTCGCCGACCCGCGTGACCAGTTCCTCGGGCGTCTCGGACTCGTACTCGGTGAGCTCTCCGCGAAAGGTGATCGGCCACAGCGTGAGGCCATCCTCGAGCAGGAGGTAGATCCGGCAGTTGTGGTAGTCGATCAGCGTCTTGAGCTCGGTCGTGATGGCCTCGCCGATCGCGGCGACGTCGTCGAGCGCGTTCAGCCGCGTCGCCAAGGCGTGCAGCATCCGCAGCTGCGCCACGGAGCGCAGCTCGTGTTCCTCGACGGTGCCGCTGATGCGGTTGCTGGTCTCGACCATCCCGAAGAGCCCGGGCGGGGCCGGGCCATCCTCTCATGCCTCGGCTGGTCCGACCTCTTCCTGAAGCCGCAGGTCGGAGGCCTGTTCGGGCACGGGTACCATGTGCAACGTGAGCACCACGGACGAGGTGACCGCCGGCGCTCTGCCCGCCTCGGTGCTGGAGCTCCTCGACGCCTCGGTGCCGCCGGAACGTGCGGAAGCCCTCCGGGCGTTCGCCGTCGCCTTCACGCGGCGGCTGCCGCCACAAGACCTAGCCGAACGACCGGCCGCGGAGCTCGTCGGCGTGATCGTCGGGGCGTTCGAGCTGGCCGACACCCGGCGCGAGGACGAGTTCGCGGTCAAGGTGTTCGAACCCACCCATGGCGAGGACGGATACGAGGCGCTCGGCACCGTCGTGGAGGTCAGCGCCGCGGACTCCCCGTTCCTGTACGACTCGGTCACGGAGGAGCTCGAGGCGTGGGGCCTGAGCGTCCGCCGGGTGATCCACCCGGTGATCGGCGTGGAGCGGGGACCCGACGGCCGGATCGAACGGATCCTGCACGTTCGCGAGACCGAGGTCCGCGAGTCCCTGATGCACTTCGAGCTCGAGCAGCGCCTCACCGAGCAGGAACGGACGGAGCTCGAGCAGGCGATCCGAGGCGTCCTCGGCGACGTCCGGCTCGCTGTCCGCGACTTCGCGGCGATGAAGGACGCGGCGCGCCACATGATCGAGATCGCGCGCGCCGGCTCGGTGCTCTACCCGCCGGACGAGGTGGCCGAGACGGTCGCCTTTCTCGAGTGGTTGCTGGACCTGAACTTCGTCTTCCTCGGCTATCGCGAGTACGAGCTCGTCGACCTGCCCGAGGGACGCGCGCTCGCGGCGGTGCCCGGCTCGGGCCTCGGCATCCTGTCGAAGCTCGACTGGTCGGCGTACGAGCAACCCGTGCCGCTCGACGCTATCGAGCCGAACCTGCGGGCCCGGATCGAGGGCGGCGACCTGCTGATCTACTCGAAGACGAACCGGCCCTCGACCGTCCACCGGCGGGCGAGGATGGACTACATCGGCGTCCGGAAGGTCTCGGCGCAGGGACGGATCGTCGGCGAGGCGCGGATGGTCGGGCTGTTCACATCGAAGGCCTACTCGGAGCCGGCGAGCAAGACACCCCTGTTGCACCGCAAGCTGGAGCAGATCCTCGATGCCGAGGACCTGTACGAGGGGTCGCACGACTACAAGGCGGTCGTGACGATCTTCGAGAGCTTCCCCAAGGACGAGCTGTTCGCAGCGCCGACGGATGAGCTGCGCGCGCAGGTGATGGGGCTGCTGCAGGTCAACGACACCAAGGAGGTCCGCCTGTTCGCGCGCCGAGATCTGTACGGGCGGAGCGTCTCGCTGCTCGTGACGATGCCGCGCGACGCCTTCGACGCCGAGGTCCGGCTCCGGCTGCAGGACCTGTTCCTCGAGCGGTTCGACGGGACCACGATCGACCATCATGTCGCGCTCACCGAAAGCGGCATCGCGCAGCTCCACTTCACCGTGCACGTCGGACACGGCCAGATCCCGGACGTGCCGCTGGACCGGCTCGAACGTCAGGTCAGGGAGATCGCCCGCACGTGGGACGATCGGCTGCTCGACCGGCTGATCCAGGAGCACGGCGAGGCGCGCGCCCGGACGCTGTTCGAGCGATGGGCGGACCGGTTCCCCGACTACTACAAGGCGTCCACCGACGTCGCGATCGCGAGCCTCGACGTCGTGCGGTTCGACGAGCTGGAGCGGGGTGACGGCGAGTTCCTGATCGGTCTGGCGAACGAGACCGAGGAGGGGAAGGCGATCACGCACGTCCGTCTGTACAAGATGGACGGCAGGGTCGAGCTGTCGGACTTCGTGCCGACGCTCGAGTCGCTCGGCCTGCGCGTGATCGAGGAGTGGCCGACGACCCTGCTCGGCGAGGAGGGCGACGAACGCTTCCTGCACGACTTCGGCGTCCTCGACACGGAACACCGGCCGATCGACGTCGAGAACAGCGGGTCGCGCGTCGCCGAGTGCATCGGCGCGGTGTGGCGCGGGCAGTGCGAGTCCGACTCGCTCAATCGTCTGGTCGTGACGGCCGGCATCGACTGGCGGCAGGTGCAGATCCTGCGCGCCTACCGCAAGTACCACCACCGGGTGAACTCGACGTTCCCGGTCGAGTACAAGAACGACGCCTTCGCCGCCCACCCAACCGTCGCCGCGCAGCTCGTGCGGCTGTTCGAGATGCGGTTCGACCCCGCGCAGCCTCGAGATCCCGAGGCCGTCGAGGCCCTTGGGGCGCGGATCCGTTCGGCCCTGGACGCCGTGCGCTCGCTCGAGCAGGACCGGATCCTGCGCAACGCGCTCGGGGTCATCGATGCGACGGTCCGCACGAACGTCTACGTCCCGGGGCGCCGCTCGATCGCGTTCAAGCTGCGGTCCGCGGCCGTCCCCGAGATGCCCAAGCCGACCCCGCTGTACGAGATCTTCGTCTACTCGCCCGAGATGGAGGCGATCCACCTCCGCGGCGGTCGGGTGGCCCGCGGCGGCATCCGCTGGTCCGACCGGCGTCAGGACTATCGAACCGAGGTCCTCGGGCTCCTCAAGGCGCAGATGGTCAAGAACGCCGTCATCGTGCCGACGGGCGCGAAGGGGGGTTTCGTCCTCAAGCACGCGATCGAGGATCCGCCGGCGCTCAAGGAGGAGGCGACCCGCCAGTACGAGACCTTCGTCCGGAGCATGCTCGACCTCACCGACAACCTCGTCGACGGTACGGTCGTGCATCCGCCGTCCGTCGTCGTGGCCGACGAGGACGACCCGTACCTCGTGGTCGCGGCCGACAAGGGGACCGCCACGTTCTCGGATACGGCGAACGCGATCTCGGCCGAGTACGGCTTCTGGCTCGGCGACGCGTTCGCCTCGGGCGGGTCGACCGGATACGACCACAAGGAGCTCGGGATCACGGCGCGCGGCGCCTGGGAGTCGATCAAGCGGCACTTCCGTGAGATCGGCACCGACGTGATGAACGAGCCGTTCACCGTGGTCGGCATCGGCGACATGTCGGGCGACGTGTTCGGCAACGGCATGCTGTACTCGGATCAGATCTGCCTGGTCGCCGCGTTCGATCATCGACACGTGTTCGTCGACCCGGCGCCCAACCCGGCCGTTGGGTTCGCGGAACGCCGCCGGTTGTTCGAGCTGGCCGGGTCGAGCTGGGACGACTACGACCGCTCCAAGATCTCGGAGGGTGGCGGGGTGTGGCCGCGCTCGGCCAAGTCGATCGACATCTCGCCCGAGACCCGCCTCGCGCTCGGCATCGAGGCCGAGGAGCTCTCGCCGAGCGAGTTGATCTCGGCGATCCTGCGCGCCCCCGTGGACCTCCTCTACAACGGCGGCATCGGCACGTACGTCAAGGCGACGACCGAGTCGGACGCCGATGTCGGCGACCGCGTGAACGACGACCTCCGCGTGGACGGCAAGGACCTCCGGTGCCGCGTGGTGGCCGAGGGCGGCAACCTCGGCTTCACGCAGCGCGGCCGGATCGAGTTCGCGCTCGCCGGCGGGAGGATCAACACCGACTTCATCGACAACTCGGCCGGGGTCGACACCTCGGATCACGAGGTGAACCTCAAGATCCTGCTCGGGCTCGGGGTGGCGCGTGGCGAGCTCACGATGGACGAGCGCAACGCCCTGCTCGCCGACGTCGAAGCAGACGTCGTCCGCCACGTGCTGTACGACAACTTCCTGCAGGCGCAGATCCTCTCGCAGGAGGCGGTCACGTCCGCCCACCACATGGAGGCGTACGAGGACCTGATGGTCGGGCTCGAGACGCGCGAGGTGCTCGATCGTGACCTCGAGGCCCTGCCGAACGCGGAGGAGATGGCGGAGCGCCGGCGCACGACCCGCGGGATGACGCGCCCGGAGCTCGCGGTGCTCCTCGCGTACGCCAAGCAGAGCCTCACGAACGCTCTCCTCGCGTCCTCGCTCCCGGACTCGGCGTACCTCGAGACCGACCTGCGTGGGTACTTCCCGCCGCAGGTGGTCGAGCGGTTCGGTCCACTGTTGAACGAACACCCGCTGCGTCGTGAGCTGATCGCGATGCTGGTCGCCAACGACGTCGTGAACTCGCAGGGCATCACCTTCGTCTCGCGCGTCGTGACCGAGACCGGGGCGGACGCCGCGGACGTCACGCGTGCGTACCGGATCGCGCGCGACGTCACCGGCGCCGTCGAACGGTGGGAGGAGATCGAGGCGCTTGTCGGCGCGCTCGAACCGGCGCTCCTCGACGATCTGATGGAGGGCGTCGACCGGCTGGTCGAGGTGACGGCGCGGTGGTACCTGCAGCACGTCCCGGGGCAGCTCGGCCGGGCGATCGAGGCGCACGCGGAGCCGTTCCGAGCGTTCGCGACGGCCGTCGGCGAGGTCGCGCCGGCCGGGTGGCGCCAGGAGCGCGAACGCGCGGCGTGGGCGCTGATGGACCGGGGCGTCCCCGAGGGCATCGCGCGCGCGCACGTCCTGCAGCCCTTCCTCGTGCACGGTCCGAACGTGGCGGACGTGGCCCTCGCCACCGGTCGGTCGTTCGAGGACGTGACCCGCGCATTCTTCCTCGTGGGAGAGGCGACCTACCTCGACTGGCTGGGGGCGCGCCTGCCCGAGGTCTCGACGACCACGCGGTGGCATCGCTGGGCGCTCCAGGCCCTCGAGGAGGACCTCCGGCTGACCCGCCGGCAGGTGGCCGAGAGGGTCCTCGGGGAGGGCGACGTGCGCGCGCCGGTCGAGGAGGCCCTCGCCGCGTTCCTCGAACAGCGAGAGGAGTCGATGACCAGGCTCGGCCGGTTCATGCGCGGGATCGCGCTCGAGGAGGCCAGCGATCTCGCCGCCCTCACGGTCGCGGTGCGGCAGGTCCGGGCGCTCTCGGCCTGAGACTTCGGGTCGCCGCCGGCCGGGTGCTTGCAGCGTCGGCAGCGCCCGCTACCCTCGCCTCCGTGGGAGCCCAACCGCGCGACCTCGCGCCCGAGCTCGACGAGCGCACCCGCGCGGTCCTGGATTTCGAGCGCTCGTGGTGGCTGGAGGGTGGCGCGAAGGAGCGTCTGATCCGCGAGCGTTTCGGGATCTCGTCGACGAGGTATCAGCAGCTCCTGATGCGAGCGATCGATCTCCCGGAGGCGCTCCGGTACGACCCGATGCTGGTGCGTCGGTTGCGCAGGCTCCGCGAGTCGCGTCGGCGCAAGCGCCTTGCGCGACGGCTTGGGCTTCCTCAGTAGCCGGGGGTAGGATGGCGTGCACCAGCCACCGACCAACAGGAGCTTCTACCTCTCCTTGGCCGCCAGCACGCTCCGCTTTGCGATCATCGTCGCCCTGGTCATCGGGGGCATCGTCGTGATCGATCAGGCCTTCCCGGCGCTGGGCGACGGGGACGGTGGCGGTGGCGGCGGGGGTGCGACCACGCCGCTGACCGGGGGCACGCTGGGAGGCACCGGAGGCACCGACACCACCGGACCGACCGGCGCGACGACGGCGACCGGTGGGACCGGGGCCGAGCCGAGTCCGACGGTCGTCGGCGTCCGGATCGCGGTGTTCAACGGTGCCGGCGTGAGCGGGCTGGCAGGCGACACGCAGGCGCAGCTGGAGGAGCTCGGCTACATCGCGACGCAGGATCCGGCCGACGCGCCCACGTCGTACCCGGTCACGACGCTCTACTTCACGGCCCCCAAGGACAGGGTCGAGGCGGACTACCTCGCGACCAGCTTCTTCAAGAAGCTCGACGGGGTCGAGGTGGTCAGGCTCGAGCCCGACACGGCCGACATCGATCCCTCGACGCAGGTCGCGATCTTCCTCGGGAACGACTACGCCACCCTCAGGTCCAGCTGACCTCGACGCCCTCCGAACGCAGGCGGACGTCGCGGGCATCGTGCTCGACTTCGACGGCACCCTCTCCGAGATCGTGGCGCGCCCCGAGCACGCGCGTCCCGTGGACGGGGCCCGCGAGGCGCTCATCGAGCTCGCCGGGCGCTTCCGCACCGTCGCGATCGTCACCGGACGGCGTTCGGAGGAGGTGGCGGCGCTCCTGGACGCCCCGCACGTCACGTACGTCGGCCTCTACGGGCTCGAGGACGGTGCGAGCGAGCTGGTGACCGCGATCGTTCCGCGGGTGCAGACCGCGACCGCCGAGATCCCGGAAGCCTGGGTCGAGGACAAGGGCGTCTCGGTCGCGGTCCACTACCGGCAGGCGCCCGACCCCGTCTCGGCTCGAGGGGAGCTCCTGGTCGCGCTGCAGCCGGTCGCGACCGAGGCCGGGCTCGAGCTGATCGAGGGCAAGATGGTGCTCGAGCTCGTGCCGCCGGACCGGCCGTTGAAGGGCGGCGCGGTCGAACGCCTCGTCGGCGAGCACGCGCTCGATGCGCTCCTGTACGCGGGCGACGATCACGCGGATCTCGCTGCGTTCGCCGCGCTGGACCGGCTGTCGGTTTCGGAGGACATCGACGTGGCCGTGCGCGTCGCCGTCCGTGGGCCGGAGACGCCGCCGGCGCTGATCGAGGCCGCGGACATGGTCGCCGAGGGGCCGGAGGGCCTCGTCGACCTCCTGAGGACGCTCTAGCGCCGCCGCCGCTTGGCGCGCTCCAGATCCTCGAGCTGTCCCCCGACCCACCGTGCGGGCGGGTTCGCGAGCACCAGCCGCGAGAGCCCCCGCGAACGCCGGGTGCGCTCGTCCACGGGCATCGCGATCGCCTGTTCCAGGGCGTCGGCCATCTCGTCCACGTCGAACGGGTTCACGGACAGCGCGTACCGGCCGAGCCGTCCGTACGCCCCCGCGTTGCGGGAGAGCACCAGCACGCCGCGTCGCCGGTTCAGCAACGGTCCCTCCATCGCGACCAGGTTCATCCCGTCGATCACGGGGTTCACGAACAGCACGTCGTACAGGCCGTACGCGGCGATCGCGCCGATGTAGTCGTCCTTCAGGCGGAGCTCGATCGGCAGCCAGCCGTCGCGACCGAGGGCGTCGTTCACTCGGCGGGCCTCCGCCAGGCAGGCCTCGGTGTACTCCCGGTACTCGGGCAGTTCCATCCGGGAGGGCGAGAGCAGCGCGAGGAACCGGACCCGTCCGATCCACGACGGGTTCCGGCGTAGGAAGAGTTCGTACGCCTGGAACCCGCGAACCACGTTCTTGGTGAGCTCGAGCCGGTCGACGCGAAGGATGAGGCGGTTGTTGTCGCGCCACTTGTTGAGCGCGGTGCGAAGGCTGCGCACCCGCGGCGTCGCCGCCTCCTCGCGCATCGCGCGGCCGTCCACGGAGATCGGGTGGATGCGGACCGTGACCTCGCGACCCTCGGTCACGATGCGCGAGCGGGCGAGGTCGACCCGGGCCCCGGGAAACTGACGCGCCGAGAGCAGGAAGTTCTCGGCCCACGCGGGCGAGTGGAACCCGAGGACGTCCGCGCCCATCAGCCCCCCGAGGACCTGATCGTGGATCCGCGCCGGGAGCATGCGGAAGTACGTGGGACCGGCGATCGAGGTGTGCGAGAAGTGCGCGATGAGCGCATCGGGCACCAGCTCGCGGAGCATCCTCGGGACGAGCGAGAGGTGGTAGTCCTGGATCAGGTACGCGGTGTCGCCGCCGCGCGCCTCCCCCTCCTCGGCCAGGGCCATCGCGAACCGGCGATTGACGTCAACGTAGGCATCCCACGCCTCCTCGACGTCCGGTCCGAACGACGGCGACGTCACCGTGTCCCACAGGTAGTGGTACGCGAACCACAGCATCCCGTTCGAGATGCGGTTGTAGTAGCCGTCGTAGAGGTCGGGCGGGATGTCGAGGTACCGGAGGCGGTACCGGACATCGCCCTCCGCGTGGTCGATCCTGCCGCCCTTGGACGCCGCGACCATCTCGCGATCGCCCTCGGACATCGCGGCGGCCACCCACACGCCCTCCGCCTCGATCAACGCGCTCGACAGCGCCGTGACCAGACCGCCGGAGCCTCGACGAGCCTGGAGGCCGCCGCCCTTGGGAGCGCGTTCGAACGTCAAGGGGCCTCGGTTCGAGGCGACGATGATCGGTGGGCTCATACCGTGATCCGCGAGATCAACCTGAGCGTGTCCTCGATCTCGCGGAGGCACAGGAAGCGCGCTCGAACGAGCTCCCGTCCCGCCTCGCCCATCGCCTTGCCCCGCTCGGGATCCCGTAGGAGCTCGACGATGTGATCCGCGCACTCGCCGATGCCGTTCACGAGGTAGCCGGTCACCCCGTGCTGGATCTGCAGGCGGATGCCTCCCACGTCCCCGCCCACCACGGGCTTCCATTTCCACATCCCCTCGGCGACGACGAGCCCGAACCCCTCACGGAGCGACTTCTGGACGATCACGTCGGACGCGCGCTGGAATGCGTTCACCGCGCTGTCACCGACGCCGCTGAGGTTCGTGAGCAGATGGATGTCGGGCTCGCCCGCGGCGTGCTCGGTCGTGAGGTCCAGGTACCGGATGCCCTCCGGATCGTCGTGCGCGAGCGACCCGACCAACGCCAGCTGAGCGTCCGGTACCTCGCGACGGATCAAGCGGAACGCGTCGATGACGCCGAGCGGATCCTTCCAGGGGTCGAAGCGTGAGACCTGGGTGACGAGAGGACGTTCGGGGTCCACGCCGAACGGCGTCAGGACGCCTTGCCAGGTGGACTCCATCATCGGTGCGTTCTTCGGGCTCAGCGGGTCGATCGAGGGTGGGATGAACGCCCGGACCGGTCCCTGCACCCCCGGCTGGACGTACTCCTCGGCCGTGAAGATGGCCGCGTCGTACCGGTTCACGATCGGTTCGAAGAAGTCCCAGACCGGGCGGTACGGGGCCGAGAGGTCGATGTGGCAGCGCCAGATCCACTTGCCCTTGCGACGAGAGTCCTCCTCGAGGATCTGAAGGAGCGCGGCGGGCTGCGGGTCGTGGACCAGCACGACGTCGAAGTCGTCGGGGAGCTCGGCCGCGTTCGCGTGCATCCGCTCCCAGTAGGTCTCGCGCATGTCGTCGTCGAGGTGCGTCTCGGCGCCCTGTAGCGCGTTGTGGACGGCCTTGGTGACGTTGAAGAACCGGTCCGAACCCTCGATCACGACCCACGTCGTGTCGACGCCGAGGTCGTTCATCAACGGGACCTGCGTCTGGAGCAGCTCGGAGACGCCGCCGCCGTAGGCGGTGCTGCTGATGTTCAGGACCCTCAGCCCCTGGAGCTGTCGCGCCGCCTCCCGGAGGCTATCGAGGGCCTCTTCCCCCGCCGCCTCCGCGTACTCCGACACACGCTTGGGCTGGATCGGGACGATCGGGAGCATGGCTTCGAGTCTACGTGGGGCGGGACGTGGCGGCCTCCGGCTCAGACACCGAGCTGCGCGAGCTCGTGCTGCCGGCGATCCGAGCGCTCGACGGCCGACATCGCCCGGGCGCGCTCGGCGATACCGACGAGGTCGACCGGGGAGAACGGTTTCGTCAGGTACTCGCTGCACCCGGCGCGCCACCCGGCCCGGCGGTCCTCGAGCTGCGTCTTGGCCGTGAGCAGGATCACGGGCAGGTCGCGGGTCTGCTCGTCGTTCGCCAGGGTCCCCAGGACCGAGATGCCGTCCAACTTGGGGAGCATGACGTCGAGCACGACCACGTCGGGCTGCTCTCGAAGGGCCAGCTCGAGGCCCACCTCGCCGTTGGTCGCCTCGATGACCTCGTGCCCGGCAAGCTCGAGGTTCACCCGGCAGAGCATCAGGACGTCCGGCTCGTCGTCGATCACCAATACCCGCATGTCATCTCCGTCCGCAGGCCGCTTGCTCACGGAGTATCGGCCGAGACGCGGGCACCCCTTATGGTCCAACCGGACCATCTCTGGGCAACCCCGACCGGTTCTGGGCGTGCGTGCCAGGCACGGGAGGGCTCGTTGACACCCTCTGGGGCCCTTCCTACATTGGCCTGGAGGGATGGCCCGAGATGTGCCCAGGGATGGGTCATACCACAAGGGATGGGCCAAAAGGGACGGGCAGGGATGAGCAGCGGATGAGCGGGACATGCTGAAGATCTCGCAGAAGCTCGAGTACGCCATGCGGGCCATGATCGAGCTGTCGATGCGCCGTGAGAGCGGGGCCCTCGTGCCCGCACGCGAGATCGCGCAGGCGCAGCAGATCCCGGTTCGGTTCCTCGAGCAGCAGCTCGGCGCGCTCCACAAGGCGGGCCTGGTCGAGAGCTTCCGGGGAGCCGGCGGCGGGTGCCGCCTGGCCAAGGATCCCAGGGAGATCACGGTGGCCCAGATCGCGGACGCGATCGAGGGGCAGCTCTACCCGATGTTCTGCCTCGAGCCGACCGACCACACGTGCTTCGCGGACTCGCGGTGCGGGCTGCAGGGCTTCTGGGGCGAGGTCGCCAGGGCCATCGACGGCGTGTTCCAGCGCACCACCGTTGCCGATCTGGCCGAACGCCACCAGCGCACGGCCGGCCCGACGGTCTTCACGTCGGAGCAACTCCTCTCGGGGTTGAACGAGACGGCGCCTGCCGAGGAGGCTCCGCAGGCATCGCTGCCTGCCTGAACGGAGTCGGGAGCGCCGGCTCCGAGCGGCGGGTCTAGGCGTCGCTCTTGCCCAGGATCCGCATCACCTTCGTACCACACTTGGGACAGATGCCCTGAGCAGCCTTCCGCCCGTTCTTGAGCTCGACGACCGTGCCCTCGAACTGGACCTTCTCGCGGTCCTTCACGCAGTACCCCTCGTACATGGCCACGTGGGCCTCCTTCCCCCCGCAGGGTTCGAGGCCGCCTCCATGGCGGCCTCCAGGCACGATGCTGGGGCCTGCCAGGCACGGATGCAAGCACATCGAGCCCCATTCCCGGATGCCCTCGGAGGCTCCGAGCCGTACGATGCGTGACTGTCGCGCCGAGCGAGGGGGGACGGGCCCATGTCGGAGGCCGATCAGAACATCGCAGCGCTGCTCTCGGAGGAACGTGTGTTCGAGCCTCCGGAGGCGTTCACGGCCCGAGCGGTGGTCCAGGACCGGTCGATCTACGAGCGTGCCGACGCCGACCACGAGGCGTTCTGGGCGGAGCAGGCGGACCGGCTGGGCTGGGTCAGGCGCTGGGATGCCGTGATGACCTGGGATCCCCCCTGGGTCAGGTGGTTCGACGGCGGCCGGCTGAACGCGGCCTACAACTGCCTCGACCGACACGTCGAAGCCGGCGGCGGCGACAAGGTCGCCTACTACTGGGAGGGCGAGCCGGGCGAGGAGCGGGCCATCACGTACCAGGAGCTCCTCGACGAGGTCTGCAGGTTCGCGAACGCCCTCAAGGGGCTCGGCGTCCGCAGGGGTGATCGGGTCGCGATCTACCTGGGCATGCTCCCCGAGCTCCCGGTCGCGATGCTTGCCTGCGCGCGGATCGGCGCCCCGCACTCGGTGGTGTTCGGCGGGTTCTCGTCCGAGGCGCTCCGCGACCGCATCATCGATGCGGAGGCCAGGGTCCTGATCACCGCGGACGGCGGTTACCGCCGCGGGGCCGTCGTCCCGCTCAAGGCGAACGCCGACGAGGCCCTGAGGGAGTGTCCGACGATCGAGCACGTCGTCACGGTCCGTCGGACCGGCGGCGAGCACGCGTTCACCGAGGGACGGGACCACTGGTACCACGACCTGGTCGAGGGGCAGTCGACGGAGTGCGGGCCCGAGCCGATGGACGCGGAGGACCCGCTGTACCTGCTCTACACGAGCGGCACTACCGGGATGCCCAAAGGCATCGTGCATACGACCGGCGGGTATCTCACGCAGGTGGCGGCGACGCACCGGATGATCTTCGACATCCACGAGGACGACGTCTACTGGTGCGCCGCGGACATCGGATGGGTCACGGGGCATTCGTACATCGTGTACGGCCCGCTGGCCAACCACACCACCAGCGTGATCTACGAGGGCGCGCCGGACTGGCCGGACAAGGATCGTCTCTGGCAGATCGTCGAGAAGTACCGTGCGACGATCCTGTACACGGCGCCGACCGCGATCCGGGCGTTCATGCGGTGGGGACCCGAGTACCCCGAGAAGCACGACCTGTCCTCGTTGCGTCTGCTCGGGTCGGTCGGTGAGCCGATCAACCCGGAGGCGTGGGTCTGGTACTGGACGTACATCGGCGGCGAACGCTGTCCGGTGGTGGACACCTGGTGGCAGACGGAGACCGGGGCGATCCTGATCACGCCCCTGCCCGGGATCACACCACTCAAGCCGGGGTCGGCGACCTTCCCGTTCCCGAGCATCGTCGCCGACGTCGTCGACGAGAAGGGTTCGACGGTGCCGCTCGGGGGAGGGGGATACCTCGTGCTCAAGCGCCCGTGGCCGTCCATCGCGAGGACGATCTGGGGCGATCCCGATCGCTACGTCGAGACCTACTTCTCGAAGTACGGGCCGGAGATCTACGTCGCCGGCGACGGTGCGAAGCGGGACGAGGAGGGGTACTTCTGGCTGCTCGGCCGGATCGACGACGTCATGAACGTCGCGGGGCACCGGCTGTCGACGTACGAGATCGAGAGCGCCCTCGTGGACAACCCCAAGGTCGCCGAGGCCGCGGTGGTCTCACGACCCGACGACGTGGTGGGCGAGGCGATCGTCGCGTTCGTCACGCTGAAGAGCGGGTTCGAGGGGGACGATGCGGTCGCCAGCGAGCTCCGGGACCACGTTGCGCACAAGATCGGCAAGATCGCGCGGCCCCACGGGATCATCTTCACGACCGATCTCCCGAAGACGCGTTCGGGCAAGATCATGCGCAGGCTCCTCCGCGATGTCGCCCGCGGTCGCCCGCTCGGCGACGTCACCACGCTCGCCAACGCCGAGATCGTCGAGCAGATCCACGAGATGGTGGAGACCGGCGGCACCGACGAGTGACCGGTGCCGTCGCGCGGCGACCGTCGTCGGCATCGTCGCGTCGCTGATCGTCCCTGTGTCCGTAGCCGCGCGGGCGCTCGAGCCCGCCGGCTCGTCCGGGTGCACGATCTCGGGCACGAACGGGAACGACGTCCTGCGGGGGACCGCGAGCCGGGACGTGATCTGCGGTCGCAACGGGGACGACGCGCTCGTCGGGCTGGGCGGCGACGATCGGATCGTCGGGGGCCGGGGCAACGATCGGATCGACGGGGGACCCGGCGCCGACGACCTCAGCGGGGGGCGGGGGGCCGATCTCGTCACGGGGGGAGGCTCCGACGACCACGTCGAGGGCGGCCCCAGCCGCGACGCGATCCGCGGCGACTCGGGGTCGGACATCGTGCAGGGCGGCCGGGGTCGGGACTTCTGCGTGGCCACCGATGACGGCATCGTCGGCAACGACGTCGCGAACGGCGGACCGGGCCAGGACGCGTACCACGCCGACGCAGGGGACACGCTCGTGAGCGTCGAGACGTTCCGAGATTGCTGAGCGAGCCGATGCGACGGCGCCCGGGGCTCGCCCCGGGCGCCGTCGTCGGCCGTGAACAGTCGCTCTTCTAGTCTTAGGGAGCGCTGGTGTAGCCGAAGATGTCGGTGTTCCCGAACGTCCTGTCACACTCCTGCTGGACCGCCGGCCTGCCGGCTAGGGACAGCGTGTCCTGGACGTCCACCCGCCAGTCGTCCACCGCGGCGCAGGGCGCACCGTCGCGCACGTCGTTCCACACGGCGACCCCGTACCCGCCGAGCGCGGAGGCGTACACGTAGTCACCGAGGAACTCGATCGCGAGGTTGTTCTGCGCCGAGGCTCGAGGGTCGCCGTCGGCCCCGCGATGGACCTCGGTCCAGCCGTCGGGGGAGCCGTCCTCGCCCACGGTCGTGTGGAGAACCACACCGACCAGGTTCCGCGCGTCCGTCGTGTTCTCCACGAACCCGGTCGTGAACGCGTTGTAGACGAGCCATGCCTCTCTCCCGTCGGGCGAGAGGGCGATGGCCGAGTAGTACCCTCGGTCGCCGGAGGCCTCCACGGCCTCGGGCTCGCTCCACGAGTCCCCACCGTCGGTCGAGAAGCTAAACAGGACGTGGACGGGCGAGAAGTCCGGTCCCGTCGCGTCCCCGCCGTCGACCCAGGTGCGGTAGATCACGTCGGTCGCCTCGGCACCTGTCGGTGCCCCGTTGGCGATGTCGACGCTGGGTGAGGACGACAGGTCGTCCCGAGCTCCTGCGAGCCCATCCATCACGCAGCGGAAGCCGGCCCCGTCGAACATCACGTCGAAGCACGTGTCCGTCGCCGTTCCGATGTCGATCGGCTTCTTCCACGTGTGTCCACCATCGAACGAACGGATCATGATGTGAGCGCCCTCGCCGGGCTGGCCGACGGCGAACTGGTTCGCGAACACATACACCGTGCCCTCGCTGTCGGTCCGGACCGTGCATCCCGAGCGCCCGAAGCCCTTCTTCTCGTTGAAGGGGTTGTTCGTGGCGTCGGTCACCTGCTTGTTGGTCCACGTGTCCCCGCCGTTGGTCGACGTCGCCACGACGAGTGGAGTGGGCGCGGCGTTCCCTCGGCTGAGGCTTTTGAACGTGGCGACGCACACGTAGGCGTTGCCGAAGAAGGGGCTGCTCTCGGCGTTGTCGACCCAGATTTGTTCCTTGTCCGAGAAGACGGTCGGCGACTGCTTGGACGCGATCACCGGATCGAACCAGTTGCCCTGGTCGGTGACCACATCGGGAGCGGTCGCGTCGGTCACGTCGGCGGGGAAGTCGAGCCTCGACACGGCGATCGCTTCTGCTCCGCTGAACGAGAGCGGACCCGGCGTCGTCTGGTTCGACGTCAGGTTCGCGTAGTACAGGCGCGATCCGTTGTCCCAGGAGAAGGAACCGTTCTCACCCGGAACCGGTCCGAACGCGAGCGCCGGATCGCCGTCGGAGACCAGTCCGTTCTCCGCGTACCCGGGGAGCGTGCCGATGTCACCCCCCTGCGCGACGCAGTCGGGTCCCGGGCCCACCTCCCCGTCACAGATCCCCGGACCCGCGGTCAGCCCCGTGTACGTCGGCTGCGTCCAGCTGGCGCCGGAGTCGAACGAGAAGTAGATGCCCGATCCACCGACGTCGGTCGTGAACGGGCAGGTGGTGTCGTCGCCCGCGTTGCACGCCTCCATGTCGATGTTGTCGTTCGATCCCGCCGCCACCAGGAACGGATGCGACGGATCTACCGTCACCGCGGGTTCGTTCTGCTTGTTGCGAGAGAACGGCCCGTCGGGGCTGCCTACCGATACCTCCGTCTCGCCCGCCGCCCAGGCGGGGGTGACGGTTGCCGCGACGATCGCGGCGAGCGCCAGGCACACGAGCCCGGCCCGGATGAATGGCCTCATGGGCCACCACCTCCCTTTCGTCGACAGACCGGCTCGGCTACCCCCATCCGCGAGGATGCAAACCTGCCAAGGTCAGGGGGTCGGCGAGGCCACGCAGCGGGGACCGCCTTGCCATCCGGCGGCCCGGCTGGGTACCATTCGTTAGCACTCGGTTGTCGAGAGTGCTAGCAGTCATCGAGGGTATCTGCGCAGGCAGCGGCGCGGAACCGAGCACGGAGGAGGAGCGATGGCACCGAAGCTCATCTCGTACGACGAGGAAGCCCGGCGGGCGCTCGAGCGTGGCATGGACATGCTCGCGAACGCCGTGAAGATCACGCTCGGCCCCAAGGGTCGCAACGTGGTCCTGGAGAAGAAGTGGGGCGCCCCCACGATCACCAACGACGGCGTCTCGATCGCCAAGGAGATCGAGCTCGAGGAGCCCGTCGAGAAGATCGGCGCGGAGCTCGTGAAGGAGGTCGCCAAGAAGACCGACGACGTCGCGGGTGACGGCACGACCACCGCGACGGTGCTCGCACAGTCGATCGTCAAGGAGGGTCTGCGCAACGTCGCGGCCGGTGCGAACCCGATGGCGATCAAGCGCGGGATCGAACGCGCCGTCGAGCTCGCCGTGGAGAGCATCAAGAACCAGTCCAAGGAGGTCGAGCAGAAGGAGGAGATCGCCCACGTCGGCGCCATCTCCGCCGCCGACCCCGAGATCGGTGAGCAGATCGCCGAGGCCGTCGACAAGGTCGGCAAGGACGGCGTGATCACGGTCGAGGAGTCCAACACGTTCGGCATGGAGCTCGAGCTCGTCGAGGGCATGCGGTTCGACAAGGGCTACATCTCGGCGTACTTCGTCACCGACCCCGAGCGCATGGAGACGGTGCTCGATGAGCCGTACATCCTGATCGCGAACTCCAAGATCTCGGCGGTCAAGGACCTGCTACCGGTCCTCGAGAAGGTCATGCAGGGCGGCAAGCCGCTGCTGATGATCGCCGAGGACGTGGAGGGGGAGGCGCTCGCGACGCTCGTCGTGAACAAGATGCGCGGCACCTTCCGCTCGACGGCGGTCAAGGCCCCCGGGTTCGGCGACCGGCGCAAGGCGATGCTCCAGGACATCGCGATCCTCACCGGGGCCACCGTGGTCTCGGAGGAGGTCGGCCTGAAGCTCGAGAACGCGACCCTGGACCTGCTGGGTACCGCCCGCAAGGTCATGGTGACGAAGGACGACACCACGATCGTGGAGGGCGGCGGCAAGGAGGAGGACATCAAGGGCCGCATCAACCAGATCAAGGCGGAGATCGACAAGACGGACTCCGACTACGACCGCGAGAAGCTGCAGGAGCGCCTGGCGCGCCTCGCCGGCGGCGTCGCGGTCATCAAGGTCGGCGCCGCGACGGAGGTCGAGCTCAAGGAGAAGAAGCACCGTATCGAGGACGCCGTCCAGTCCACGAAGGCCGCCGTCGAAGAGGGGGTCGTGCCGGGCGGCGGCGTCGCCCTGCTGAACGCGCAGGCGGCGCTGGACAAGGTGGATCTCGACGGCGACGAACTCACCGGCTCGCTCATCGTCCGGCGGGCACTCGAAGAGCCGATCAAGCAGATCGCGGCGAACGCCGGTCTCGAGGGCGGCGTCGTGATCGAGAAGGTCCGTGCCCTCGACGTCGGCTTCGGTCTGAACGCCGCGACGGGCGAGTATGAGGACATGTTCAAGGCCGGCATCATCGACCCGACCAAGGTGACGCGCTCCGCGCTGCAGAACGCGGCGTCGATCGGGGCCCTGTTCCTCACCACCGAGGCGGTCGTGGCCGAGAAGCCCGAGAAGGAGAAGGCTCCGCCCATGCCGGGCGGCGGCGACATGGACTTCTAAGGTCCTCTCGTCTCGGTCCGAAGCACGTCGAAGCGGCCCTCATCGGAGGGCCGCTTCGCTGCTCCCGGGTGCGGGAGGCGGGTGAACCGGACGGCCGGTCGAGGCGAACGACCTGTAGGAGCCCCCTCTCTCACGCCGAGGCCCCGGAGCCATCCGGGGCCTCGGCGTATCCGGGGTCCTCCGGCACCGCCCGCCGTGCCAGAATCGGCCGTGGGCACTGCCCGGCTCCACCTCACGTTCCCCGGACACCTCTCGTCCGAGCCGATCCTGCACAAGCTGGCGACCGAGTTCGGGCTGGTCACCAACATCCGGCGCGCGAACATCGAGGAGCGGGGGGGCTGGGTGATCGTCGAGGTCGACGGGGACGACGACCGGGTCGCGGAGGCCGTCGCGTGGCTCGCCGAGCGGGGGCTTGGGGTGGACCGGATCGATGAGTGACGCCAACGGGCAGTGCCGGTCCACGTCGCGCCCGGAACGGTCCCGGTCCTGATGCTCGAGAAGCGCATCGAGATCCGGTGGCGTGACGTCGACGCCTACGGCCACGTGAACAACGCGGTCTACCTGAACTACCTCGAGGAGGCGCGGGACGCGTGGGTGCAGGCGATCCTCGGGCCGGTGTCGGGCACCACGTGGGAATTCGTCCTTGCCCGCGTGGAGATCGACTTCCGCACCGAGCTCACGCAGGACGACCGCGCGGTGATCGTCCGGTGCACGCTCGACCGGATCGGGCGCTCGAGCGTCGGGACGCGCGAGGAGGTGCGCAAGGAGGACGGGACGATCTCGGCGGAGGCACGATCGGTGGTGGTGGCCCGAGACCCGGAGACGTTGCGCTCGCGGCCCCTCACCGAGCCGGAACGCGAGGCCCTGGAGGCGGAACGGACGGCCTGATGGGCCTCAGCCGATCACGCGCCGCCCGTGCACGAAATGGTCCTGGTACCAGGTGCCGGAGACGTACGTGAACGTGACGCCGGCGTTGCTGCCGCCCGAGTCGATCGCCCAGCCGTTGCCGACGTACATGTCGACGTGGTCGACCGTCCCGTTGTCGTTGCCGTCGTAGAAGAGGAGATCGCCGGGGCGGATCTCGTCCCAGTGGATCTTCCGTCCGACCGACGCCATCGATGCCGAGGTCCGCTGCGGCAGCGACCATCCCGCGTACCCGCGGGGCGGCGTGTTGTCCCACCCGTCGACCGCCTGCTTCATCGCCCACCAGATCACGCCGGAGCAGTCGAACCCGCCGACCGGCTGGGACCCGCAGCAGTAGCCCGACGGCGCCCCCTGGTACCACTCGCCACCCCAGACGTACGGGTAGCCGACGTATCCGACCGCGAAGCCGACGACCGCCTGCATCTTCTTCGTGAGATTAGGGAGCGTCATGGTCGCGTAGCCCGAGAGCGACTCGCGGATCCACGGCGGCGCGGTCGCGGCGCGGAACAACGACCAGGCCACCTCCCCGCGAGGGAGCGGGTCGTCGGGACCGACGTCGAGCGATTCGTCGCGGTGGTTGTAGCGCAGGCCGATCCGCATCCCGATCAGGAGCGTCCCGAAGTCCTTCGGCGTCGCGATCGGCGTCCCGTCCCGCAGGTGCAGGGCATCCGCTCCCGCGGCGAGATCGCCCATGCCGATCGCGAGCACGAGCGCGCGGTGCACCTCGCGGGTCGTCACCGGGTCGCTCGGACGGAAGGCACCGGCGCCGTCGACCTGCATCCACCCCGCCGTCACGCTCACGTTCGCGTACGGGTAGAAGGGGTCGCTCGCCGGGAGATCGGGGAACGACAGCCCCGGGTCCTGCTGGAGCATCGAGCCGAACGCGCGGAACAACGCCCGCGCGAACAGCTTGCGGCTCTCGAGCCGGTCCGGTTCGAACGCGTACGTGCCGTCCGCCGCGGCCTTCCGATCGCGCATCCAGTCGTTGGCCCCGCCGACGAAGTCGATCGCGGTGCGCGCCCACAGGGTGTGGGGAACGTCCGACCACCGGATACCGCTCGTCGCCGTGGTCCGGTCGGTGTTGGATCCGGCGCGGCCGGCGCCCCAGGTCGCTGGGCCGGAGCCCGGCTCGCCGCGCCTCGACTCGGCGCCGGGCGTTGACGACGCGGCCTGCGGAAGCAGCAGGCACGCTGAACACACGAGGACGCCGACCAGGCGCCGCAGGGGCCGTGCGGGCACGTGGCGTCTACCCTCGGTGGAGGACCAGACCGACTCAAGTCGGCCGATCGGGGGAACTCCGTGCCTCGCGGGTTCCGTTAGCCTGCCGGACCATGCTGGGCGAGCGCGAGGCCGTGGTCGTCGAGGTGAAGCCGTGGGACGTCCACGGCGTCGGTTACGTCGACGTGACCGTCGTCTATCCGGATCGGATGCTGGAGACGGCTCGCCTGGGGCCCGAGAGTGTTCCCGAGGACCTCGAGGCGGGGGAACGCGTGATGGTGACCAAGGCAGTCAACATGATCCTCGGGATCCGCCGGGCCTGATGTACGTCTGGACCTACCTCGACGGCGCCGGCGAGGAGATCGGGCGCTCGCCTCGGTTCGCCGCAGCCGACGAGGCCGAGGACTGGATCGGGTCGTCCTGGCCCGAGCTGCTGGAGAACGGCGTCCTCGCCGTCATCTTGGTGGACCAGGAGGGCGGGAAGCGGCTGTATCGGATGGGGCTCGGCGCGGAGTAGCGCCCGCTACGAGGTGGGGCCCTCGCCTCGCACCTTCTCGACGTCCGAGAGCGCCTCGCGCAGGTCCTTCAGCCACTCGTCCTGCTTCTGCGCGACCAGGCGCACGCACCACGCGAGCGCGTGGCTGCGCGAACGCGCGACGCCCCCCTCGACGAGCGTGTCGAGGACCCTGCGCTCGTCCAGGCGGAGCCGCGTCATCGCCGGCACGCTCACCGTCGTGAACAGCTTGCGGACGTCGCCGCAGGACGCGCCCCACGAGACGCGCCGGCCGAACCGATGCTGCGCCTCCTGCGCGATCCGCATCCGGTGCTCGCGTGTGTCCTCGCGGAAGCCGTCGATCCGCGCGAGGCGCGCCGAGGCCGCGACCTCGGCGGTCGCATCCGACGGGAGCTCGGGGTCCGAGAGCGTCCCGACCACCAGGATCTCGTCCCGGTCGGAGAGGACCTCGGGGGTCCCGGCGAACCAGTCGGCCGGGATCCTGCCGGCGAACCAACCGCTCAGTTCATCCATCGAAGCCGTGCCGTGTGGGTTCATGTGGGAGAGATTACACCATTACACGTAATCGTCAAGGGCCTTGTCGAGCACCCGCTCCTCCACGACACGTCGCCTGGGAGTGGCGGAGCGTCGTCCTAGGCCGTGCGCTCAGCGGCGTGTCCCCAAGGAGACAGCCCGTTGCGCGGTGATCCGTCGAGGCGGTTCTTCTATTTTGCCTGCTTACGGAGGTATTCCAAGATGGGACGCCCGATGGGTTCGACGGCCGCATGCCTGGATGGAAGGATGACGCGACCCGTGCCCGAACGATGGAACCCCATGAACGACTCGGAGGCCACGAAGCGCCGGCCCGTTGGAGGGCTCCTGGCTCTATCCGGGGGGCTTCTTCTCTGCGTCGGTACCTTCCTCGATTGGGCGACGGTGTCCGGAGGTGGCCAGCGCGTGACGGCGAGGGGGGTCGACGCTTCGCTTGGATACACCACGTTAGCGGCCGGCCTCGTCGCGCTTGGGGTGGGGATCGTGATGACGAGGTGGGTCACCCCGCCGGAGCTGGTCGGCACGCTGGCGGCTCTCGCCATCTTCGCCGGGGTCGTCGGGTGTGCGATCGGCGTCTATGAGGCACTGATGACCCAGGACGGCATCCTCGATGCGGCTGCAAAGAGGCTTGCCCCGAGCTTCGGCTCGACCGAGCGGGCCCGGGCGTTGCTCGACCAGGCCGTCGACGCCGGGCGGATCAGCTTCTCTGTCGGCGTCGGCGTCTACATCGTCATAGCCGGCGGCGTCGTTGCCCTTGCGGGCGGTATCGCGGGGCTGCGTGGTTCGGGCGCCGGCCGGGCGGCTGTTACCGGGACGCTCTCGGCAACCCCGCCTCCGCCCCCCGCGGGGACGGAGCACGGGGACGTTCCCCCCGCTCGGTCGCCCTATGGGTCCGATTCTCAAGCCGACGTGGGTGCCTCCTGACCACGATCCAGGGTCGGGCCGTTCTCGCGGGGGCGCTGGCACTCGCGGGCGGTGTGCTGGCGGTCGTCGGTTCCTTCCTCGCGTGGGCCGAGATCTCCGCGGGGCCGTTCACCGAGCAAGCGAAGGGCGTCGACGGCTGGGAAGGCAAGGCGACGATCGTCGCCGGTGCGGTGATGGTCGCCGCCGGGATCCGCGTCCTGACGGGATCGCACCAGGCGATGGCTCGTCTGCGGCCGAGCGCCGCGATCGGCGGTCTCGTGGCGGTCGGCGTCGGTCTCTACACGGTTCTCACGATCCGAGACCAGCTCGTCGAGGCCGCTGCGACGCAGCTCTCCAGGGCCGAGGTCGAACGCGCGCTGGACAGCGGGCTGCTCGGGCTCACGATCGGGATCGGCCTGTACCTGGTCATCGCGGGGGGCGTCCAGGGCATCGTCGCGGCGCTGCTCGCTCTCGGCTCCCGGGACGAGCCGGCCGCCTCGTCCGGGACCGGCCTCCGTGGCTGGTCGACCCTTGGTGAGGGGGCTCACGGCATCCCACCGACCCCACCCGCGACCCCCGACATGCCCGAGCCGCCATCGGGCCGCGTTCCGAACGAGGGGGGCGAGCCGCCGGGATGAACTCCCGGGAGCATCGGATCGATACGCGAGATCGCCGCGTGGTCGATGTCACCGATCTGGTCGAGGCGTTCTGCTCGTCGGTCGGGCAGGACGGGCTCGTCAACGTCTTCGTGCCGCACGCGACCGCGGGCGTCGGGCTGATGGAGATCGGGTCGGGCTCCGAGGCCGACCTCGAGGAGTTCCTCGAACGCATCCTGCCCCGCGACGATCGCTACCGGCACCGGCACGGCTCGGTCGGTCACGGGGCCGACCATCTCCTGCCCGTCGTCGTGGCTCCGTCGCTGTCGATCCCGGTGGACGCGGGCCGGCTCGCGCTCGGCACCTGGCAGCGGGTCGTGGTGGTCGACACGAACCGCGAGAACGACCAGCGTCGCCTGCGGCTCACCTTCGTACCCGGATGAACACGGTGCGTCGAGACAGGTCCTACAGGTAGAGGCCCGGCTGCCGCTCCTTGCCGTTCGGCGAGGACGACACCGCCTGCACGTCGCGCTCGCGGAGCAGGAGGCAGTCCCGTCCGTCGAGCTCGACCTCGAGACCCGCCTGCGGCAGGTACAGGATCCGATCTCCCGCCTTCGCCGAGCGGACCTCCGGTCCGACCAGGAGCACCTCGCCCCACACGCATCGCTTGGGGGCCGGGGCAGCGGTCGCCGGGATCAGCAACCCGCTCCTTGACGTCCGTTCGCCGCTGTCCGGGTTCTCCACGACGATCCGGTCGCCCGTCAGACGGATGTCCTCGGTCTTGGCCGAGGGGGTCCGCTTCTTGCGGGGCTTCGAGGTGCGGGCCTTCGGGGATCTCGCGGCCTCGGGCATGGCAGCGATTGTAGCCAGGACGACGCGGGCAGCAGGTGGCCGAGCGTGGCGGCGGGTACGATGCTCGCCCGATGGAGGCGCCAACGAAGGCGAAGGAAGTCCTCACCGATGCCGTCGCGACGCTCAAGGCGTCCACGGCGATCGATCACTGGCAGCGCGATCGCGAGGAGATCGAGGCAGACGAACTGCTCGCCTACGCGCTCGGCGTCGACCGCGTCGCCCCGAACCACGAGATCCCACCGAACGTCCGCCGGCGCTTCGACCGGATGATCGCCCGCCGGGCGTCGGGCGAGCCCGTGCAGCTCATCACGGGACACGCGGTCTTCCGAGGGCTGCAGATCGCGGCGCGGCCCGGGGTGTTCGTGCCACGGGACTCGACCGAGTACCTCGCGGAGCAGGCGGTGCGGAGGTTGCGCGGACGCCGACGCCCGGTCGCCGTCGACCTCGCGACCGGTGGCGGGACCGTGGCCCTCGCGATCGCGAACGAGGTGCCGGGGGTTCGGGTGTTCGGCACCGACATCTCGCTCACGGCCGTCCGGGCCGCCAGGGAGAACGCCGAGCTTCTCCGCCTGCGAGCGACGTTCGCGAAGGGTGACCTGTTCGGTGGGCTGCCGAGTGACCTGCAGGGCCGGGTGGACGTGATCACCTTGCATCCGCCGTACGTCGCTCGCGACGAGCTGCGCGAGCTCCCGGAGGAGATCCGGCGCTTCGAGCCCGTGCATACGCTCACCGACCGCAGCCCGGACGGGCTCGGGCTCGTCGGGCGGGCCGCGTCCGAGGGCCCCCGGTGGCTGAAGCCGGGTGGCTGGTTGCTGGTCGAGGTGAGTCCCGACCGCGCGAGATCCGCCGCGTCCGTGTTGCGGCGGAACGGTTTCGGGGACGTGCGCAGCACGATGGACCGCGGGTTCAAGGTGACGCGCGTGCTCGTCGGCCGTTGGCGCGGATGAGCGACGCCCAACGCATCCCCTACGGAGCATGGCCGTCGCCGATCACGGCGGATCGCGCCGCCGCGGCCTCGGTCGGGTTGAAGGAGACGCGCGCGATCGGGGACGCGACGACCTGGCTCGAGCGTCGGCCGCAGGAACAGGGCCGTTCCGTCGTCGTGCGTTCGGGCCCCGGCGCGGAGCCGGCGGACGTGACGCCGCCGGGCGTGTCCGTCCGCACCCGGGTCCACGAGTACGGCGGCGGCTCGTACGCGGTCGCCGGTACGACCACGTACTTCGTGAACTTCGAGGACCAGCGGCTGTACCGCCAGGAGGTCGGCGGAGCGCCCATCGCGATCACCCCCGAACCCGCGACCCCCCGAGGTCTGCGGTACGCCGACATGAACGTGTCGCCGGACGGCCGATGGATCGCGTCGGTCCACGAACGCCACCAGGAAGAGGGCATGCCGGTCAACGAGCTCGTCGTGATCGCCGCCGACGGCTCCGCGATGTCGACGCTCGCGTCCGGACGGGACTTCTATGCCTTCCCACGGTGGTCGCCCGACGGCGCGCGCATCGCGTTCATCGCGTGGGATTTCCCGCGGATGCCCTGGGACGGGACCGAGCTCCTGGTGGTCGATGTCGCGTCGGACGGGTCGGCGGGGCCGTCGCGCGCGGTCGCTGGTGGCAAGCGGGAGTCGATCTTCCAGCCGGCCTGGGGCCCCGATGGTTCGTTGACGTTCGTCTCCGATCGCACGGACTGGTGGAACGTCTACCGGGAGGGGGCCGACGGCGAGCTGACGAACCTGACGCCGATGTCCGCCGAGTTCGCCGTACCGATGTGGAACTTCGGCTACTCGTCGTACGCCTTCCTCTCCGACGGGAGGATCGTGTGCACGTACCGTGAGCGAGGCGTCCATCACCTCGCGCTCCTCGATCCGGCGACGCGAGAGCTCCTCGATCTCGACCTGCCCTACGAGACCTTCGAGCCGGCGGTCAGCGTCTCGGGACAGCGGCTCGCCTTCATCGCCGGCGGTCCGACCACGCCGACGCAGGTCGTATCGCTCGACTTCTCCACGCGCGCGGTCGAGGTCCTGCGCGAGAGCGACGTCGTCGACTTCGACTCCGAGTACCTGTCCGTGCCCGAGCCGATCGAGTTCCCGACCACCGACGGGCAGACCGCGTTCGCGCACTACTACCCGCCGACGAACCCCGTGGCCGTCGCCCCCGACGGGGAACGCCCGCCGTTGCTCGTCAGCGTCCACGGTGGACCGACGTCGGAGGCGGACCCGGAACTGCACCTCGAGGTGCAGTTCTTCACCAGCCGTGGGTTCGCCTACGCCGAGGTGAACTACCGCGGGAGCACCGGCTACGGCCGGGCCTTCCGGGAAAGCCTGTACGGGCGTTGGGGGGTGGTCGACGTGGACGACGCCGTGGCGTCCGCCCGGTACCTGGTCGGACGCGGGCTGGCCGACCCCGACCGTCTCCTGATCGCCGGGGGGAGCGCCGGTGGCTGGACGACCCTGTGTGCGCTCACCTTCCGGGACGTGTTCGCGACGGGCTCGAGCTACTTCGGGGTCTCGGACCTGGAGCCCTTCGCCGAGACCACGCACAAGTTCGAGTCCAAGTACCTCGACCTCCTGGTCGGCCCGTGGCCCCAGGCCGCCGAGCTGTGGGCCGAACGCTCCCCGGTCCGCCACGCCGAGCAGCTGTCCACCCCGCTGCTGATCCTGCAGGGCGACGAGGACGAGGTCGTCCCCCCCGCCCAGTCCGAGAAGATCGTCCGGGCGCTCCAGCGCCGCGGGCTGCCCTACGCGTACCTGCTGTTCGAGGGCGAGCAACACGGCTTCCGCAAGATGGAGAGTATCTCGCGGGGGCTGTCGGCCGAGCTCACCTTCTACGGGAAGATCCTGGGCTTCGAACCCGCCGACCGTCTCCCGCCGCTGGAGATCGTGAACCTGCCGTCCGGTGGGGACTGACCGTTGCCGGCGGAAGCGCGTACCTGTGGGAGAGGGGGCGCGGGGGGCCGGTCGAAGACCCGACCCCCCGCTCTCGAGAGGGGCGCGTCCTCTCGTGGCGGATCGCAACCTATCTGGGGCCCGTGAAGGCCGGGCGGCGCGTGGATGTCCGGGCCGTGAACGCTAGTGCTTGATCGGCCAGGTGGCGGCCGCCAGGGCGGCACGACCGATGCGGCGGGTGACGCTCCGCGACTCCGCGGCCTTGCTCCTGCGGGTCGACCGGGCCAGGCGCTCGGCCTCGGCCTCACGAACGCGGTCGCCGATCTGGTACCGGGCCATCTCTCCGCTCAGCATCTCCGGACCTCCTCCGGTGGGAACCTTCGCGAACGGTACGTCCGCGCCGCGGTCCGCGGCGGTGATGTGGCGCACGACCGAAGGGTGACCTCCGTCACGTTGCGCCTGGTCGCCGCCGGGTCGAAGATGCGCTCCGTGATCGGTCGACGTGCGCTCGGAGCGCACCTTCTCGCCGCCGCCCTCCTCGCGGCGATCGTCGCCGCGGGCCCCGCCTCGGCGCAGTCCGCGTCGCCGAGCCCGGCGAGCGGTCCGGGCGTTGACGGGCAGGTGACGGGCGCCCTCGCGGCGGGCTCGACGCTCACGCTCGGCATCGACGGAACCATGCCCGGTGGCTGGCACGCGCTCCATCTCCTGGAGGCGTCGGTCATGTCGGGGAAGCAGGAGCTCGACCGCCTGCGGTTCGACATCGAGGACAACAAGCTGACGGTCGGTGACCAGGACACCCTGATCGTCGGCACCGGCGCGACCGCGACGAGCGAGTACCTGCGGGTGAGCGGCACCCAGGTCATCTTGACCACCGGCGGGGCCAACATCTCCTTCGAGGTCGATGCCCGCGTGATGAAGACGATCCCGGAGGACGCCCGGTTCGTCCTCGGCGTCGTCGACGACTTCGGCGAATCGGCCGAGGTCACCCGGGCGCTGGCGGCGCCCGAAAGCGGGGGGATCAGCTGGGGGACCGTGGCCGCGCTGATCGCGGCCGCGCTGTTCGCCGGGGGTTTCGTCGGGAACGTGTTCGCCTCGAAGCGGCGTCCCCCGCAGCGCCCCTCGGTCTACGACGCGGTCCAACGGCGGGTCGAGTCCGATCGCGCCGCCAAGGGCCGCGCGTCGTGAGCCCGCAGGACGTCTACCGCCTCGTCGCCGACGACCTCGCGTCGAACGGCGCCAAGGAACACGGCGACGTGTGGGAGCGGATCACCCACCTGGTCGATCCCACGGAGCTTCGCCCCAAGCTGGCGGACGACATCGAGATCAAGGTGTTCGAACAACGCTGGGGCGAGAGGTACGTGATGATCGCGAACCCCCGCGACCTGCTCCACTTCCGCCTCGCCGCCTCGGATCTGGGTCTGCTCGAGCTGATGGACGGGACCCGCACGGTCAAGGAGATCGTGATCGAGCGCTTCGAGGGATCCGGTGAGATGGAGCTGTCCACCGTGATCGACCTCGTTCGGTCGCTCTACCGGGGGAACTTCCTCGAGCAGCGACACGTGGACGTCCCCGACATGGTGACGCGGGCGATGGACCCGGTGACCGAGCGGCGCCGCAAGGCGCGGCAGTTCGGCAAGACGCTCTCGATCGAATGGGAGGGGGCCCACCGGCTGGTGCAGTGGCTCTACGACCACGGCCTGAAGTGGGTCTTCAAGCCCGCGGTCCTGCTCGCGCTGGTCGCCGCCGCGATCGTCGGCTTGGTGGCGTTCGTCGACATCCTGCGAGACGAGCGGTTCGTGATCGCGGGTCGTTCGCTCGCGATCGGGTTCGTGGTGCTGATCGTCCTGGACTATGTGATGGTGTTCTGTCACGAGCTCGGACATGCCCTCGTCATCGTGCACAACGGCCGGCGGATCCGCAGCGCGGGGTTCCAGATCTACTTCGGGTCGCCAGCGTTCTTCGTCGAGAGCTCGGACGGGTTGATGATGGATCGGCGCCAACAGATCATCGAGTCATTCGCCGGCCCGTTCGCGCAGCTCGTGCTCGCCGGCCTCGCGTCGCTCATCGCGTGGAGGTTCCCCGGGTGGGTCCTCTCGGAGACGATGTACAAGTTCGCCGTCCTGAACTACCTGGTCGTGATCATGAACCTCATCCCGTTGCTCGAGCTCGACGGCTACTACATCCTCGCGGACCTGATCGAGATCCCCGATCTACGCGAACGCTCGCTGGTCTTCATGCGCCGCGACCTGCTCCACAAGCTGCGGACCCGCGAGCGCTTCTCCAAGCGTGACGCCGGTCTGGCCCTGTACGGGGTCCTGGGGATCGCGTTCACGATCTTCTCGTTGTACACGGCGTACTACTACTGGCAGACGGTGTTCGGCGACCTCGTGAGCCGGCTCTGGGAGCAGGGGCCGGTGACCAGGCTGCTGCTCGTCGTGCTGGCCGCGTTCATCGCGGGACCGCTGCTCCGCGGGCTGATCAAGCTCCTGCGGGCGATCGGCCGCGAGATCCGCGCCGTCTGGCGCCGGATCCGGTTCCGGTTGGAGACGGGATGGCGTGTCGAGGCGTCCGAGCTGATCGACGCGCTCCCGATGTTCGAGGACATCCCCGTCGAGGCGCTGAACGAGATCGCCGGGCGCGTCCGGCTCCGGGGGCTCGGCGACGGGCAGCCGGTGTTCCGCCAGGGCGACCAGCCCGACGCCTTCTACGTGGTGCGCAAGGGCGTGCTCGAGGTGGTGGAGGAGGACCTCGAGAACGGTGACGAGCGCCGGATCCGAGACCTCGGTCGCGGCGAGTCCTTCGGGGAGCTGGGGCTGGTGACCGCGGCGCCGCGGGCCGCCACCGTGCGCGCCATCGGAGCCGCCGAGGTCTTCGAGGTCGACAAGGGCGCATTCGACCATCTGCTCGCGGACAAGCTGCACCTCCCCGACTTCGAGCCGACGCTGCAACAGGTCGCCGAGCTGCGAGGCCTCAGCTGTTTCGCCGGCCTGTCCACGGCGCAGCTGTGGGAGCTCCTGGAGGGAGGGGCGTGGGTGAGCTTCGCCCCGGGCGAGCAGATCATGCGCGAGGGCGACGTCGGCGATTCGTTCTATGCGCTATCGTCCGGCCAGGTCGACATCGTCAAGGACGAGAGGCTGGTGAACACGATCGGCCGCGGATCGTATTTCGGCGAGGTCGCACTCCTGATGGAGGTGCCCCGAACGGCAACGGTGACGGCGCGGACCCCGGTCCGGGCGTTCCGGCTGGATCGGGAGGGGTTCGACCGCCTGGTGGGCGACGCGTTCCGTCGAGGGACCCTGATCTCGCACGCGGTCACCGAAGAGCTGACGCACTGAGCCGGTCATGGACTGCTGGCACTGCAAGCGAAGCGCGGTCGGGGTCTGCCGTTTCTGCGGCCGGGGGATCTGCGAGGACCACGTCGAGACGCACCCCTACATCCTCGAGCTCTTCCGGAGCGGTGACGTCCCCAAGGTGCTGATCGTCGAGGACGCGCTGTTCTGCGGGGCCTGCACCCCCCGCCCCGACCCCCTTGACCTGCCCGAACTCGACTCCATGTGACGTACGTCACCGGTCTGGCTGTGACGGAGGTCACCTCACATCCGGTGACGCCCGACACACCCGCGCGGTGACGCCGGGACGATGATGCAGGCAGACAACGGAAGCCCCAGAGGGCCAGAGCGGAGGGGGGAGGTGACGATCGTGGCGGACAAGAAGATCTCACCGAAGGCGCCGGTTGCCAAGGCTTCGAAGGAGTCGGGGAAGACGGAGGCTGCCACCCGTGTTTCCCGGGTCAAGCGGGTCAAGCGGGTCAAGCGGGTCAAGAAGTAGGAACTCCAGAACTTGGCATGAGGCCGGGTCGCGTTGGGCGCCCCGGCCTCATCGCATCCGGGGACAACCACACGCGACCGGGAGCACAGATGTGACTACGCTTGCAACCGTGCCGACGACGGAGCTCAGCGAGGCGCTGCTGGAGGGGATGGCCCGGACGCCCCTGTTCGAGGGGGCCTCGGACGAGACGATCTCGCGGCTCGCCGCCCAGGGCGTGACGCGGAGGTTCCGCCGAGGGACGTACCTGTTCCATCAGGGCGACGACGCCCCGGACGTGTACTTCCTCGTCGGCGGCCGCGTCGAGATCAGCTCGCTGTCGTCGAACGGTCACCGTCAGCTCCACACGACGCTGGACGTCCCGCAGTTCTTCGGGGAGCTCGGGGTGCTGGGGGATCAGCCGCGTTCGGCGGCCGCCCTCGCGCTCGAGGACACGGAGGCATGGCGGGTGAGCGGCCCGGTGCTCCTGGACTTCCTGATCGAGGAGCCGACGGCCGCGCGCGCGCTGCTCCGGGCGCTCGCCCGGCAGGTGTTGTCCCAGGAGGCGTTCGTCGAAGACCTGCTGTACCTGGACCTGAAGGGGCGAGTTGCCAAGCGCCTTCTGCAACTCGTCTCCCCGTCGCTGGACGAGCTCCCCCCCGACGGCGCCGTGGTGCCGTCGATCGTGACGCACGCCGACCTGGCGAGCCTGTGCGGCGGGAGCCGGGAGAACGTCACGAGGATCCTGTCCGACTTCCAGCGCCGGGGCATCGTCGAGCGCGACGGCAAGCGGTTCGTCCTGGTGAAGATCTCGGGGCTCGCCAAGCTCGCCGGCCTTTGAACCGATGACCTACCGCACCTTCCGCCGCCGGATGAGCGAGGCGACCGCCGCCCACAACTGGCTCGAAGGGCTCGCCTTCGTGCTGGGCCTGGCGTTCCTCGTCCTCGCCGTCGTGTGCGTGTGGGGGATCGTCACCGCGATCGCGAACGTCGGCGACGCGGAGGCTCCCCCGGGGGAGCCCGTCACGGTCGGGTTCCTCGAGGTGACCCGGGGCTTCGCGTTCGTGCTGTTCGCGCTGTTCGGATTCGTCGCGTTGGGGGTCGGGTGGTTCCTCGCGGGTGACACGGTGAAGGGGTGGTTCGCGCGCATCAAGGCGCGGAGCTGAGTAGGTCGCCTCAGCCGCCGATCGCGGACATCGAACGCTCCGGCTGCTCGAACTCCGGAAGGTTGATCCGGTGCCCGGACCACTTCCGCCACACGTTGCGACGGATCAGGGTCACCAGCTCGTCGTCGGAGGCACCATCGCGGAGCGGGCCGCGCAGATCGGTCTCCTCCAGCGAGAACAGGCAGGCCCGCACCTGCCCCTCGGCCGTGATCCGCAAGCGATTGCAGGTCTCGCAGAACGGCTCGGTGACGCTGCCGATCACCCCGATGCCACCCGGCGCGCCGTCGGCGAAGCGGTAGCCGGTCGCCGGTTCGGCGTCGGGTCCCTCCGGGACGAGGGGGTACACGGCGTCGATCTTCTCGACGATCCTTGCCGACGAGAAGACCTTCTCGCGCTCCCACGCGTGCTGGGCGTCGAGCGGCATGTACTCGATGAACCGCACCACATGGCCCTGGTCGCGTGACCAGCGCGCCAGGTCGACGACCTCGTCGTCGTTGGTCCCCCCGATCACCACGCAGTTGATCTTGATCGGGACCAGGCCCGCCTCCTCGGCGGCCGCGATGCCCGCGAGCACCCGGTCGAGCGCGTCGCGACGGGTCATCTGCTCGAACCGGTGCCGCAGCAGCGAGTCGAGCGAGACCGTCACGCGGTCCAGCCCCGCCTCGGCGAGCGGCGCTGCGAGCCGCTCGAGCAGCACGCCGTTCGTGGTCATCGACAGGTCGATCCCGGGCGCGGAGGTTCGGAACATCCGGATCAGCTCGGGGAGGTCGGCTCGCACGGTGGGTTCGCCACCGGTGACCTTGACCGAGCGGATCCCCAGCCGGTGGACGAACAGCTCGAGGAGCCTCGTGAGCTCCTCGAAGGTCAGGATCTCGTGCTTGGGGAGCCAGACCAGTCCCTCGGCGGGCATGCAGTAGGTGCACCGGAAGTTGCAGCGATCGGTCACCGAGACCCGGAGGTCGTCCGCGACCCGGCCGAACGTGTCGACCAGGGGCCCCTCCGCCGGAGGGAGGGACGACGGCGGCTGCCAGGCATCCATGCGAACCTCCAGCCTACCCCCCCGAGGCGGTTCGGCCCTCGGGAGGCTCGGACGGCAGGAGCCCCTCGAGGGTCCCGAGCGCCGATCCCAGGGCGTCGTCCCTCGAGACGCCTTCGGCCATCCTCCGGCCGGTCGCCGCGCCGAGGAGGAACGCCGCGAGCGGCGTGATCTTGCGTTCCACGCGATGCGCGACGTCCCGGGCGGAGCCGAGCAGCCGGGTGGTCTCGGCGTCGGTCAGGGGGTCCTGTCCGAGCGCCGCCGCGAGTCGGTCGATCCACGCGTCCATCGGTGCTCCCTTCTGTCCGGGCAACCGTAGTACGGACGAGCGCGGGCGCGTCTGGCAGGATGGGTGCGTGAGCGGCATCCGCGCCGCGGTCGTGACCGTCTCCGACGGCGTCTCCCGGGGGACGCGAGCCGACGGCTCGGGCGACGCCGCCGAGGCCCTGCTGCGTGAGGCGGGGTTCGACGTCGAGACTCGGACGGTCCTGCCCGATGAGCGCCCGGCGATCGAGACCACCCTGCGCGACCTCGCGGACGTAGGCGGGTTCGCCCTCGTCGTCACCACCGGCGGGACGGGGTTCGGCCCGCGCGACGTGACGCCCGAGGCCACGCTCGCGGTGCTCGAACGCGAGGCCCCCGGTCTGGCCGAGCTGATGCGCCGCGACGGCCTGCGACAGACGCCGATGGCGGCCCTGTCGAGAGCCGTGGCGGGCTCGCGCGGCGCCACGCTGATCGTGAACCTTCCCGGGAGCCCGAAGGGCGTCCGCGAGAGCCTCGGGGCCCTGCTGCCGGTGTTGCCGCACGCCGTCGAGCTGCTCGGCGGTCGAACGGGGGCGCATCCAACGGGTCACGCCGACGGGGACAAGGCGAAGCGCCCCGCGCCGGTGGTGGTCGGCTCCGTGGAGGCCAAGGCGGTCAAGGTGCACGGCTCGCCGCCCTGCGCGGTCGGCAACTCGATGCGGATCGTCCCCGGCGGCGAGGTGCACGGGACGCTCGGGTGCGCCGAGTTCGACGAGGCGGCCGTCCGCGATGCCGCCGAGATCCTCGCGTCGGGCGAACCCGGGACCCGCACGTACCACCACGAGCTCGGCGATATCGAGGTGTACCTCGAACCGCCGCGGCGCGCGCCGGCCCTCGTGGTCGTCTCGGCCACCGACGTGGCCCGCGAGCTGGCGCGGCTCGCGCCGGGCCTCGGGTTCGCGCCCATCCTCGTCGAGACGCGTCCGGAACGCGTCACCGATGCCGATGCGAACTCGATGCCGGTCGCGGGCGACCTCGGCGAGGTGGAGATCGACGCGCAGACCCGCCTGGTCTTCACCGACCACGACGCGCCGGGGATCGCCGCGGCGCTCGCCGGCGCGCTGCGTTCGCCGGCGCGATTCATCGGCGTGATGGGGAGCCGCCGCCACGTCGGCCCGTACGTCGAGGAGCTGCGCTCGATGGGATTCGGCGACGAGGAACTCGCGCGCATCCGATCGCCGCTCGGCCTCGACCTGGGCGGACGCCGGCCGGCCGAGGTCGCCCTGTCGATCGCCGCGGGACTGGTCGCCGACGAGCACGATCGCGCTGCCGGATGGCTCGACCGGTGAGCACCGCTCGGCGGAGCAGAGCCGTCACGCCGGTGAGCGCCTCCCGTCCGAGCGCCCCAGCCCAGCCCGCCTACATCCGCCGCAACCGCGCGAACTGGAACCGCGAGGCGGACGACTACCAGCGCGAGCACGGCTCGCAGCTCAACCGTTTCGACCGTCCGGCGTGGGGGGCCTGGGGGATCCCGGAGTCCGAGCTCGGGATCCTCGGCGACATCACCGGGAGGCGAGTGCTCGAGCTCGGGTGCGGCGGCGGCCAGTGGTCGATCGCGCTGGCGCGCCGGGGAGCACGCGCGGTGGGGCTGGATCTGTCGATCCGCCAGCTGGCCCACGCCCGCCGGCTCGCCGATGAGGCCTCGCAGCCGGTGCCGTTCGTGAACGCCAACGCCGAGCGCGCGCCGTTCGCGGACGAGAGCTTCGACATCGTGTTCTGCGATCACGGGGCCATGACGTTCGCCGATCCGTACCTGACGGTGCCAGAGGTCGCCCGGCTGCTGCGTCCGGGCGGTGCGTTCACCTTCAACATCGCAAGCCCGCTGATCTGGCTGTGCTGGGGCGACGGCGAGCAACCGCCGGGTCCCGAGCTGGTCCGCAGCTACTTCGGTCTGCGCCGGGCGACGTGGGAGACGGTCGAGTTCCAGCTGGCCTACGGCGAGTGGATCCGGCTGTTCCGGTCGAACGGCTTCGAGGTGCTCGACCTGGTCGAGCTCCGGCCACCCGCCCGTCCCCGGACCACGTATCCGGACTTCGCGCCGGTCGGGTGGGCCCGTAGGTGGCCCGGCGAGAACATCTGGAAGCTTCGGAAGCTCGGATGAGCGCGTGGGGGGTCGCGCCGAGCCCTGCACGAGCGGGTCCCGGCATCCGCCGCGGCCTGGCGGTCGGGCTCGCCGTCCTCGCCCTGGCGTGGAGCGTGGCCGCGCTCCCGGAGGTTCGCGGCACGGAGGACCCCCGACCGAACGTGATCGTGATCGTGACGGACGATCAGTCGGACGACTCGATCCCGAACCCGTACGAGGTGATGCCGTTCCTCCAACGCCGGGCGTTCGATCCGAGGGACCACTGGATCGTGTTCGAGAACGGGTACGTCAACACCCCGCTGTGCTGTCCGTCGCGGGCGACGATGCTCACCGGACGGTTCTCGCATCACACCGGGGTTCGGGACAACGAGGACGCGCACCTGTTCGACGAGAGCTCGACGCTCGCGACGTGGCTGCACGACGCGGGCTACCACACCGGACTGGTCGGCAAGTACCTGAACCTGTACCCGTTCGACCGGCCGGCGTTCGTTCCGGCCGGGTGGGATCGCTGGTGGGGGCGTGAGCACGGTCCGGTGACGAGCCTGTACTACGACTACTCGATGTTCGAGCAGGACCACGTCGTCCGGTACGGGCGTACCGACGCCGACTACGCGACCGACGTCCTCGCCGATCAGGCGACCGAGTTCGTCCGCGAGGCATCGGCCGATCGACCCTACTTCCTCTGGTTCGCCCCGACGGCGCCACACCCCCCCTGGGTCGCGGCGCCCCGGGACGAGGGGGCGTTCTCGGAGCTCGCGGTGCCCACGCCGCCCTCCGTGGGGGAGCCCGACGTCTCCGACAAGCCGGCCTGGGTCCGCGGTCTCGCCCCGATGGGCGACGCGCAGAGATCGGCGCAGCGTGAGCACCGCAGGGCGTCGTACGCGGCGCTCCTCGCGGTCGACGACGCGATCCACCGGATCATGAACGCGGTCCGCGCGCGCGGTGACCTCGCCCGCACGGTGGTGGTCTTCACCTCGGACAACGGGCTCGCGTTCGGGGAACATCGGTGGACGAAGAAGAGCTGCCCCTACCAGGCCTGCCTGGCTGTCCCCTTCATGATCCGGATACCCGGCGTCCCGCATCGGACCGAGCGAGCGATCGTCTCCGCCGCCGACATCGCCCCGACGATCGCCGAGCTCTCGGGCGCGTCGACCCCGACGGCGTTCGACGGCGTCAGCCTCGTGCCGCTGCTCAGGACCGGTAGCCGGGAGGGGCTGCCGCGCGAGGTGTTCGCCGAATGGGTCGGTGACCGGGCGATCCCCGCGTGGTGGGAGATCCGCACCCGGCGGTTCGCCTACGTCGAGCTCGGGACGGGGGAGCGCGAGCTCTACGCGCTCCGGGACGATCCCTACGAGCTCGTGAACGTGGTGGATGCTCCGGCATTCCAGGATGACGCGTCGCGACTGGCCGCGACCCTCGAGGCGTACCGGAGCGCGTGAGGGCCGCCGCGGCGATCGCCCTCGGGGCATTGCTGCTCGTCGCCCCGGCCGATCCCGCCGGCCGGGCCTCGGCGGCAACCGGTCGCGTGCCGGCCGTCTCCGAGACGGGGCCGCCGCCCGACATAGTCCTGATCGTGACCGACGATCAACGATGGGACACCCTGTGGGCGATGCCGGTCCTTTCGGAGCGGCTCGCCGGCGCCGGCGTGACGTTCCCCGACGCCTTCGTCGTCAACCCGCTCTGCTGCCCCAGCCGCGCGAGCATCCTGACCGGCGACTACTCCCACACCCACCTCGTGTATCGGCAGATACCGCCGTTCGGCCGCTTCGAGTGGTTCCACGACGGCTCGACGCTTGCGACGTGGCTGCACGACGCGGGCTACCGGACCGGGCTGTTCGGCAAGTACCTCGACGGGTATCAGCACGCGGCGGTCACCGGGTACGTCCCGCCGGGGTGGGACCGATGGGTGGCCTTCGTGCGTTCGGCGTCGGTGGACTACACCCTGACGATCGACGGCTCGCTGCGCGGGTTCGGGCACGGTCCCGCGGACCACGCGACCGAGGTGCTCGCCGACGAGGCGGTCGCGTTCGTGGAGGACTCGACCGGCCCGCTGTTCCTGGAGCTCGCCACGTCGGCGCCGCACGAGCCCGCGATCCCGTCCCCCGGCGACGAGGACGCCTTCGCCGACCTGCCCCCCGCGCGGCCGCCGTCGTTCGACGAGGCCGACGTGTCGGACAAGCCCGCGTGGGTCCGCGACCTGCCACGGTTCACGGCCTCGCAGGAGGCGGCGATCGACGCTTTCCGGGCGGACCAGTACCGGTCGCTGCTCGGCGTGGACCGTGCGATCGGTCGGGTCCTCGACGCGCTCGAGCGCGAAGGGCGGCTGGAGAACACGCTGATCGTGTTCACCTCGGACAACGGGCTCCTGCACGGGGAACATCGGTGGACCAAGAAGGAGGCCCCGTACGAGGAATCGATCCGCGTCCCGCTCGTGGTGCGCTGGGACGCGGCGGGGTGGACGCCCGGGACCCGGCTGCCCGGCGTCCTCGCCCTGAACATCGATCTCGCGCCGACGATCGCCGACGCGGCCGGCGTTCCGCATCCGCCGACGGACGGGCGGAGCCTCCTCCCTGTGCTCGATGGTGACCGGACCTCGTGGCGCTCGGACTTCCTGATCGAGCACATGGAGGGCACGAACCCGATCCCCACGTTCTGCGCGGTGCGTTCGGAGCGATGGACGTACGTGCGGTACTCGACGGACGAGGAGGAGCTCTACGATCTCGAGGCCGATCCGTTCGAGCTCGACAACCTCGCCGGCGTCCCGGCGAAGCGGCCGGTGCTCGACGATCGACGAGCGCGCCTGCGCGAGCTCTGTTCGCCGGTGCCCCCCGGGTTCGGGGACCGATCGGGGACGAGCGTCCCGGTCGCGTTGGCGGTGCTCGGCGGGCTCGTGCTGGCCGAATCGCTGGC
>DASXTX010000156.1:0-3716 GCA_036505195.1 Actinomycetota bacterium
GCTCCCGAGGATCATCGCGGCGACCAGCGTGTCGGCGAGCGTCGTGATGTTCGCGCCCATGATGTAGGGGATCGACTCCTCGCGCTTGATGTAGCCGCGGCTCGCGAGCGGCACGAGCAACGTGAGCGCGACCGAGACCGACAGCGTGAGCGTCGCCACCAGGCAGCCGAGCCCGAACATCGGCCACGGCCGCTTCATCCACGCGCCCTTGCCGCTGCCGTGACGCTCGCCGTCGAGCTGTGGGAGGACGCTGTCGAGCAGTCGGAACGAGAGCAGGATCATCCCCAGGCCGATCGGCAGCAGCGTCCATCCGGGCAGCTTGGTGATGGCGTCGAGCGTCGGCCCCCAGATGACGTCCACGACCGACAGCACGTCGCCGGACGCGCTCCAGTGGATCCCGTCCAGCATCCCGGACTTCAAGATGCCGTACCCGAGCAGCATCCCGGGGACGTAGACGACCGCCGTCAACGAGAGCGCCAACACGCCCATCCCGATCGACTCGCCGCGGTTGCGGCCTCGGTTGCGAAGGGAGTACAGGAACCCGACCAGCAGGACGACGAAGGAGGCGCCCAGCCGGGATCCCGAGAGCATCGTGAAGGTCTGCAGCTTGGTCGCGGCCCCGCCGACGTACAGGCTCAGGGCGACCGCCGCGATCGGCGAACCCGACAGCACGATGTACGCGCCGAGCCACCCCGCCCCGAGCGTGGAGACGGCGTTGCTGAACAGCGGGCTGTCGCTCAGCGTCGGCGCGAGCGCCTTGGCGCCCTCCTTCATGAGCTGGATCGCGAGCACGAACAGGAACAGGGCGACGGCGAACGAGGCGATCTTGATCACGAGGCCGAGCGGGCCCCGGCCCTCGGGCCGCCGCCGGCGTTCGACGCCGCGCGCGGGTGCCTCCGTTCCGGCGCTCACGCCCGGGTCAGCCACGGTTGGCACCCGAAGCTCGCACGATCATGACCGAGCACGGCGCGTGGTGGGCGACGTGCTCGCTCACGCTGCCGAGCAGCGCCCGCGTGACCCCGCCGATGCCGCGGTGGCCGACGACGACGAGGTCGACCTCGTCACGCTCGGCCACGCGCACCAGGGTGCGCTCGGGACGACCCATCGCCATCTCGCGGATCGGTTCGACGCCGAGGCTCGACACGGCCTTCACGGAGGGACCGAGCTCCGGCGGGCTCTCGTCGTCGGGACCGAGCGTCCACTCCTCGTTGCGTCCTCGGAAGACGGGAACGACGTGGACGAGGGCCAGCTCCGCGTCCGTGGCCCGGGCGACGCCGGCGGCGGCGAGCGCCGTCAGCACCGAAGCGTCCGACCCGTCGATCGCGCACGCGATGTGCCGGGGGAACGCCGGCCCGGCCGGCCGCGCGATCAGGACCGAGCACGTCGCCTCGCGAAGGATCCTCCCGGCGACGTGGCCGAACCGGATCGCGCCGCCGAGCAGCCCCGAGTCCGGCCCGACGCACAACAGGTCCATGCCGTCGCGTTCGGCCTCCTCGACGAGGGCCGCACCGGCGTCGCCGGTCAGGACCCGCGTCTCCGGGTTGACGCCGGCCGCCCGCGCGGCGGCGCTCGCGGCCTCGAGGGCCCGTTCGGACTCCCCCTCCTCGTACGGGCGATCCTCGATCACGTAGGCGACGACCAGCTGCGCTCGAGCGGCGGAGGCGAGGAGGGCGGCCTGGCGCGCGGCCTCGTTCGCCCGCTCGGACCCGTCCGTTCCGGCGAGGACCAGCGAGAAGGGCCGATCGGCGATCATCTGGTCGGCGGCCACGACGGCATAGTCTCCCGGGTTGGTCCGCCACGGCAAACGGATACGCTTCCGGCCGGGAGGTGTTGCATGGGTGGAGACGAGCGCTCCGAAGTCTCGGTGGTCGGTCCGGGCACCCGGATCGAGGGCACCGTCGAGGCGGCCGGCTCTCTCAGGGTCGAGGGAGAGGTCAAGGGCAAGATCACCGCTGAACGGGAAGTGACGCTGTCCCCTCAGGGTCGGGTGGAAGCCAACATCCAGGCCGGGAGCATCGTGCTGGCCGGGCAGGTCAAGGGCAACCTCGCCGCCAAGGGCGACGTGTCCCTTCCGGCCGATAGCCGCCTCGACGGAAACATCCGCGCCCAGAACGTGGACGTGGGCGGAGTCGTCAAAGGCAACATCGTCGGCAAAGGCAGGGTGATGCTCGGCCCACGCGCCCGGGTCGAGGGTGACGTCACGACGACGACGCTCGCGATCGCCGAGGGGGCGGTCTTCATCGGGAGCTCCAACATGGACGAGGAGACGCGCGCGTAGGCGCAGGAATGGTTCGGGTGTCGTGTTGGAGGATGCTCATGCCCATACCCCGGGTGTCGATTTGACCCCGCAGCCCCGGATGGGCTTCATTTCGATCGTCGGCCTGGATGGGGAGGGATCCGAATGACCGTCTCGCTCGATGAGGGACGCCTGGCCGCCCTGGCATCCTCGTTCTCGGGGGGCCTGCTGCGCCCGACGGACGCTGCGTACGAAGAGGTTCGACGGGTCCACAACGGGCTGGTCGACCGACGTCCGGCGCTCATCGCACGCTGTCAGGGCGCCCCGGACGCGGCGGCCGCACTCGCTTTCGCCCTCGAGAACGGGTTGCCCGTCTCGGTTCGAGGTGGGGGGCACAACATCGCCGGTCGGGCGGTGATCGACGACGGCGTCATGATCGACCTCTCGACGATGAAGAACGTCGACGTCGATCCGTCCGCGCGGACGGCTCGTGCGGGAGGCGGCGTCGTCTGGTCCGGGTTCAACGACGCGACCGCCGCTCACGGGCTGGCGACGACGGGAGGGTTGGTCTCCACAACCGGCATCGCGGGGCTCACCTTGGGCGGCGGCCTCGGGTGGCTGATGCCCAAGTACGGTCTTGCGGCCGACAACCTCGTTTCGGTCGAGCTCGTGTCGGCCTCGGGTGAGGTGCGGCGGGTCTCCGAGGAGAGCGATCCGGACCTGTTCTGGGCGCTCCGCGGTGGGGGCGGCAACTTCGGGGTCGCGACGACCTTCGAATATCGGCTCCACCCACTCACCGACGTGACGGCGGGTCTGGTGGCGTATCCGTTCAACGCCGCTCGGGACGTCCTGCGGTTCTTCCGAGACTTCACCGCCGGCCCCCTGTCCGATGACCTGATGGTCCTTGGTGCGCTCGTCCACGCGCCGGACGGGTCGGGGGCGAAGCTCGCGGCTATGGCCGTGTGCCACACGGGGTCGAAGGAGGAGGCCGACCGAGAGCTCGAGCCGCTCCTTGGGTTCGGTTCCCCCGCCCTGACCGCGGTCGGCCCGATGCCCTACCCGGATGCCAACACGCTGCTCGACGGGGGGTATCCCAAGGGCGCTCTCAACTACTGGAAGTCGGGGTTCCTCGGCGGTCTGGACGACGAGGCGATCGACGCGATCGTGGAGCAGTTCTCCTCGACCCCTTCGACGATGACGGCGATCGGGATCGAGCACTTCCACGGTGCGGTCACCCGCGTCGGCGTGACCGACACCGCGGTGCCGCACCGCCAGCCCGGACACAACATGTTCATGACGTCCGTATGGATGGATCCCGAGGCCACCGCGGCCAACGTCGCGTGGACCCGCGATGCGTTCTCGGCGATCCGCCCGCATCTGGCAGACCGTCGATGGCTGAGCTACCTCGACGACGACGACGACGACGCGATCAGATCGGCCTACGGACCCAACTACCAACGACTCGCCGACGTCAAGCGCC
>DASXTX010000157.1:0-2827 GCA_036505195.1 Actinomycetota bacterium
CACGCGAGCTGGGTTTAGAACGTCGTGAGACAGTTCGGTCCCTATCCGTCGTGGGCGTAGGAGACTTGCGGGGAGCTGCCCCTAGTACGAGAGGACCGGGGCGGACGAACCTCTGGTGTGCCAGTTGTCGCGCCAGCGGCATGGCTGGTTAGCCACGTTCGGAAGAGATAAGCGCTGAAAGCATCTAAGTGCGAAACTCGCCCCTAGATGAGGTCTCCCACTGGGCAACCAGGTAAGGCCCCTCGCAGACTACGAGGTTGATAGGCCGGAGGTGTACGCGTGGCAACACGTTGAGCCGACCGGTACTAATAGGCCGAGGACTTGACTTTGCTCGCGCTCGCTATCGCAGTTCCCGAGCTCTGCTCGGGGGCTCGCGCTCCCACCAGCTTCCCGATCGAACCGACCGGGAAACGCCGTTTCGGTGGTCATAGCGGAGGGGAAACACCCGGTCCCATCCCGAACCCGGAAGTTAAGCCCTCCAGCGCCGATGGTACTGCCCGGGCAACCGGGTGGGAGAGTAGGTCGCCGCCGGACACCTTCGGAAGAGCCGCCCTGCCGGGCGGCTCTTCTCGTTGGGGCCACTTCGGTGCGGCCCGGTACGCTCTCCGGCATGCCGAAGGCGATGCGTCCACGACCGGGTCCCAAGGGGCAACCGAAGGGTCGCCGCTCCGGGCTGCCGCCGGACGTCGTCTCCGAGCTGCGGCACATGTCCCGGACCGGGAAGGCGGACATGGCCATCGCCCGGCTCGAACGCGCCGTCGCGCTGCTCGATCGCGGGGACGCCAGGGGAGCGGCCGCCGAGGCGGCCAAGGCCAAGGAGCTCGCCCCGCGGGCGCCGGGCGTCCGCGAGGTCATGGGGCTCGCGCTGTACGAGCTCGAGCGGTACTCGGAGGCACTGTCCGAGATGCAGGCGTACCGACGGATGTCCGGGCGCGCCGACCAGAACCACATCATCGCCGACTCCCTGCGTTCTCTCGGCCGGCCCGACCGCGCCGTGCCGCTCGCGGAGGAGGCGCTCGCTTCCAAGGGGGTGCCGCTCGCCGCGAAGGCGGAGGCGGTGATCGTGGCCTCGAGCGCGCTCGCGGATCAGGGCAAGTTCGACCAGGCGCTCGGGATGCTTCGCCGGATCCGGACGCGCGATGACGTGGCGGGGCCCGAGGTGATCCGCGTGTGGTACGTGACGGGGAACATCCTCGAGCAGGCCGGCCGGCGTGCCGATGCGCTCCGCGAGTTCCGCAAGATCCTCCGGCACGACCCGAGCGCGTTCGACGCCGCGGAGCGCGCAGCTCAGCTCGCCCGACCCGAGCCCTCTGTCTCTCGCCGCCGCCGCCAGTAGCCGAGGATCCCCATCGAGTTCAAGCGGATGCTGGACATCATCTCCATCGCCTGCAGGTCGAGCTCGGCCTCGGCGCCCGTCGGTGCGTCGGTGCGAGCGACGTCCTTCAGCACGCGCATGACCTCGTCGAGCGCGTCGTTCCGGTTCGGATCGAGACCGCGATCGAGCGCCCGGCCCACGGCCTCGGTCCACGTTCGGAATCGCTCGGTCGCCAGATCGCAGATCCGCTCGACCTCGTGGACCGGGCCGAAGTGCGAGAACAGGACGATCGCGCCGAGTGCACGCTCGCGGATGCGTTCGATCGAACCGATCGCGAGTTCGAGGTCGTAGTCCGGGGGCGGCGTGGCCGGGCGGAGCGAACGCGCGTCCGGCGGGTGGATGCCGAGCGCGTCGCCGGTGAACACGGCCCCGGTCGAGGAGTCCGCGAGCGCCAGGTGGTGCTTGGCGTGGCCCGGGGTGGTGAGAGCCTCGAGGTGCCGCCCGCCGAGCTCGATGCGATCGCCGTCGCCGAGCGCGCGGATACGTTGGGCCGCAACGGGTTCGACGGGCCCGAATAGCGTCGCGGTGGTATCGGGGCCGTAGATCGACGTCACGCTCGCGACGAGGCGCGTGGGATCGGCGAGGTGTCGGGCGCCGCGCTCGTGCACCCAGACGGTGGCGTTCGGGAAGCGTTCGGCGATCCGCCCGACCCCGCCGGCGTGGTCCAGGTGGATGTGCGTGACGGCGACGTGCGCGAGGTCGGCGGCTCCGATCCCGAGCCGTTCCAACCCCGCGACCACGGGCTCGAAGGAAGTGCTCGGTCCGGTTTCGACGATCGCGGGCTCGTGGGCGTTGAGGAGATAGGCGGCGGTGGAGCGTTCGCGGCCGCCGTAGAACGTGTCGATCGCGGTGATCCCTCGCGCGACCTCGAACACGACCGGCTCCATGTCGCGAGTCTACGTGGCGTGTCGTCGGGCGATGCTACGGTCCGACGCGAAGGGGGGAGTTGGATGGTGACGGTCAACGTCGTGGTGCTCGCCGGCACCGTGGCCGCCGATCCGGTCGAGCGCCGGATGCCGTCGGGTGACGAGGTCACTGAGCTCCGACTCTCCGTTCCGGAAGCGGGCAAGCGTCTCCTCCCTCTCCCCGTCTCGGTCTGGCACAAGGACGTGGGCAAGCGCGTCCTGAAGCCGATCGCCAAGGGCGACGACGTCCTGGTATACGGCCAGCTGGTCCGTCGCTTCTACCGGAGCGGAGCCGGGGCTCGCAGCCTCACGGAGGTCGTGGCCGCGGGTATCAAGAAGCTCGAGCCGGTCGAGCCGGCCGACTGAGATCGAGGGTCACCCGGTCGCGTCGAGGTCGAGCGGGCGAAGCACGAGGCCAGTGCGCGGCTTCGGCCAGAAGAACGTCGACTTGCTGGGCAGCCGTTCGCCCCGGTCGATCACGTCGCGGATCCGCGCGGCGTCGGTCGGCGGCAGGAAGAACGCGGCGACGGCTTCCCGATTGCGCACG
>DASXTX010000158.1:0-12259 GCA_036505195.1 Actinomycetota bacterium
CCGAGCGCGAGCCCGTTCCACACCGAGGAGGAGCCGATCAGGAACCAGGGGTCGACGGACTCGTCGTTCGAGTTCGCGCCGTCGCCCTCGGGCCCGACCAGCTGGGTGGCCGGGATCTCGACGTTCGGCACCTCGACGGGCCCGGACTGGTTCCCGCGCAGGCCGAGCGCGTCCCAGAGCGAAGGCTGGGACTGCACCTGGTCGCCGTCGACCACGAACACGGACAGGTCGTCGTACCCGGAGAAATCTGGGCTCGTGGTCTGGACGACGTAGAAGTCGGCGAACCCCGCCGAGGTCGTCCACGACGCCTTCTTGCGGACCTTGTAGCCGCCGTTGGACCGCTCGGCGCCCGAGGAGACCGGGTACCAGAAGTGCGAGCCCGTCTCGGGGTCCGAGTATGAGAGCGTCCCGATCTTGCCGGAGTTGAGCGGGCGGATGTACTTGTCGACCAGCTCGGGGGTCTCGCGGAGCATGATCGCGTTGACCGCGCCGATGTGCATCACGTAGCACATCGCGGTCGAGGCGCAGCCGTAGCGCGCGATCGTCTCGCAGACCATCGAGTAGGCGACGTGGTCCTCGCCCAGGCCGCCGTACTTCTCGGGCACGGTGAGGCCGAGGAACCCGTGCTCGCCGAGAAGCTCGAGGTTGCGACGGGGGAACATCAGCTCGTCATCGAACCGCTTGGCGTTGGCGCGCAGCTCCCGCTCGCAGAGCTCGATCAGGGTCGCGCGGAGCTCCTTCTGCCGATCGGTGTAGACCCAGTCCGGATCCCATTCGTACCCCAGGCCCCAGAAGGGCTCCGAACCCCACATCTTCTCCGACATCGGCTCCTCCAGTGCGTGGTCGCCCGCGGAGGTCACATCCTAGTTTCGATGGCTCGGGCCGGGCAATGCAGGCGTGCCCGGATGCGCGACGGGGGCGGCCGAAAGGCCGCCCCCGTCCGCAACGAGGCCGCTCTCTAGGTCATCGACTCCTCGCGGAGCAGCGCCATCTGCTCCGCGGTGGGCATGACCGGGACGTCCCGGTCGCGGAACGTGATCTTGGCCCGGTCCTGCACCGCGCGTCGGTAGAAGAACAGGAGCACGGACAGGAGCAGGATCCCCACCCCGACGAAGAACGGGAAGCCGGTGAACTCGTAGAAGCCGACGTAGGCGGCCAGGTCCTGCTGCGAGACGCCGTAGATCACCAGCACGAGGTTGAACAGGGCCAGCAACCCGGCGATCGGGAGCCACGCCGGCCCGACCTTGATCGGCCTCGGCCAGTTGGGCCGGTCTCGCCGGAGCAACAGGAACCCGCTCAGCGCGAGGACGTGCGCGAACACGTAGCCGATGTTCGATAGGTACAGGATCGCGAGGTTGTTCGCCCCCATCAGGAGGATGAACCCGGTGTTGACGATCAGGTCGACGGTCATACCACGCGCCGGCACGTGGAAGCGGTTGAGGTGGTACAGCCACTTGATCGTCATGTCGTCGCGCGCGATGCCGTACAGCGCGCGGCCTCCGTCGGCCGTGGCCGAGTTCATCGACAGGACCAGGCTCGCGAGGAGCGAGATGATGGCGATGCTGCCGAGCGTGTTCCCGACGATCTCCTTGAATGCCGTCACGTAGTAAGCGCCGGAGTCACCCGCCGTCCCGACCACGCCGCCCAGGCCTAGCGGGAGGAGGGTGTAGACGAGCAGCGAGAAGACGGCCGCCGTCCGCAAGGCCATCGCCGTGTCGCGCTTCGTGTCGTGGTACTCAGGCGCGAAGCTCGCGCAGACCTCGATGCCGTAGGCGGACCAGCACATCAGGAACAGCCACATCAGCGATAGCTGGAAGAGGCTGAACGGCGCATCGGCGACGTTCTCGTAGGTGATGTTCGAGCTGTGCCAGTCGCCGGTGAAGTACGGGAAGACGATCAGGATGACCAGCGGGATCATGAGCAACGCCCCGGTCACGTAACCGACCGCGAGCGAAGGTTTCACACCAAAGACGTTGAACAGCCAGACGGCGAACACCACCCCGATGCCGATCACCTGGGCCAGACCGAAGGGCGAGTCGCCGGCCGGAGTGCTGTAGTAGACCTTGTCGCTCTGCCCGGAGAACCATTCGGCCACCACCAACGAGCCGATCAGGTTCCCGAACAGCGCCAGCACGACCGACCACCCGATCCAGTACCCGAACGCGGCGATCGGGCCGAACAGGTTGAACCGGCTCCGCCACCCCTCGTGCGCATACAGCGAGATCCCGCCGGGCTTGTCGGGGAACATCGCGGCGGTCTCGGAGTAGATCCAGTTCTGCAGCAACCCGACGAAGGCCGAGATCCCCCACAGGATCACCGAGCCCAGGGCGCCGACCGTCGCCAGGGTGAACCCGAGCGAGGCGATCAGGAAGCCGGGGTTGCACAGGGCGATGACGAACCCGTCGTACCAGTGGAGCGACTTGAGCAGTTGCCGCTCCTCGATGGCGGCATCAGCCACGCGACACCTCCTTGACCACGATCGGCGGGCCCCTCCCGTAGGGTGTCGGCGCGGGTATAGCACGGTCCCGCGCGAAGGTTCAAACGGGTCGGGCCCCGAGGGGCCGGGGCGAAGCTCGGACCCTGGGCCCCGCGGAGTACCATCCACGCATGCGGGGCGCTCGGATCACCGTTCGATGCGACTGCGGGGAGATCAACTACCTCGACTACGGCGAAGTCTGGACGTGTCCCTTGTGCGGCCGGCGATGGAACACCACCCAGATCCCCGAGGCCGAGTACTGGGGGATCATGCATCAGATGCGGCAGTACCGGCTCCAGGTCATGGGCGTGGCAGTCGCCATCGCGCTCGGGTTCGTGGCGCTGGGTGTGGCGATGGGCCCGTCGGTCTGGCTGCTGGCCCCCGTCGTGATCACGTTCTGGCTGCTGATCTTCATGCCGAGGTGGCGGCGCAAGGTCCGAGCGGCGGCGCGCAGCCTGCCGACCTGGAAGCTCCGTCCCGAGGAGGGGCCATGAGCCTCGCGCCGACGAAGGTCCGCCCAGGGGCCGCGAGGCGTTCCTCCGGCCGACCGGTCGTGCTCGCGACCCTGGGGGTGCCGCTCGACCCGAACGCGGCGGCGTTCGCGGTCGATAGCGCTGTCGAGGCCGGGCGCGAGCTCGTCGTCGTGAACGTCACCAAGCTCGAACCCCTCGGGCTCTCGATGATCCTGGGCTACGACGCCCTGCCCGAGTTCACCCCCGAGGTCTCCGAGTCGATCCAGCGCTCGGCCGAGCTCGCACGGTCGCTCGGCGTCCGCGTCGAGCGCCTGCGGATCCGGAGCCCCCGCCCGGTGACGGCGCTGCTCGAGCTCGTCCACGAGCGTCGCCCCGGCCTGCTCGTGTTCGGGCCCAAGCGTTCGGCGCTGCGGCCACGCCCGTACGGCAGGGCACTCGCCGCGCTGCGCGAGCTTACCGACTGCCTGGTCTGGGTCGCGCCAGCGAGTTCCCCCGCGTCGGGGGCCAGCGGGTGACCTTCCTGATCGCGTGTCCGAGGTGCGGGCTGCGCGAGGCGCTTGAGTTCTCCTACGGGGGCGAGCGCACGCGCCGGGCGGGCCCGGAAGCCTCGGATCGAGACCTGGCCGGGTACCTGTTCTTCCGCGAGAACGTCAACGGTTGGCAGACCGAGTGGTGGCTGCACCGCGACGGGTGCCGAGGGTGGTTCCTCGCCGAGCGCCACACCGGCACGAACGAGGTCCGCCGCACGTTCTGGCCGGGTGAAGGACGGAGCGAGCCTCCCGGCGCCGGCGAGCCCCTCGGTGAGGCCACGACCGCGTGACCGAGCGCCTCCCCCCGCGCCCCGGCGAGGCGATCCGGCGCGACCGACCGATCACGTTCGCCGTGGACGGCCGGACCGTCGGCGCGTTCGAGGGCGACACGATCGGTTCGGCGCTGGCCGCGGCGGGCGTCTCGATCACGGGACGCTCGTTCAAGTACCACCGGGCGCGCGGCCTGTTCTGCATGACGGGCGCCTGTCCGAACTGCCTGATGCAGGTGGACGGGATCCCGAACGTCCGGTCGTGCACCGAGCCGGTGCGCGACGGGATGCGCGTCGAGCGCCAGAACGCGTGGCCGGGCGTGGACCACGACGTGCACGGCTGGCTGAACACGTTCTCGTTCATGATGCCGCCGGGCTTCTACTACAAGATCTTCCACCGGCCGCGGTGGGCATGGCGGACCGTCGAGCCGTTCATCCGCTCGAAGGCGGGTCTCGGCAAGGCGCCGAAGGACGCGGATCACGAGCCGCGCGAGGTCCACAACCTGCATGCCGACGTCCTCGTGATCGGCGCGGGGCCCGCGGGCCTCGCGGCGGCGGCCGAGACCGCGACGGCGGGTGCCTCGACGGTCGTGCTGGAGGAGCGCGCCGAGATGGGCGGCGAGGCCGCGGAACTGGCGGCGGAGGCCGAGGCTGCCGGGGCGCGGATCCTCGTGGGGACGGCGGCGTTCGGCGTGTTCGGCGGGCCGCTGATCGCCGCCGCGAACGGAGAGCGCCTCTACCGGATCTGGGCGCGACACCTGGTGTTCGCGACCGGCGCCGTCGAGCAGGCGGCGGTCTTCCCGAACAACGACCTGCCGGGCGTGATGCTCTCCTCGGCGGTCGACCGGCTCGTCGACCGATACCGCGTGCTCCCGGGCCGGCGCGCGGTGGTGCTCACCGCGAGCGCGAAGGGGTATGAGACCGCTCGCGCCCTCCGCGAGGCGGGCGCCGAGGTGACGATCGTCGACCTGCGGCCCGACGCGCGTTCGGTCGACGGGCTGGCGGTGATCGCCGGCTCCACGATCGTGGCGGCGGAGGGGCGTCGCCGCGTCCGCGAGGTCGTGGTGGGAGCACCGGGAGAGGAGGGGGGCCGAACGATCCCCTGCGACCTCGTGGTCCTCGCGGGGTTCCAGGCACCCTCGACGAACCTGCTCGCGATGATCGGGGCGGAGGTCGCCTTCGACGAGGCCGCGCAGGCGTTCCTGCCCACGCAGCTGCCGCCGAACGTCCACGCCGCGGGCGCGGTCGCCGGCGCGCGCTCGCTCGAGGGCGCGATCGCCCAGGGTCGGCTCGCCGGGCTCGAGGCCGGGATCGCTTTCGGGAACGCTCCCGCCAACGCCGACGAACGGATCGAACGGCTCCGAGCCGAGGCCTCGGCCGAGGAGGACCCCGTCGTCCTGCCGCCGGAGGTCGGCGCCGGCCACGGCAAGCAGTTCGCCTGCCTGTGCATGGACGTCACGAACAAGGAGCTGAAGACCGCGGTGACCGAGGGGTTCGACTCGATGGAGCTCCTCAAGCGCTACACGACGATCACGATGGGCCCGTGCCAGGGGAAGGCCTGCATGATGGCCTCGCAGCGCCTGTGCTCCCGAGCGACCGGCTCGTCGTTCGCGCGGACCCGTCCGACGACCGCCCGGCCGCCGTGGACGCCGGTCGAGCTCGGGACGCTCGCCGGCTGGCGCCGGACCCCGCGCAAGGAAACGACGATCCACGACCGGCACGCCGATTCGGGGGCGACGTTCATGTGGGCGGGCGACTGGCGACGACCGCACCACTACACGACGCCGGAGGACGAGGTCGAGGCGGTGCGGACGCGCGTCGGCCTGATCGACGTGAGCACCCTCGGCAAGTTCCGTGTCAAGGGGCCCGAGGCCGTGGCACTGCTCGAGCGCCTCTACCCGAGCCGGTTCGCCGACCTCGCGATCGGACGGATCCGCTACGGCGTGATGCTGAACGACGAGGGCGTGATCGTGGACGACGGGACCGTCGCCCGGATCGGCGACGACGAGTTCTTCGTCACCGTCACCACCGGGAACACCGCGGCGCTCGAACGGTGGATCACGTGGTGGAACGCCGACTGGGGTCTCGACGTCCGCGTCCTGAACCTCACGGGCGCCTACGCGGCGGTGAACCTCGCCGGCCCGGCGTCCCGCGACGTGATGCGGTCGCTCACCGACGCCGACGTCTCGGGCGAGGCCGTCCCATACCTGTCGGCGACGACGATGGACGTGGCCGGCGTCCCGGCGCTCGTGCTCCGGATCGGGTTCGTCGGCGAGCTGGGGTACGAGATCCACGTGCCGTCGATGTACGGGGAGCACGTGTGGGACCAGGTCATCGCGGCCGGGGAGTCGCACGGGATCCGTCCGTTCGGTCTGGAGGCGCAGCGGATCCTCCGGCTCGAGAAGCAGCACATCCTCGTCGGACAGGACACGGACGCCGAATCCGATCCGTTCGAGGTCGGGCTCGGCTGGACGGTCAAGGCCGACAAGGACGACTTCCTCGGCAAGCGAGGTCTCGAGAGCCTCGACGCCGAGGCGCCGGGCGAGCGGCTCGTCGGGTTCACCTGCGCGGGGACCTGGGTGCCGCCCGAGGGCTCGAGCGTGGTCCACGACGGCGTCTGGGTGGGCCGGGTCACGTCGGCCCGGACGAGCGCCGCGGCGGGCGGCATCGTCGGCCTGGCGTGGGTGCCCGCCGGGTGGGCGAGCGACGGCACGCCGTTCGAGATCCAGTTCGGTCGGCACCGCGCGACCGCGACCGTCGCGATGCGGCCGTTCTACGACCCGGACGGCGCGAGGCTTCGGTCGTGAACGAGCCGGTCCGCCGCTCGCCGCTCGCGCGCTCGCACGCGGATCTCGGCGCCGTCCCCGACCGGGAGGCGGGGTGGGAGCTCGTCGCGCATTACGGCGACGAGGCCGCCGAACGCGGGACCCTGCTCGAGCGGGTCGCGCTCGCCGACGTGACCGCCCGGGGCAAGATCGACGTCCGGGGGTCGCTCGAGGACGCCCTGTCGGCGGCTGGCGACGTCCTCAGCGCCCGGATCGCCGACGACTGGGCCGTCCTGTTGTGCGAACCGGGCGGGGAGGAGGTCCTGCTCCCCAAGGTCGGGGCGGCGGCGGGCTCCGGCTCCATGGTGACCGACGCGACCCACCTGTTCGTCGGGTTCGCGCTCGCGGGACCCGAGCTGCCGGAGGCGCTCGCCCGGCTGACCTCATGGGACCCGGCCTCGCTCGCGGCGGGCGAGGCGACCGGCGCGCCGATCGGCGACGTTCGCGCCGTCGTGGTCCGCCGCGACCTGCCGGTGCCGGTGCTCGAGGCGTACATCGCGACCGAGTTCGCCCGCTACGCATGGGAGACGATCCTCGACGCGGTGCGGCGAGCGGGTGGAGCGGCGGTCGGCTGGCGCGCGCTCCGCGGCGAGGGGTGGTCGTAGCGATGCATCCGATCCGGTACTTCCAGCCGTGGAGGATGTGGCGTCGTCCCGAGCTGAAGCCAACCTACGACGTCGTGATCGTGGGCGGTGGCGCCCACGGGCTCGCGATCGCGTACGAGCTCGCGAGGCGCGGCATCACGAAGGTCGCGGTCCTGGAGAGGAGCTACATCGGCGCCGGCGGCTCGGGTCGCAACACCACGATCATCCGCGCCAACTACCGGACGCCCGAGGGCGTCGCCTTCTACAAACAGGCGCTCCGGCTGTACGAGCACCTCGCGCAGGAGCTCGACTACAACCTGCTGTTCTCCCAGCAGGGCCATCTCACGCTCGCGCACGCCGAGCGCGCGGTCAACGTCGCGCACGAGCGCGCCGAGGTGAACCGGCTCCTCGGCGTCGACTCGCGCGTGATCTACCCCGACGAGATCCGCAAGCTCTGCCCGCAGCTCGATCTCTCCGACCGGCCGGCGTTCCCGATCATGGCGGCGCTCTACCACCCGGCCGGAGGCGTGATCCGCCACGACGCCGTGGTGTGGGCGTACGCCCGGCAGGCGGACCGGATGGGCGTCGAGATCCACCAGGGGGTCGAGGTGACCGGCGTTCGGGTCGACGGTGGCAAGGTGACGGGGGTGTCGACGTCGGCCGGCGACGTGTCGGCGCCCGTGGTGGTCTCGGCGACCGCCGGCTGGACCTCCGAGATCGCGCGGATGGCCGGGATCCGCGTCCCGATCACGACGCACCCCCTGCAGGCCTTCGTGACCGAGCCGCTCAAGCCGTTCCTGCACGCGATCCTGGTCTCGGCCACCCTGCACGTCTACGTCTCGCAGACCGACCGCGGCGAGGTGCTGATCGGCTCCGAGATCGAGCCGTATTCGTCGTACGCGCAAGACTCCACGCTGGACTTCCTCGAGGTGACGGCGGAACACGCCCTCGAGCTCCTGCCGTTCCTGTCGCGGGTGAAGGTCATGCGGGCGTGGGGGGGCCTGTGCGACGTCTCGCCCGACTACTCGCCGATCATGGGCACGACCGAGGTGGAGGGGTTCCTGATCGACGGGGGGTGGGGGACCTATGGGTTCAAGGCGACGCCGATCGTAGGCGTCACGATCGCCGAGCTGATCCACACCGGGTCCGTGCCCGAGCTGATCGCCCCGTTCGCGCTCGACCGGTTCTGGAGGCGCGAGTTGGTCTCCGAGATCGCCGCCGCCGCCGTCTCGCACTGAGCCTCGCCGAGTTGCCGTGGAGATGGACCCTCGCGGGCCGCGGTCGGATACTGGAGCGGTGACCGTCACCGAACCGATCCGCCACAGCTCCACCCGGGCACGCGTGGTGGCCGTGCACGACGGGATCCGCTCCGAACGCACCGACAGCCTGGCCACCGAGGAGCCGCTCGAGATCCGCGTGCAGGGCCCGGGGCAGGACGCGCTGCAGGTGGCGGTGACGATGCGGACGCCGGGAGCCGATTTCGAGCTCGCGGTCGGCTTCCTGTTCACCGAGGGCCTGATCGCGCCCGGCGACGTGCAGCGGGTGGCCTACTGCGACAACCTGCCCGGCGAGGACCAGCGTTACAACGTGGTCTCGGTCACGCTCGGTCAACCCTTCGACGCAGAACGGCTCCGCCGGAACTTCTACGCGACCTCATCGTGTGGCGTCTGCGGCAAGGCGGCGCTCGACGACATCGACGTGCGGTGCGAGCCGGTCGCCCCCGGCCCCGAGGTCGAGCTCGGGGTGCTGATCTCGCTGCCGGACCGGCTCCGCGAGGCGCAGGCCGTGTTCGAACGCACCGGTGGTCTCCACGCCGCCGGGCTGTTCGACCCGGCGGGCACGCCGCTCGCGGTCCGCGAAGACGTCGGGCGCCACAACGCCGTCGACAAGGTCGTCGGCGAGCGGTACCTGGCCGGCCGGGTCCCGGCCGACGGGACGATCCTGCAGGTGAGCGGCCGGGCGTCGTTCGAGATCGTCCAGAAGGCGGCGGTGGCCGGCATCCCCATCGTCAGCGCCGTGAGCGCGCCCTCGTCGCTCGCGGTCGAGGCCGCCGAGCGGTTCGGGATGACGCTCGTTGGGTTCGTCCGCGACGGGCGCGCAAACGTCTACAGCCACGCCGAGCGTGTGATAGCCCGCGACGGTCCCGTCAGACGATCGTGACCTTCGCGATGTCCTGCTTCCCTCCACACGGACCGGGGTCGAGGTAGACGCTCGTCGACCCGTCCGCATTCGTGAGCGCGAAGGTGAAGAAGAAGTCCGTCCCACGCTCGAGCGCCACGACCTGGCTCACCGAGCCTCCCACGGGGTAGGCGAGGAGCTGCACGTGTCGTCCGCAGCCGAACATGCTCTGTCCGACGTACGTGGTCCCATCCGAGCCCACCGACGCGCCGTACTGGCACCGGTCAGCCGGTCGGGGCACCGCCGTGGTGGTCCCCGCGGCGATGTCGTGGACGTAGGCTTGGCACGACGTGGGCGTGAACTTCACCCAGACCGCGTAGTTCCCGTTCACCTGACCCGGCTGGATGTTCCGTCGGGTCCCGCTCGTGTGATCGAGAACGCTCTCGGTCTGGGTCGACAGGTTGTAGAGGATGAGGTCGCGGCCGCCGTCCCCAGCCACGCGACCGAACAGCAACAGGTCGCCCGACAGGCTGGGCCAGTACTCCCAGGCGTCGGTGTTCACGGCGTCGGGGGCGGAGGTCGTCGTCTTCGTGAGCAGGTCGAAGAACCGGATGGACGAGGAGCGTCTCGTGAAGCTCTGGTACACGAGCGTCGTCCCGTCGATGGCCCCCGTGATGGCGTCCCTTCGGCCGCCGTTCACCCTGAACTTCGTTCCTCCGATCGGCCTCGCGTAGACGCTCCAGGCATCGTTCTGGCGCTGGTAGGCGCTCCACGCCTCGAACGCCGCCGACGCCGTGGGGTGCTCCTCGCGGGCCCTGGTCGAGACGACGTCTTCGAGGACGGGTCCGGCCTGTGCGGGAGCGCTCGATGCGAGCACGATGAACGCGATCCCGAGGAGGAATCGGCGCATGGGTACCACCTTCCGCGGAGGCGGCGATCCGGGCGGCCGCCGGTCAGTCGACGCTATACACGGCCGCGGTGCGTGACAAGGGGGTGGGCGTCCACGGCGAGGCGGGTTCGTCTGCCGCCGGGCGTCATAGAATCGGTTCGGAGCCGACCGAAAGGAGCACGCCTCGATGAAGAACGGGCTCACGCGGCTCACCGAGCCGATGGTCCGCGACAACGGCGGCCTGCGAACGGCGACCTGGGACGAGGCCCTCGACAGGGCCGCGTCGGGTCTGCGGGCGGCGACCGTGCGGAACGCCGGTGACGGGGTCGGCCTGTTCAGCTGCTCGAAGGCCACCAACGAGATGAACTTCGTCGCGCAGAAGTTCATGCGTCAGGTCCTTCGCAGCAACAACATCGACAGCTGCAACCGCACCTGACACGCTCCCTCGGTCGTCGGTCTGGCGACGGTGTTCGGAGCAGGTGGGGGGACCAGTTCGTACGAGGAGATCGAGAACACCGATCTCATCGTGCTGTGGGGGTCGAATGCGCGCGAGACGCATCCGATCTTCTTCCACCACGTGCTGAAGGGGATCCGCAGGGGCGCCCGGCTCGTCGTGGTCGACCCACGGCGGACGAGCTCCGCGCAGTGGGCGGATCTGTGGCTCGGGATCGACGTGGGTTCGGACGTCGCCCTGTCGAACGCGATGGCACGCGAGATCATCGTCGCCGGCCTCGTGAACGAGACGTTCGTCAAGCGAGCAACGATGCGGTACCGGGCGTACCGGGACTCGGTGATGGAGTGGACCCTCGAGCGGGGCGAGCGGGCCACCGGAATCCCCGCCGAGGTGATCCGCGAGTTCGCCCAGAGCTACGCGAAGGCCGACCGCGCCGAGATCTGCTGGACCCTCGGCATCACCGAGCACCACAACGCCGTCGACAACGTGTTGTCCCTGATCAACCTCGGGCTGCTCTGCGGCCACGTGGGGCGTTACGGGAGCGGCCTCAATCCCCTCCGCGGCCAGAACAACGTCCAGGGGGGCGGCGACATGGGCGCGATCCCCAACAAGCTGCCGGGGTTCCAGGACATCGAGAACGATCCCGAGGCCTGCGCGAGGTACGAGCAGGTGTGCGGCGTCCCGGTGATCCGCAAGTACGGCCGGAACCTGACGCAGATGTTCGAGGCGATGGAGCACGGCGCCCTGAGCGCGCTCTACGTGATCGGCGAGAACCCGGCCTCGTCGGAGGCCGACGTCGGCCGGGCGCGCAAGCTCCTGGGCAACCTCGACACGCTGATCGTCCAGGACCTGTTCATGACGAAGACCGCGAAGATGGCGGACGTGGTCCTGCCGGCCTCCAACTCGGCGTTCGAGTCCGAGGGCACCGTCACCAACAGCGAGCGACGGGTCCAGCGGGTCCGCAAGGTGCTCGAGCCCCCCGCGAACGCGAAGGACGACATCTGGATCATCGCGCAGCTCGCCAAGCGGCTCGGCTTCGACTGGGGCGAGATCACGCCCCGCTCGGCCTGGGACGAGCTCCGGTCGATCTCGCCGATGCACGCCGGGATGAGCTACCAGCGCCTCGAGGAGCTCGAGGGGATCCAGTGGCCGTGCTACGACGAGGAGCACGACGGCACGCTGTACCTGCACGCCCGGCTGTGGGAGGAGGACCGCGACAAGCGCGGTCCCAAGGCGCCGTTCAGCGTGACGCCGTTCGAGCCCCCCGTGGACGAGCTCACCGAGGAGTTCCCGTTCCGCCTCACGACGGGCCGCCGGCTGGACTCGTACAACACCGGGGTGCAGACCGGCGGGTACACGTCGCCCCTACGGCGTGGCGAAACCATCGACCTGTCTCCGGAGGACGCCGATCGGCTCGACGTGGCCGAGGGTGAGGTCGTTCGGGTGACCTCTCGACGTGGGTCGCTCGAGGTCCCGGCTCGGGTCGACCCGGGCCTCCGACCGGGACTCGTCTTCATGACGCTGCACTTCCCCGATCAGGTCGACACCAACATCCTCACGATCGACGCCACCGACCCGAAGTCCGGGACGGCCGAGTTCAAGGCCAGCGCGGTCCGGATCGAGAAGATCTCCGAATCGGTG
>DASXTX010000159.1:0-22143 GCA_036505195.1 Actinomycetota bacterium
CTGGTGCTCCGCGTACCACTCGGGCGGCCGGACGAAGTGGTGGTCGGACTCGCCGCGCAGGTATTCCTTCGAGAGCGGCGGCCGCTCGTAGGGCGCCATCGGCTCGGCGCCGATCAGGACGAGGTCGCCGTCGAACCCCTCCTCACGGACCTTGGCGGCGGCCGTCGCGCCCGCGACACCAGCCCCGACGACGACGAACGCGGTCACTCCTCGTCGACCAGGACCTTCAGCTGGCCGTCCTCTTCCTTGACCTCGAACACGCCGACGGGATCGACCGCGGGCCCGCCGATCGCCTCACCGGTTATGACGTCGAACAGGCTCCCGTGGCAGGCGCATTCGACCGTCGTACCGTCCAGCTCGCCCTCGGCGAGCGAGCACTGCTGATGGGTGCACGTGTCGTCGAACGCGTGCAGGTCCCCCTCGACGTTCGCGACGGCCACCTGGTGCTCGCCTGCGGCGAACGCGGTGATCTCGCCCTCGGGCACCGAGCCCGCCGACCCGACCCTCACCCACTCCGCCATGCTCGGGCTCCCCCTTCGTCCACGATCGTCCCTCCCGGCGCGGCGTCACGCCCGGAACGGCTCCGGCGCAGCCTACCCTACCCATCGGCGAACTCATCCACGCCGGCGCGCCAGGATGTCCGGGGTCAGGTACCCGATGATCGCGACCAGGTACAACGCCGCGAGGATCAGGAAGCCGTCTCGGAAGTCGATCGGCGCGAGCGCCGGGATCAACGCGCCGCCCACCCACGCGAGCTGGAACAGGATCTCGTACCGGACGAACACCCTCCCGTACGAACCACCCGGCGCGAGCCGCTGCATCAGCGTCTGGAACGCGAGCCGCCCGAGCTCGGAGGAGGCGCCCACGACGGTGGCGAACAGCACGAGCACCACGAGCTCGAACGCGAAGAACGAGAGCGTCGCACCCACCCCGGCGCCGATCAGGCAACCGATCACGACGGCCTCCTCGCGCAGGTTCGCCGGAAGCCGGGGCACGATCAGGTCACCAAGGTACGCCCCCGCCGTGGCCGAACCCGCGAGGACCGCGAACCACCACGTCGGCTCGCCGCTGCGCCGGAGCGCGAACGCGAGCGCGAACAGCAGGAACCCGCTCGCGGCGCGCAGCCCCGCCGCGCCGATCGCCGGCGCGGTGAGCTGCGGGATCGCGCCGAGCCTGGAGACCTCGGCCTGCCCGCCGCGCATCCTCGGGTGGGGCAGGCGGAGGTTCAGCGCCGCGGCGATCCCGTAGACGACGGCGGCGCCGTACAGGACGGCCTCCGCGTCGCCCCCGAGCTTCAGAAGCCCGAACGCCGGCCCCGCCGCGAGCACCGCACCGCCCGTACCGATCCGGCCCAGACGAGCGTTCGCGCGGACGAGGCCCTCGTTCGGTCCCGCGTACGCGACCGCGAGCCCGTTCTTCGTGATCGCGTGCACCTTCGAGAGCACCAGGAGCAGGAACGCGCAGGGGAACAGGAGCAGGGTGCCGAACCGGGGCGCGGCGTAGATGCACACCACGGCCCGGGCCGCGGCCGCCCCGAACGAGATCGCCCGACGCGGCCCCGCACGGTCGAGCAGCGGCACCAGGAACGGACCGGCCACCGCGAGCGGCGCGATCGTGAGCGCGAGGAACACCGCCACCTTCACCTCGGCCTTGGGCGGCGGGATCTCGAAGAACACCGACCCCGCGAGCGCGATCGCCACCATCGCGTCGCCCGCGACGCTGCCGAGGTGCGCGAGTCCGTAGGTGTCGAGCGGGTCGTCCGAGCGCCACATCCGCCTGAGCGGCCGGAACAGCGCCTCCACCATCGCGACCAGGCCGAGCAGGATGAGCTGCCACCAGGGGTAGCGTTTCGGCGCCCTCCGGTCCACCCTCACCGGCTGCCGGATCAGGACCCAGACAGGCGCCGGAGGAGCAGCTCGCGGACGGCCTTCGGGTTGGCCGAGCCACCGGACTTCTTCATCACCTGGCCGAGGACGGCGTTGAGCGCGGGCTCCTTGCCACCGCGGAACTGCTCGACGGGGCCTGGGTTCTCGGCGATCGCCTCGTCGACCCAGGCCTCGAGCGCCGCCGGGTCCACCACCTGCCGCAGGCCCCGCCGCTCGACGATCGCCCCGGCCGTATCGCCGGACTCGAACGCCTCCTCGAGCACCTGCTTCGCGCCGGTCGCCGAGATCGTCTGGTCGGCCACGAGCGCGACGAGGTCGGCCACGTGCCGCGGCGTCACCCTGGCGGCGTCGAGCTCGATCCTCGCCGTGTTGACGAGTCCCGCGAGGTCCTGCGTGATCCAGTTCGCGGCGGATGCCGGATCGGCCCCGAGCGCGACCGTCGCCTCGAAGAACGCCGCGCTCGAGGGCGAGCCCGCGAGGATCCGGGCCTGCTCGGGTCTGAGACCGAGCTCGGTCACGTACCGGTCGCGGCGTGCGGCCGGGAGCTCGGGTAGTTCGGCCTCCAGCCCCTTCACCCACGCGCGGTCGGGTTCGAGCGGCGGCAGGTCGGGCTCGGGGAAGTACCGGTAGTCGAACGCCTCCTCCTTCGAACGCAGCGTGTGCGTCGCGCCGGTCTCCTCGTCGAAGTGACGGGTCTCCTGGACGAGCGGCTCGCCGCGTTCGAGCGCGGTCCGCTGCCGCTCCTCCTCGTAGCGCAGCGCGCGTTCGAGCGAGCGCACCGAGTTGAGGTTCTTGATCTCGACCTTGGTGCCGAGCTCGGTCTCTCCCGCACGCCGGGTGGAGATGTTGGCGTCGCAGCGGAGCGAGCCCTCCTCCATCCGCACGTCCGACACGTCGAGCGCCTCGAGCGTCGCACGGAGCTCGGTCAAGTACGCGCGGGCCTCCTCCGCGGAGCGCAGGTCCGGCTCGGAGACGCACTCGACGAGCGGCACGCCGGCGCGGTTGTAGTCGACCAGGGCGTACTCGGCCTGCCCGATCCGCCCGCCGGCGCCCACGTGCGTCGTCTTGCCGGTGTCCTCCTCCATGTGCACGCGCGTGACGCCGATCGTCCGCCGCTCTCCGTCGACCTCGATCTCGAGCCGCCCGCCGACGCACACCGGGAGGTCGTACTGGCTGATCTGGTAGTCCTTCGGCATGTCGGGATAGAAGTAGTTCTTCCGGTGGAACAGCGAGTCCGGCGCGATCGTCGAGCCGAGCGCCAGCCCGATCCGTACGATCGACTCGATCGCCTTCTCGTTGGGCACCGGGAGCGACCCCGGCAGACCGAGGCACACCGGGCAGACGTTCGAGTTCGGCGGGGCGCCGAACACGTTGCGGCACCCGCAGAACATCTTCGTGTCCGTCGAGAGCTCGACGTGGCATTCGAGCCCGATCACGGTTTCGTATGCGTCCGCCATGACGCGCCAAGCCTATCGGAGCCGTCCGTCGCATCCGGTCGCGAGCGCTCGAGAAGTCACGGGACGCAGTCGGTCGGCTCGCGGTGCGTAACCGTCAAACATGGGAACGATAGTGACACCGACGCCGGGCGGCCCGTATCGTGATCGGCATGTCCGCTCCGATCGAGCAACCGACCGCTCGAGCGAGCGGGTCCCCCGCCGCGATCTGGACCGCGCTCTCCCTCGTCTACGTGGCGTGGAGCACGACGTTCGTCGCCATCCGGGTCGTCAACGAGACGATGCCGCCGTTGCTCGGCGGCGGCCTGCGCTTCCTGATCGCCGGTGGGCTGCTGCTCCCCGTCGCGCTCCGGTTCGGCGATCGCCGCGGCGACCGTCCTCGCGCGGCGCACTGGCGCGGGGCGGCCGTGGTGGCGGCGCTGATGATGTTCGGCGGCAACGGCGGCATCGTCTGGGCCGAACGCACGATCCCCTCCGGCATGGCCGGCCTGGCGATCGCCACGGTCCCGCTGTGGATGGCGGCGATCGATCGCGTCGTCCTGGGGCACCGCCAGCCACGCGTCGTCGTGACCGGACTCGCGGTCGGGTTCATCGGAGCCGCGCTGCTCGTGGGCGGGAACGCGCTGGAAGGCGAGATCGACATGGGCGGGCTCGTGCTCGCGCTCGGGGCCGCCGCGAGCTGGGCCGCGGGCTCGATCTACCAGCGTCACGCCGTGCTGCCTCACCGCCCCCTCGTGGCCGCCGGGATGGAGATGCTGGTCGCGGCCGGGTTGTTCTTCGCCGTCGGCGGGCTCGTCGGCGAGTTCGGCGACGTCGACCCGGGATCGACCTCACGGGCATCCTGGATCGCGCTCGGCTACCTCGTGGTGGTCGGGTCGTGGATCGGCTTCACCTGCTACCTGTGGCTGCTCCGCAACGCCCGGACCTCGCTCGTCGCGACCTACGCGTACGTGACGCCGATCGGCGCCGTCATCGTGGGCGCGTTGATCCTGGACGAGACGTTCACGGCCAGCACGCTGCTCGCCGGCCTGCTCATCGTGGTGGCGGTGGCCCTGATCGTGTCGGCCGGGAGCACCGCGCGCGAAACCTCAGGCGGCGATCAGCGCGGGTCGGGCGTGGAACCCGAGCGCAGCCTCGAGGGCGTTCGCGACCCGTAGCAGGGTGGGTTCGGCCAGGACCGGCGCCGTGAGCTGGAGGCCGACCGGCAGACCGGCCCGGTCGACGCCGCTCGGGATCGAGATCGCCGGCATGCCCGAGAGGTTCGCGGGGATCGTGAACACGTCGTTCAGGTACATCGCGAGCGGGTCGTCGATCTTCGCGCCGATCGGGAACGCGGTCGTCGGCGACGTCGGCGAGACCAGCACGTCGAACGCACCGAACGCCGCCTCGTAGTCGCGGATGATCAGCGTCCTGACCTTCTGCGCCTGGCCGTAGTAGGCCTCGTAGTAGCCGGCCGACAGCGCGTACGTGCCGAGCATGATCCGGCGTTTGACCTCCGCGCCGAACCCGGCCCCTCGTGTCCTGGTCATCATCTCGACCGAGTCCGCGCCGTCGACGCGCAGCCCGTAGCGGACGCCGTCGTAGCGCGCGAGGTTCGACGACGCCTCCGACGGCGCGATCAGGTAGTAGGCCGAGAGCGCGTAGTCGGCGTGCGGCAGCGACGCCTCCCCCACCCGCGCCCCGAGGTTCGCGAGCTCGTCGACCGCGTGCCGAACGCTGTCGCGGACGCCCGGCTCCACGCCCTCGCCGAACGCCTCCTTGACCACGCCCACCCGCAGGCCCGAGATCGCGCCGTCGAGACCCTCGGTGTAGTCCCGCCGCGGCTCGTCCAGGCTGGTCGCGTCCATCGGATCCTTGCCCGCGATCACCGAGACCAGCAGGGCGGCGTCCCGGACGCTCCGCGTGAGCGTCCCGACCGTGTCGAGCGAGGACGCGAACGCGATCAGCCCGTACCGGCTGATCAGCCCGTACGTCGGCTTGAGCCCCACCACGCCCGAGAGCGACGCCGGCTGCCGAACCGAGCCGCCGGTGTCGGTCCCGAGCGCCCACACGGCCTCGCCCGCCGCGACCGCCGCCGCGCTGCCGCCGCTCGAGCCGCCGGGCACCAGGTCGAGGTCCCACGGGTTGTGGACCGGTCCGAACGCCGAGTTCTCGTTCGACGACCCCATCGCGAACTCGTCGCAGTTGGTCTTGCCGAGCAGCACTCCCCCGTCGGCCCGCAGGCGCTCCCAGGGCGTGCAGTCGTACGGCGGGACGTAGGTCTCCAGGATCTTCGAGCCGCACGTCGTGGCGACGCCACGCGTCGACAGCACGTCCTTCAGCGCGAGCGGGATCCCCGCGGCCGACGGCGCGTCACCCGCGGCGAGGCGGGCGCCGGCCGCCCTCGCCTGCTCGCGCGCGAGCCCGTCGGTCCGCGCCAGGAACGCGCCGACGTGCCCGTCGACGGCGTCGATGCGTCCGAGGCTCGACTCGAGGATCTCGACGGCCGAGCACTCCCCCGCGCGGAGCGCGGCCGCGAGCTCGCTCGCCGTTCGGTCACACAGCTCGGTCATTCGACCTCCACGACCCTCGGGACCTTGAACCGGTCGTCCTCGACCTCGGGGGCGTTCGACAGGACCTCCTCGGTCGTGAGCGAGGGCGTGATCTCGTCGGCTCGCAGGACGTTCGACCTCGCGATCGCGTAGGCGGTGGGCGGCACGTCGTCGGTGGCGACCTCGCTCACCTTCGCGGCGGCCTCGAGGATCACGCCGAGCTGCTCGCGCAGGCGGGCCTTCTCCTCGTCCGTGAGCTCGAGGCGCGCGAGACGCGCGACGTGCTCGATGTCGATCTCGACCGGCATGCGCGCAGTCTAGCGGCGGCTCGGGGTCGGGCGATCTCGAGATCGGTATCGGACAGGCGGGCTCGGCGGGAGCGCTTCGTCAGGGTTCTGTCTGTCAGTGGTCTGTCGGAGCGCGCTTCCCACGGGTCCAAGGCCGAGGCGACGGCCGAACCGCGAGCACATGACCCGACCTCATCGGAACAGGCCGAACCGCGGCTCCACCTGATGGGCGATCGCCGCGGCCATCAGCGCGTTGCCGACGAGCCAGACGTCGGTGATCGGCCCCACGCCGCCGGGGACCTGCGTGATCGCCTGCGCCTTTGACGAGACCGACTCGAAGTCCAGGTCCCCCACCATCCTGGTCTTGCCGGTCTCCTCGTCCTTGACCGCGTGGATCCCGACGTCGACCGCGACCACACCCTCCTTGACCATCGAGCCGTCCACGATCCCGCGGACGCCGGCGGCCACGATCAGGATGTCCGCCTGCCGCGTGTACGCCTCCAGCGGCCTGGTCCGGCTGTGGCACGCGATCACGGTTGCGTCGCGCTGGAGACCGAGCATCTGCGCGGGCTTGCCCACGCTGTTCGAACGCCCGATCACCACCAGCGTCCGGCCCGAGTAGAAGCTTTCGTGCCCGCCACCGTGCTCGTCAGCGTAGTGGTCGAGCAGGTAGAAGCACGAGGCCGGGGTGGACGGGAGGAAGCGGGGCCGGCCCTGCGCCAGCAGCCCGGCGTTCATCGGGTGCACGGCCTCGATGTCCTTGCGCGGGTCGACGGCGCTGTTCATCTCGGCCTCGGGGATATGCGGCGGCAGCGGGTGCAGCACGAGGATCCCGGTGATCCGCGGGTCCGCGTTGAGCTTGCCCAGGGTCGCGATGACGTCGGCCAGCTCGACGTCCTCGGGCAGACGCTCGCACACGTACCGGTAGTCCAGGCTCTCGGCCAGCCGCTTGACGTGTCTCTCGTATGCCTGCGCGTCGAACGACTCGCCGATCAGCACCGTGGCCAGGCCCGGGCGGACCTCCGACAACCGGAGCACCTGGAGCTCGTCGGCGATGCTCTTCCGCAGCTGCTCGGCGATCGCGTTCCCGTCGATCACGACGGCCGTCACGAAGGCTCCTTCCACTCGGGACGCGGGCAATCGTGCCACAGCTGGGCGGCCGCTCGTCTACGTGCGGCCCAATCGCTTGCGGAACGCCTGCTCGTCGATCGTCTCGATGCCGAGCTCCTCGGCCCGCGCGGCCTTCGTGCCCGGGTTCTCGCCCACGACGACGAAATCCGTCTTCTTCGACACGCTCGAGGCCACTCGCGCGCCGGCCGCCTCGGCCGCCGCCGCGGCCTCGTCCCGCGACAGGCCTTCGAGGCCGCCCGTGAGGACGATCGTCTTGCCGGCGAGTGGCTGCCTTCCCCTGGGCTTCTTCGGCGCCTCGTCCTCCATCCGGACGCCGGCAGCCCGCAGCTTCTCGATCAGCTTTCGGTTCGCCTTGTCGGCGAACCACGCGTGGACGCTGCGGGCGATCTCGGGGCCGATCTCCTCGACGTCGTCGACGTCCTGCTCGGACGCCTCCAGCAGTGCGTCGATCGACCCGAACGCGTTCGCCAAGACCTGCGCGACGTGGGTGCCGACATGCGGGATGTTCAGCGCCGTGAGGAGCCGCCAGATCGGCCGGGCTTTCCCGGCCTCGATGGACGCCAGCAGGTTCGAGATCGACTTGTCGGCGAACCCCGCCACCTGCGCCAGGTCGTCCGCCGTGAGCGAGAACACGTCGCCGGGGTCGGTCACCAGCCCGAGATCGATCAGCGCGATCCCCGTCTTGTAGCCGAGGCCCTCGATGTCCAGCCCGCCGCGCGATGCGAAGCTGAACAGCCACTCGATGTTCTGCGACGGGCACCCTCGCTTGTTCGGGCAGCGCCAGTAGGCCTCGCCCTCCTTGCGGACGAGCGCGGTCCCGCACGACGGACAGGTCTTGGGGAACGTCCAGCGCCGCGTGCCCCTCTTGCGCTTGGAGAGCACGGGCCCGACGACCTCCGGGATCACGTCCCCCGCGCGCCGAACGATCACCGTGTCCTTCTCGCGCACGTCCTTGCGCCGGACCTCGTCCTCGTTGTGCAGCGTCGCGGTCGAGATCGTCACGCCCGCGACCTGCACGGGCTCCAGGAACGCGAACGGCGTCACGATGCCGGTCCGGCCGGTGTGCACACCGATCTCGCGTAGCAGCGTCGTGCGCTCCTCGGGAGGGAACTTGTACGCGATGGCCCACCGCGGCGCGTGGCTGGTCGCGCCGAGCTCCTGCTGCAAGGCGGTCTGATCGACCTTGACCACCACGCCGTCGATCTCCCACGCCACGCTGTGGCGGTCCTTCTCCCAATGCGCCAGGTAGGCCGCGATACCGTCCACGTCCTCGACGACCTCTGACGTGTGGGCGACCGGGAGGCGCGCCGCCTTGCACCACGCGAGGAACCCCGAATGCGACTCGTACCGAACGCCGTCGGCGAACCCGAACGAGTGCACCAGCAGCGCGAGCGGCCGGGACGCGCTGACCTTCGGGTCCTTCTGGCGAAGCGAGCCGGCGGCCGCGTTGCGTGGGTTCGCGAACGGTCGCTTCTCGGCCTCCAGCAGCTCATCGTTCAGCCGTTCGAACGCCCGGACCGGCAGGTAGATCTCGCCACGGACCTCGAGGTAGGCGGGCGGCTCCTTCACGTCCAGACGCTGCGGGACGCTCCGAACGGTTCGGACGTTGGCCGTGATGTCCTCGCCGGTCCGCCCGTCGCCTCGCGTCGCGCCCTTGGTCAGCACGCCGTCCTCGTAGGTGAGGGCGCATGCGACACCATCGATCTTCAGCTCGCACGAGTACTCGGCGCCCGAGCCCACGCCGCGCTCGACGCGTGTGGCCCAGGCGTCGAGCTCCTCGCGGCTGAATGCGTTGTCGAGCGAGAGCATCGGCGTTCGGTGCTGAACCGGCGCGAACAGGTCCGTGGGCGTCGCGCCGACGCGCTGCGTCGGCGAGTCCGGCGTGACGAGCTCCGGGAATCGCTCCTCGAGCGCCCGGAGCTCCTTCATGAGGTCGTCGTACTCGGCGTCGGAGACCTCGGGGTCGTCCAGCACGTGGTAGCGGTACGAGTGGAAGTTCGCCTGCTCGCGCAGCTCCTCGACGCGGAGCTTCGCGTTCGCGAGCTCCCGCTCCTCGCTCGTGGTGCTCACGTCCGGACCCGGGCGCCCGCGATCGCGCCCGTGCGTCGCTCCCGTGGTTCGGACCGGCCGAGCAGAGGGTGGGTCAAGCCGCGAGCTCCAGGCCGCCCGCCATCCCGATCCGCTCGCCGAGGAACACGACCCCGCCGATCACCCCGGGCACCTGCTTCAGGTACATCAATGCCCCGTGCAGCCCGTTCTCCTTGGTCAGGATCGCCTGGACGCCCGCCGCCGCGGCGCCCGCGAGCATGCAGGACTCGGCCAGCACGGCCAGCCCGTCCACCTCCGAGCGCCTCGGCCCGTGCCCCAGCGTCATCGAGACCCCGAGGCCCTCCCGGTCGGCGGGGACCACGACGGCCACCGAGGAGCCCGACCGGCGGACGACCGTGAGCTTCTGCCGGCGCCGCGAACGGATGAAGTAGTCGCCGCCGCAGTTGACGGTCACCTCGCGCACCTCGCGCGCGAGGAACCGGCCGACGTGATCGGTGACGGCGCCCTGGAGCGAGAACATCGGCCCCACGCCCGCGCTCGCGGCCGTCGAGGCGATCTCGCGCACGATCTCGGGGGCGTCGCCGGGCACCTTGACGGGGCGCTTGGACGAGCGGAACTCCGGGTTGCGGATCGAGTAGGTGTGCAGGAGTTCCCAGAACGAGAGCGCGGCCGCGCGTGACTCCTCGTCGACGTCGGTCGCGGCCTGGATGTGCAGCGTCATCTCCTGCACCTGGATCTCGAAGGTGCGGGACTTGCGCTTGAGCAACCTCACGGTCGCCGGCCCTCCACGCGTGGATGATATCCGGGAGCGCCGACCCCACCGGCCTCTTCCCGCACCCCGCCGGGAACCGACGGTTCGCTCAGCGAGGCGCGTCGACGATCCGGCCGCCGCCGAGGAGCTCCTCGCCCCGGTACACGACGGCGCTCTGACCGGGCGCGACGCCTCGCTGCGGCGTCCGGAACTCGATCCGGACCGCGTCCCCGAGCGGCTCGACCACGGCCGGGACGTCGTCGCCCCGGTAGCGGATCCGAACCTCCGCCTCGAAGGGCACGTCCGCCGGGGGCTCGCCGGCCACCCACGACACCCGATCGGCGATGGCCCCCGAGCGCGCGAGCAGCTCGCCCGGTCCGACGACCACCCGGTTGGCCCGAGCGTCGATCTCCAGCACGTACGAGGGCTCGCGACCCGAGACGCCGAGACCGCGCCGCTGCCCGACGGTGAAGGCCGCCGAGCCCGCGTGGTGCGCGAGCACGCGCCCATCGGTGTCGACGACCTCGCCGTCGCGCATCAGGTGCGGGGCCGCCGAGGCCAGGTACGCCCCCGCCTCGCCGCTCGGCGCGAAGCACAGCTCCTGCGAGTCGGGCTTGCTCGCGACGGGGAGCCCGTAGCGTTCGGCGGCCGCGCGCGTTTCCGCCTTCGGCATCCCACCGACCGGGAACCGCGACCTCGACAGCTCGCGTTGACCCAGCATGTGCAGCATGTACGACTGATCCTTCGCGTGGTCGGCGCCGCGGAGCAGCCGGAGACGGCGGCCGCGCCGATCCGCCCGCACGTAGTGGCCGGTCGCGACCGCGTCGATCCCGAGTTCGTCGGCCCGGCGCAGGAACGCGCCGAACTTGATCTCGCCGTTGCAACGCGCGCAGGGGTTCGGGGTGCGGCCGGCCTCGTGCTCGGCCACGAAATCCCCGATCACGGTCCGCTCGAACTCGTCCGAGAGATCGCAGATCTCGAACGGGAACCCGGCGATCCGCGCGACCTCCGCGGCATCGTTCCGCGCCGCGGGGCCGCAGCAGCCGTGCTCCACCCCGTCCAGGTGGACCAGCCGCATGTGCGAGCCCACGACCTCGTAGCCCTGCTCGAGCAGCAGGCAGGCGGCGACGGACGAGTCCACGCCACCGGACATCGCCACGAGCACGGTCCCCTTCGACATGGGTCAGATGCTACGAGGTGCATGCGCCCTCGTCGCCGCGGGTATCCTCGGCCCAGCCAGCGGCCAACGAGGAGTCGAGGACCCGTGCACGTCGTCGTGCTCGTCAAGTACGTCCCCGAACCGCAGGGGACGCCCACCCTCGGGGAAGATTTCCTGCTCGTCCGCGAGGGCGTCGACGGCGCCCTGGACCCGGGCGACGAGTTCGCGGTCGAGGCCGCGCTCCGGCTCGTCGAGGCGCACGGCGGCGAGGTGACGCTGGTCTCGATGGGGCCCGAGGTCGCAACGGGCGCGCTCCGCAAGGGGTTCTCGATGGGCGCGGGTGGCGGGGTGCTCGTGACCGATCCCGCGCTCCGTGGGGCCGACGTGCTCGCCACGGCGAGGGTCCTCGCGGCAGCCGTGGGCCGTTCGCCGTTCGACCTGGTCCTCGCCGGCGTCGAATCGACCGACGGCTCCACCGGCACGCTCCCGATGACCGTGGCCGAGCTGCTCGGCGTGCCGAGCGCGACGTTCGCGCGCAAGGTCGACGTCGAGGACGGCGCGCTCCGCGTGGAGCGGCAGACGGAGGCCGGGTTCGACGTCGTCACGAGCCCGCTGCCCGCGCTCGTGACGGTGACGGGGAGCGCCGCCGAACCGCGGTACCCCACGCTGAAAGGCATCATGGCCGCGAAGTCCAAGCCGCTCGAGCAGCTCTCGCTCGCCGACCTGGGCCTGTCCGACGCCGACGTCGCCCCCACGCAACGCGTGACCTCGGTCTCCGAGGCCCCGGAGAAGTCGGCCGGGGTCGTGATCCAGGCCGGCGACGACGCCGCCGCCAAGATCGCCGAGCTGCTCGCCGAGGCGAAGGCCATCTGAGGTGACGGCGGTCTGGGTCTACGCCGAGATCACGCCCGAGGGGCCGAGCTCGTCCGCGCTCGAGCTGCTGACCAAGGCTCGGACGATCGGCGACGAGGTCGCCGCGGTCGCGCTCGGTCCGGGGGCGACGGCCGCCGCGCCCGCGCTCGGCGAGCACGGTGCCGCGCGCGTCTACGCGAGCGACGAGCAGGTCTACGCGGACACCCTGGGCCGGCCCGCGGCGCACACGCTCCACGCGCTGATCGAGGAGTTCTCGCCCGATCTCGTCCTGTTCTCGACGAGCTACGACGCGCGCGACGTCGCCGGCCGGCTCCAGGCCAAGCTCGGGTCGACGCTGATGAGCAACGCGACCGACCTGACGGGCGCCGGGTCGGCGCAGATGCAGATCTTCGGCGGGAACCGCGTCGTGGACGTCGCGCTCGAGGGGCCCGCTCCGCGCCTCGTGCTGGTGCGCCCGAAGTCGTTCGCCCCCGAGCCGAACGGCGGCACCGCCGAGGTCGTGCCGGTCGACACGCCGGTCCCCGACGAGCTCACGACCGTGCGACGCATCGAACGTCACGAGGAGACCGCCGCCGGTCCACGGCTCGAGGACGCGAAGGTCGTCATCGCCGGCGGCCGAGGGCTCCAGGACCCGTCGAACTTCAAGCTCCTCGACGACCTCGCGGCCGCGATCGGCGGCGCGGCCGTCGGGGCGAGCCGTGCGGTGGTGGACGCCGGGTGGGTGCCGTATTCGTACCAGGTGGGCCAGACCGGCAAGACCGTCAAGCCCGAGGTCTACATCGCCGTCGGCATCAGCGGCGCGACGCAGCACGTCGTGGGGATGAAGGGCGCCAAGCGGATCATCGCGATCAACAAGGACGGGGACGCTCCGATCTTCCGGCTCGCCGACCTCGGCGTCGTCGGCGACGCGCTCGCGGTGCTCCCGAAGGTGATCGAGGAGATCCGAGCTCGCCGGAGCTGAGGGAGACCCTGACGTGATCGAGGCGCGCTTCGACGACCTGGTGGCCGGCGCCGAGCGGGCGTTCCGGCTCGCCGAGCCCGTCGGGGTCATCGAGGCGCGCCGGCCCAGCGAGGTCGCCGGCGCGATCGACGCGGCGGGGTCGGCCGCGGCGAGGGGGCTCTGGGCGGCGGGGTTCGTCGCGTACGAGGCGGCCCCCGGTCTCGATCCCGAGCTCTCGGTGCGCGTCCGGGCGCCCGACGACCCGTTCGCCGAGCTCCCGCTCGCGTGGTTCGCCCTGTTCGAACGGAGGGAGGACCTCCCCCCGCTCGAACCCGCACGGCTCGACCCGTCCGGATCGGCGGGTTCGCCCTGGCGCCCGAGCGTCGATCGCGCGACCTACGATGCGGCCGTCGAACGCATCCGCGAGCTGATCGCGTCCGGACACACCTACCAGGTGAACCACACGATCCGGCTCCGGGCCATGATCCAGGGCGATGAGCGCGGGTTCTACCGCGACCTCTGCCTGGCGCAGCGCGGCGGGTACGCCGCGTTCCTGGATCTCGGCCGCTACCGCGTACTCTCGGCGTCGCCGGAGCTCTTCTTCCGGATCGACGGTGAGCGAATCACGACGCGCCCGATGAAGGGGACCGCGCCCCGAGGCCGCTGGCTCGCGGAAGACGAGGAGATCGCGGCGCGCCTGGTCGCGTCCTCGAAGGACCGCGCCGAGAACGCGATGATCGTCGACCTGCTCCGTAACGACCTGGGCCGCATCTGCCGAACCGGCTCGGTCGAGGTCGAGCGGATGCTGGAGGCCGAGCGCTTCGAGACCGTGTGGCAGCTGACCTCCACGATCGAGGGTGACCTGCGGCCTGAGATCACGCTGCTCGACACCTTCCGGGCCCTGTTCCCGAGCGGATCGGTCACCGGCGCGCCGAAGGTCCGCACGACGAGGATCATCGCCGACCTCGAGGACTCGGCCCGCGGGCCGTACTGCGGCGCGATCGGGTACCTCGCACCAGCTGGATCGGGCGAGCCGCGCGCGAGCTTCAACGTCGCGATCCGCACCGTCGTCCTCGACGCCCAGACCCGGACGGCCGAGTACGGCGTCGGGGGCGGCATCACCCACGATTCGTCGGCGTCGGGCGAATACGAGGAGATCGTCGCGAAGGCGCGGGTGCTGACCGACGTGCGACCGGCGTTCGAGCTCTTCGAGAGTCTGGCGCACGTGCCGGCCGAGGGGTTCCGGCATCTGGACGAGCACCTCGAGCGGCTCGCCAGCTCCGCCGGCTACTTCGGCTTCCGGTTCGAGCCGGAAGCCGCGGCGGCGGCGCTCAAACGCGCGGTCGCCGAGGTCACCGGGCCGAGCGTCGTCCGGCTGACGCTCGGCCGCGACGGGGGGCTCTCGACCGACGTTCGCGACCTGCCGCCCGCGGACGACGCGGTCCGCGTGGCGCTCGACGACGAACCCGTCGATCCGTCGGACGTGTGGCTCTTCCACAAGACGACCCGCCGGGCGCCCTACGAGCGGCGACGCGGGCGGCGGCCCGACGTCGACGACGTCCTGCTCGTCAACGACCGCGGCGCGGTGACCGAGTCGACGATCGCGAACCTCGCGGTCCGCCTGGACGGCATCTGGGTGACACCGCCGGTCGATGCCGGGCTCCTCCCGGGTACCTACCGGAACGTGCTGCTCCGGGAGGGCCGCATGACCGAGCGACCCGTCACGGTGGACGAGCTCCGCGGCGCCCGGGAGCTCGCCCTCGTGAGCTCGGTCCGCGGTTGGCGACCCGCGGCGCTCGTGTCGTGAGCGACGACGTCCACACGGTTCACCTGGGCGCCTTCACCCACGACCACGCCGAGGCGATCGCGGGCGAGCTCGAGAAGGCCGGGATCGTGTGGTGGTACAAGAACCCTGGGTTCTTCAGCCAGATCTGGGAGCGAAGCGTCCGCCTGTTCGTGGACAGAGACCGCCTCGAGGAGGCGCAGGCGATCGCGGATCGGGTCCTGGCATCCGGTCAATCAGAGGGCGACGGTTCCTCGTCGGCCCAGAGCTAGGGTCGCATCCGGTCCTCATCGAGGGGGAAGCTGCACAGACGGCATCTCGGTGGGATCCGTGGACCACCACCTCGCGCTTACGGCCGGAAGCCCCCCCACCAACGCGGGAGGGCTTCCGTAGAGAAGGCGCGTACGGGGGGCTTACGCGGCCTCCATCTCCTTTCGGCTCCTACGCTTGCCGCGAGAGATGTACGTGTGGACGGGCTCGTGCTGCCAGCACAGATCCCATCGGTTGTAGATGGACAGCTTCGTGGTGCACCCTTCGGCGGCGCAGACCCGACCTCCGGGGTACGTACGGTTGGCCCGAGGGAGCTCGCGGATGCGGGCTCCGCGGTATGCCGAGTCGGACATCGATCCTCTCCTCGCCTCGGTTCGAACCTCGCCCCGGTCGTCCCGAGGCTTCAATCCGTTCATTCGAACCAATCGGCAGGCCGGTTCGTTCCCGAGCACCCCTGATTTCGGGCGAGCGGCGTGCCTGTCAGCGGCCCTCGAGCCGCTCCAGCAGGACCTTCGTGGGGCTCGTCAGCTGCACGACCCGTGCGGTGAAGCCGAGGTCCTCCCAGAACTCCATCGCGCCCCGGTTGGGGGCGAAGGTCTTCAACTCGACCCACCGGACCCCCCGATCGGCCGCGAACCGTCCGGCCTCGTGGACCAGCTCCCGGCCCACACCCCGGCCCCGGTAGCCGGCGCGCACGACCACGCCCGAGAGCTCGAGGGCTCGCTCGTCGGAGAACCGGGAGGGGGTGCGGGCCTCCCCGTACGCCATCCCGACCACCTCGCCGTCCTCGTCCTCGGCGACCAGGACCACGGTGTCGGGGTCGGCGAGGGCCTCGTTGTACTTGGCACCGACCTCGTCGTAGAAGCCCGGGCGCGGGGTGAAGACCCGCCAGTCCGCCTGCATCCGATCGAGCTCCTGGAACAGCGCGACCAGGGACGGGACGTCCTCCACCGTGGCCTGTCGAACGCGCACGCTACCTCCCCTCGAACTTCGGTTCGCGCTTCTCGAGGAAGGCGCGCATGCCCTCCTCCTGGTCCCGGGTGGCGAACAGCGCGACGAACGCCTCCCGCTCGACCCGCAGCCCCTCCTCGAGCGGGTGATCGGCGGCCGCCATCGCGCGCTTGGCCGCGGCGTAGGCGAGCAGGGGCCCGGCGGCGAACGCTCGGGCCTCGTCGACGGCGACGCGATAGACCTCGTCGGGCGCCGCCAGCCGGTCGACGAGCCCGATGGCGAGCGACTCGGCGGCATCCACCTGCCGCCCCGTGAGGATCAGGTGGCGGGCCTTCGCGAGGCCGACCAGGCGGGGGAGCCGCTGCGTTCCACCCGAGCCGGGGATGATCCCCAGTTTGATCTCGGGCAGGCCGAGCCGCGCATCCTCGGCGACGAACCGGACGTCGCAGGAGAGTGCCACCTCGAGGCCACCCCCGAGCGCGAATCCGTTGATCGCCGCGATCGTGACCTTCGGGACCGCCTCGAGGTCGCGGCAGGCCTGCTCGAGCGCCCCCACGTCCGAGGCGATCTCGGCCGGCCCGTACCCGACCATCTCCTTTATGTCGGCGCCGGCGGCGAAGATCCGCTCGCCGCCCCAGACGACCACGGCTCGAACCGCCTGGTCGCCGGCGACGGTCCCGGCGGCCTCGGACAGCTCGAGCGAGACGGGGCGCGCGAGCGCGTTCGCGGGCGGCCGGTCGATGCGGATCGTGGCGACCCCGCCCTCGGTGTCGATGCGGACGAACTCCCCCATGGACGGCCTATCCTCGCAGACCCTCGCCGCCGAGGCCGCTCCGAGGGCTGCCGTTGCACCTGCAACTCGCTGCTACAATCGCCCACGTGGGACAGACCGCGGACCAGGCATCGAACGTCGACGTGATCTCGGCCCTGCGGGAGCGTGGGCTGCGGATGACCCCGCAGCGGCGGGCGATCGTCGCCGAGATCATGCGCACGCAGGGTCACATCTCCCCCACCGCCCTGGCCCGCAAGGTTCAGGGGGACATGCCGGGCGTGAACGCGTCGACGATCTACCGGACGCTCGCGCTCCTGGAGGAGATGGGGGTGCTCGCCCACGCCCACCTGGAGAGCGGGGCCGAGTACCACCGGACCGAAGAGGCCGGCCACGTGCACCTCACCTGCTCGAACTGCGGGGACGAGGACGACCTATCGATCGGCGAGGCCGACGCGCTGATCCGGCTGATCGAGCAACACCACGGGTTCAAACCCGATCTCACGCACTTCGCGATCGGCGGCCTGTGCGCCGACTGCAGGAAGGCGGGCGGCGCCGCGGGCTGAGCTCTACCCGCCGAACAATGCGGGCAGCACGGCGCCCTTCCCGAGCAGGAACAGGATCCCGATGATGAGGCTCGCGGACGCCGTCAGGACCGCGACCGTGACGTAGAGGGTCCAGTTCTTCGAGGCCGTCACGAAGCCGAACGCCGAACCGAACGTGATGAGGGTGTTCGACGCGAGCAGGCCGATCAGGAAGACGACGAGGATGAGGACCCCGGCGAGCGCCCCGCCCGCACCCGCCGCGGTCAGGAAGATCACCACCTGGGTCGGCGTTTCGGCGCCGATGCCGTGGAGCATCCCGACGCCGAAGGCCGTCCCCCGGCCATAGTTCATGAAGGCCTCGTCGGTCGGCTCTGGGTGCTTGTGGTGGTGGTGGCCGGGACGCCCATGGTGACCGTGATGCCACTCGGACACGGGGATGTCCTCCGCGACCGCGACCGACAGGGACCCATCCTGCTCCGCGTGTCGATGCACCGGCTCGAGATCGTGCGCCTCGCGCCGGCGCCCCCCGCGGACCTTCCGGAACGCGCCCTGGACGCCGCTGAAGACCAGCATCCACCGGCTCCGCATCCGGAACTCCCGCCCGTGACGCACCAACGCGGAGAACACGTACACGCCGAGCAGGATGAGCGTGACGCCGACGACGCGTTCCATCACGGCGTCGACGCCGTGAGGGAGCTTGGCTCCAAGGACGATCGCCAGAACCCCGATCGCGAACACGACGAGCGCGTGGCCGAGCGCGTAGATCGTGCCGAACTCGAGCGCCCGGCCCCGGTCCTCCTGCGAGCTGGTGATGTCCGTGATCGCGGCGATGTGGTCCCAGTCGATGCCGTGGCGGAACCCGAACAGGAACGCCGACACGATGACGCCGACGCCAAGGGCCTCCGAGGCAGCGAGCACGCCCTGCGATCCCTCCCCGAATCGGAAGACACCATGAAAGCACGCTGACGCACCTTCTGGCAACTGCGTGCTCTTGCAACTAGCGTCGCGACGCCGGCTCAGAACCGAGGCGTCTCCGTGTACGAGCCGAACACCGACCTCAGGGCGTCCACGATCTCGCCCTCGGTGCACAGGGCTCGGGCACAGTCCACGAGCGGCTCGACGAGGTTGTCGTCCGTGGCCGCGAGCTCTCCGAGGCGGTCGAGCGCGGTTCGGGCGGCCGCCGCGTCCCGCCGCTCGCGGACCTCTCGAACCCGCTCGACCTGCGAGGTCTCCACGCCGCCGGAGATCTCGAGGATCTCGATCGGCTGCTCCCCCGCCTCGACGAAGTCGGTCACCCCTACCTTGACCAGGTCGCCCCGCTCGAACCGCTCCTGCTCACTGAACGCGGACTCGGCGATCGCCTGCTGGAAGACGCCTCGCTCGATGCCGGTGAGGACCCCCTCGAGCATCGAGCCGTCGCCCATCGCGAGGATCCGCGCGAACTCGGCCTCCGCGAGCTCCTCCATCCGGTCGGTGAGGGTCTCGAGGAAGTACGAGCCGCCCAGGGGGTCGATCACGTCGGGGACGCCGGTCTCGTGCGCGATGATCTGCTGGGTGCGAAGCGCGAGCTTGGCGGCTTCCTCGGTCGGCAGCGCCAGCACCTCGTCGAGCGCGTTCGTGTGGAGCGACTGCGTCCCGCCCAGGACGGCGGCCAGGGCCTCGATCGCCGTCCGGACGACGTTGTTCATGGGCTGCTGCGCGGTGAGCGAGACCCCCGCCGTCTGCGTGTGGAACCGCAGCCGCATCGAGGACTCGTCCTTCGCGCCGTAGCGCTCCCTCAGCCACCGCGCCCAGATCCTGCGCGCCGCCCGGTACTTCGCGATCTCCTCGAAGAAGTCGACGTGCGCGTTGAAGAAGAAGGACAGCCCCGGCGCGAACCGATCGACGTCGAGCCCGCGATCCAGGCCGAGCTCGACGTACGCGAACCCGTCGGCCAGCGTGTACGCGAGCTCCTGCCAGGCGTTCGCCCCCGCCTCGCGGATGTGGTAGCCGGACACGCTGATCGGGTGCCACCGCGGGACGCGTTCGAGGCAGAACTCCATGAGGTCGCCGATCAGCCTTAGGTGGGGCCTCGGCGGGAAGATCCACTCCTTCTGCGCGATGTACTCCTTGAGGATGTCGGTCTGCAGGGTGCCGTCCAAGCGCTCCCACGGGACGCCTTGGCGCTCGGCGGCGGCCAGGAAGTATGCGAAGACGACCACGGCGGGGCCGCTGATCGTCATCGACGTCGAGATGTCGCCGAGCGGGATCGAATCGAACAGCGCCTCGAAGTCCTCGAGCGAGTCGGTCGCCACGCCGCACCGTCCGACCTCGCCCTCGGCGAGCGGGTCGTCGGAGTCCCGACCCATCAGCGTCGGCATGTCGAACGCGACCGACAGCCCGCCCTGGCCGCGTTCGAGCAGGAACCGGTAGCGCGCGTTGGTCTCGGGGGCCGAACCGAACCCGGCGAACTGGCGCATCGTCCACAGCCGGCCGCGGTACATCGAGGGGTAGACACCCCGGGTGAACGGGTAGGCGCCCGGACGTCCGAGCTTGGCCTCGGGGTCGAACCCCGCGAGGTCGGCGGGGCCGTAGAGAGGCTCGAGCGGCTCGCCCGAGAGGGTCCGAGCCTCGGACGGCTGTGTGTCCTCTGCGGATCGTCGTTCGCGTTGCTCGACCATCCTCCTCCTCCGGGTGCGTCTTCGCTCCCGTGTACGGCGTGACCGGCCGCGCGCGCCCGATCACGGACCTTGGGTGATCCGTTCCTCCAGGATAGCCGCGGTCCGGTAGGGGTCCGTTCGCCGCTCCGTGAGATCGGCGGCGAGCGAGCCGTCGTTCGTGAGGAGGTCGCGCGCGCGGCCGCGGAGCTTCTCCAGCGAGAGGCTCTCGACCTCTCGCAGCAGCCGGTCACGCCGTCCCCGTTCGAGCTCGCCGGAGGACACGAGGTGGGCCCGGTGCAGCTCGAGCGCGGCCCACAGATCGTCGATGCCGGCGCCCTCGGTCGCGGTGGTCGGCACCACCGGCGGCGTCCACGGCAGCTCGGGACCCATCCGCAGCATCTGCTGGAGGTCGCGAACCGCGACCTCGGAGCCCTCGCGATCGGCCTTGTTCACGACGAAGACGTCCGCGATCTCCAAGATCCCGGCCTTCGCGACCTGGACGGCGTCGCCCCAGCCGGGCGAGACGACGACCACCGTGGTGTCGGTCGCCGCCGCGACGTCGACCTCGGCCTGCCCGACCCCGACGGTCTCGACGATCACCAGGTCGTGCCCCGCCGCGTCCAGGACACGGATCGCCTCCGGCGCGGCGAGCGCCATCCCGCCGAGGTGCCCGCGCGTCGCCATCGAGCGGATGAACACGCCGTGATCCGTCGCGTGCGCCTGCATCCGCAGGCGATCACCGAGCAGCGCGCCGCCCGACAAGGGCGACGTCGGGTCGATCGCGAGCACCGCGACCGAGCGTCCCTGGGCCCTCGCCGCGCCGACCAGCTCGCCCACGATCGTGGACTTCCCGACCCCCGGCGAGCCCGTGAGCCCGACCGTGAAGGCTCGTCCGGTCCGGGGGAACAGCTCCGCCGAGAGCGCCTCGAGACCGGCGGTCCCGTCCTCGACCATCGAGATCGCCCGGGCGACCGCTCGGGGGTCGCCAGTCAGGACGTCTTCGGTCAGGCTCACGGCCGGAAGCCTACCCGGGCTCCCGTGTGGGGCAGTACCGGGTGACGGCCACGCGCGAGCGCTACGTCGAGGGTCCGGGTGGCGCAGGGCGCCGGGATCAACCCTCGCGTCGGGTCCCGGCCAGCGCGGCGCCCGGCATCGCCAGCAACGCGTCGCGAAGCGAGGCGCAGAGGGCCCGTTGTCGCACAAGCTCCGGATCGTCGTCGGAGGTTGCGTGCGTCCGCACCATCGCGAGGTTGATCTGCTCTTTCTGCAGGCGTTTCAGGAGGCGTTCGGCGGCGTCGCCGGCGCGGGCACGCATCTCGCGCCGCGACCGGCGCCGCGCGCTCGGGTCGAGGAGCACCCTGAGCTCGACCTCGGAGAGCCAGGACGAGTCGACCTCCGAACGCAGGGCGGTCTCGAGCCACATGCGCTCGCGCCTGCGGGCCAGTCGGACCATCACGACCACGAACAACAGCAGCGGCGCGCCCTTGACGGCCGCCGCGAACGGGATCCGGAGCCAGTCGCCGACGTTGTCCACGCTCGAAGGGAAGAAGTTCAGGAACGGCGAGTTCCATAGGAAGTGCGCCGCAACCGCCGAGCCGAAGAGCCCGAGCGCGACCGCTAACCGCCTCCCGAACGCGACCTCGCCACGCCTCGAGACGAAGTACGCGACCCCCATGCCGGATAGTCCCGTGTACAGCACGTGCCCGTAGAAACCGCTCGAGACCACGCGCACGTAGAAGCCGGCGAGGACCCCACCCGGCGAGCCGCCGAAGATCGCGATGAAGTAGAAGACGTCCTCGACCAGCGTGAAGCCGAGCCCGACCATCGCGCCGTAGACGAAGCCGTCCATCATGTCGTCCATCTCGTCCCGGGCGATCAGGTAGATCAGGACGACGCCGGCGACCTTCACGGTTTCCTCGACGAACGGCGCCGTCAGGGCGGCCGTCCACTCGGCCGCGAACACCGGTCCCCCGAGACGCGCGACGACCAGGCCCCACCCCTCGTTCGCGATCCCTGCGAGCACCGTGGCCGCCACGCCGCCCCACACGAGGGCGCCGAGCACGAGCGACATCGGCTCGCGCTCGTACAGGTCGAGCAGGTAGATCGCGAGGAACAGCGGGAGCCC
>DASXTX010000160.1:0-8675 GCA_036505195.1 Actinomycetota bacterium
CGGCTGGTGAACCCGCCGGGCTCGCGGTTCGTGGCCTTCCTCGTCGGGTGGCTGATCCTTCGCGGGATCGGGTTGATCCCGTTCCTCGGTGGCCTGGTCTGGGTGCTGGCCTCGATCGCCGGTCTCGGTGCGCTCGTGATCGCCGCTCGCGGGTCGAAGCCGGCGGCGGTCCAGCCCGTGCCAGCGGGCCCGATCCCCGCGCCGCCGCCGCCGGCCGTCTAGGCGCTCAGGCCCTCGGCTCGCGTGGCCGATCGCCACGCCTCCGCGAGCCGCTGCGCGAGCACCCGCATCACGCCGATCCCGATGTCGGGGCGGTCGTGGATCATGCTCTCGAACTCGCGACGCCCGATGCGGATCGCGCGGACGTCCCCGTCGGCCACGAGCGATGCCATCCGCGGGCCGCGCGTGATCAGGGACATCTCGCCGACGACCTCGCCCGGGCCCCGCCGAGCGATCTCCGAACCGCCGGCCTCCACGCGGACGATGCCGCTCGCGACGATCAGGAGCTCGTCGCCCAGCTCGCCCTCGGACGCGAGGAGCTCCCCGTCCGCGAACGATCGCTCCTGCGCCACCTCCGCGATCGCCCCGAGGTCCGCGGGCGACAGCTCGTCGAACAACGGGACGCGTCGCAGGAACAGCACGCGTTCGATCACGGGCATCGAGGCATCCGAGCGAGCCATCGCGTCCCCTACGTCACGTTGTGCGATCACGGCCCCGGCGCACGCCGCGACGAACACATCATCGTCCGCCGACACCCGTTCGAGCCAATCGGCCGGCACGTCCCGTCGCGGTCCTGCGCTCGGCTCCCACAGCGCCAGGATCGGCGCGGCCAGGGTGGCGTCGGTGGTCGCCTCGAGCGTCTCGAGCGCGTTCGCGGTCTGCGCGGGATCCCTCGCGTCGAGGCTCTCGACCGCGGAGCGGACCGCGGCGCCGTCGGTCGAGATCAACGAGAGCGCCCGAAGCGCCGAGCGACCGTTCGCGCGTGCGCGTTCGACCAGCGCGTCCTTCAGCAGCTGGGCGGCGTCGCCGTCGGACGGGACCGCGGCGGCGAGCGCGTCGTCGCCGGCCGCGTCGCGTGAGCGTTCGGCCACGAAGGTGCGAACGCGTTCGGCCCGTCCGCCGAGATCCGTGCGCGCGAGGGTTCGCAGCGCAGCATCTCGGGCGGCCGGCCGGTCCAGCGCGTCGAGCACCGCGTCCACCGAACGATCGCCGAGCCGCGCGGCCACGGCCACCGCGGCCTGGCGCACCCTCGGGCTCGGGTCCTCGAACCCGCGGACCGCTGGTCCAAGCGCGTCGTCGGGCCGCACCCCGGCGAGGGTCGTCAGCGCGGCGGCCCGGACGCCGGGATCCTGGTCGTCGAGCGCGGGCGTCGCGAGCCCGGCGGCGGCGTCGGGCGGCGCCGCAGCGAGATGGCGCAAGGCGGTCGATCGCACGTCGGGGTCGGGGGCGGCGGCGAGTCGTAGCAGCACGCGTGCGGCGGCGGCTGCGTTCGGTCCCGTCGCGACTGCCGCGGCGGCCGAGGCGGCCACCGCCGGGTCGGGATCGTCGAGCAGCGGCAGGAACGTTTCGGCATCGACCCGTCCGGGGGCGGCCGCGAGGCCATCGAGGGCCTGCGCGCGAACGGAGGCGTCGTCGTCGCGCAGGGCGCGTTCGAGCGCCCCGGTGGCTCGGGGATCATCGACCTCGGCGAGCAGCTGGACCGAGAGGCGCCGGACCGAGGGCTGCGCGTCGTCCATCGCGACGAGCAGGCTGCCGAGCGTCTGGGCGTCGGGCGCGAACGCGAACGGGACCCCGGCCACCGCGACGTCGGGGAACACCTCCGGCCGCGCCTCGCGCAGCGCCTCGACGAGCGCGGAGGCGTACGACGCGCGTACGCGCCACGTCACGAACACCGCGATCGCGGCGGTCGCGAGCCCGATCGCGGCGAACTGCCGCGGGGTCAACACATCTTGGCCGACGAGCGCGATGATCCCAGCGATCGCGGTCCCGGCCTGCGCGGGTCCTCCGTTCAGGAACGTCCGGACCTGATCGCGTCGCGCATCGGGCACGACGTTCGTCAGCGTCTCCCACGCGGGGGAGGCGACGCCCTGGAGCCAGACCCCGTCGATGAACCGCAGGATCACGAGCGTGACGAACCCCGCGCTGACGAGCAGGATGCCGAACGACCCGGCGTACAGCAGCGGGAGCACGAGCATCATCGACGCGATGCCGAACCGGCCGAAGAGCCGGTTGGTCACGAGCACCGACATGAGGAACGCGGCGCCGGTCATCGCGGCCCAGAACAGCCCGAAGAACCCCGCCAGGTCGTCCGCGTTCGGGAACCGCTCGGTGGCGGCGGTCGCCCAAGGCAGGTAGAGCGAGTAGAACAGGACCGAGAACAGCACGGCGGCCAGGGTCATCCACACGAGCAGGCGCGAACGCCGCACGTACCCGAACGCGACGGTCAGGTCCCGCCACGGCGACGCCTCCCGGCGCCTGGCCTTGCGGACCCGCGGTTGCGCGAGCGTCCCCGCGGCCGTCAGCACCACCCGACAGAGCGCGAACGAGACCGCCAGGGAGGCCGCCCAGACGAGGAGCAGGTTCTCCGTGCCGATCACGCGGACGAGGGGGTTCGTGAGCAGGCCGCCGGCGACCGACCCGAGGATCTCGCCGGCCGCGAACAGGGGGAACAGGCGTTTCGCGCGGCGGGTGTCGGTGACGACGCCGGCGGTACCCCAGACGAACACGTTCTGCAGCAAGATCGCGAGGGCCACCGTCAGCCACAGGACGGGGAAGATCCACCGTCCGTCGGTGAGCAGCGCGATCCGTTCGGCGAGGACGACGGCGCCCAGCCCCGCCGGGATCGCGAGGTAGGCGCGCCGTCGGTCGACGCGCCCGAGCAGCGCGGCCAGGCCCATCATGAACACGAACGCGGTCGCGCCCTGTGCGAGGTACATCAGCGGGAGCGCGTCGGTGCCGATCCGATCGAAGAAGAGGGCGTTCGCGCCGCTCTGCCCGATCGCGAGGCCGGCCATGCCGACGAACGACAGGGCGCTCATCGACAGGACGAGCCGCGTCTCGTCCGGCCGGATCTTCAGCGTTCGCTGGATCGCGCTCATCTCACGAGCCGGGCCTGCATCGCGCATCGAGCCCACGATCGCCCCGATCGCGTCACCCGTCAGCCGACCGACTCGCCCCGGGCCGGTCCACCGACGCGCAGCACCAGCGCGTCGAGCGGGTGACCCTTGAGGGAGACGTGACGCCGTTCGAGGTCGTCGTGCGGCATGGCCGCGGCCGCGGCGGTCGCGTCGCTCACGAGGATCTCGCCGGCTGCCGCCTGCGACGCGAGGTGCGACGCGATGTTGACGGGGTCGCCGAGCGCCGTGAAGTCGCTCGACCCCCTGGTCCCTACGACGCCGACGAAGGCGACCCCCGTGTGTACGCCCGCGCCCAGCGGCACCCAGGGACGCTCACCATCGGCGTGACCCGTCGCGTCCAGCAGCGCCTCGGCGGCCTCGACGGCGCGCCGGGCGTGGCCGGGGCCGGTCATGAGGGGGAGGAACAGCGCCACGACCTCGTCCCCGACGAACTTCTCGATGATCGCGTCGGCCTCGACGAGGACGTCCTTGGACACCGTGTAGAAGCGGTTCATGAGCCGCGTGAAGTCCCAGTTGGGCATCTCTCGAGCCAGCTTGCTCGAGCCGCGGACGTCCGCGAACAGCATCGAGAGCTCCACCTCGGCGCCGTTGATCTCCCGGTCCTCCTTCGAGGTGGGGCACATCTTCGCGACGGTCTCGATGCCCTTGAAGCACCGGCCGCAGATCTTCGGGTTCTTCTCCCAGGGCGTGTAGCCGTAGCGACGCAGCACGAACGCCCCCGGGCGGCCGAACGGGGCGGAGCAGAGCCTGCACCTGGGAGACGACGGGATGAAGCGGAGCGGGCTCTTGTCCTGCAAGTGCGGATGGGTCCCGCTCAGGAAGGCGGCCCATTCCTCCTGGGGATTCGGCTCCGTAGCCATCTCAGCGTGCAGCCTAGGCAATCGTGCCGCGCACGTCCCGGTCGACGACGTGGAAGGACGAGGCATGGGCGGAGCCCCCGATGGGTAGAGACCCCTCTCCTGAACACGGGAGGTGACCGATGGGCATCGCGCTCATCCTGCTCGGGCTCGCGGCGGCCGGACTGGTCGTCGACTTCGCCGTCGAGAACTGGTCCGATGCTGCCAACGACGTGACCTTCTCGCTGTTCGGCGGCTCGTTCACGGCTACGCAGGTCGAGGTCGCGATCGGCGCCGCCGTGCTCGGAGCGACCGCGATCGCGCTGTGCGTCCTCGGCGCCGGGCTCCTGCGTGGGAGCCACGGCCGCCGGCGGAGCACGAGGCGCCGGATCTCCGAGCTCGAACGCGAGAACGCCGCGCTCCGGGGCCCGCGTCCCGACGAGGGCGACCGTGTCGTCTCCGTCGACGATCGCGATCCCGTCCAGTCCCAGCGCTGACCCCGCATCCATCCACCGCACGCCGGCGACCCGTTCGCCCGGGTCGCCGGCATGACGGTCTCCGACCGCTTCGCGCTCAGGGTCGAGTTCGACGTGGAGCGCAGGACGCGCGGGAACCCACCGCGGGCCCGGCCGGTCGTGTCAGGGGGAACGAGCGAGAGGAGGCCCCCGGATGCGGCCAGCAGGCAGGCGACGGAAGGTATCCGCGGCGGCCGGGATCGTGCTGCTCGGGGCGCTGGTGCTGGTCCCCGTGCTCGGGGAGGGTCTCGCGTCGGCGAGCGGTGGGGGCGGGTGCGGCCGGCCGGTGACGGACGCCGAGGGGACCGGGGTCGACATCCGGGACTTCTGCTTCTCGCCGACGATCCTGCGGGTGTCGACGGGCGAGGAAGTGACGTTCACCAACGTCGACCCGTTCCCGCATTCGGTCCTCGGCGCGAACGCGACCTGGGGCGACTACGCGGGGTTCAAGAAGAGGTCGGTCACGTATCGGTTCTCCGAGCCGGGCGTGTACCCGTACGTGTGCACCTACCACCTCGGGATGGTCGGCGCGGTGGTCGTAGGCGACGGCGTCGGCGGTGCGATCGACACGCCGACCGCGGACGGCCCCGTCACGAAGGTCGACGCCTCCGAACTCGCGCTCGAGAACGCGTCGGCCGTCGACCCCCAGCCGTCGGATGCCGACGGCGGGTGGGCCGTGATCGTGGCCGCTGCCTTCGGGATCGTGGTGGGCGCGTCAGCCGTGATCGTCGTTCGTCGGCGGCGTTCGTCGGCCGCGCGTGCGGTGGTGGGTCGGTAATCTCGATCCTGTGACCCGCCCTCGGGCCACCGTGGTCGAACCCGTCCTTCGGCCGGCGGTAACCGCTCGAGGCCGAGGGTTCATGCTGGTGATCGTCCTCGTCGTCCTCGGCTCGCTGATCCCCGCGTGTTCGACGCGGGAGGCGGCGCAGTCGGTGGCCGGGTCGACCTCGCCCGGCAGCGACGGCCCGACGTCACCGGCCGCCTCGCCGAGCGCAGGCCCCACACCGACGGAGCCCCGTCTCGCGGACGCGCGGATCCGGCTCGTGCCGGTGGCCGAGCTCGAGCAACCGGTCGCGATGGCCGTACGGGCCGGCGATCGCGCGCTGTACGTGGCCGAGAAGGTCGGGCGGGTCGTCGCGCTCTCCCCGGGTTCGGAACCGAGGGTCGTCCTCGACCTGACGAACCGCGTCTCGCTCGGGAGCGAGCAGGGCCTCCTGGGTCTCGCGTTCTCGCCGAACGGCCGCTACCTGTACGTGGACTTCACGGACACCGAGGGCGACACGCACGTGGCCGAGTTCGCGTTCGACGACCACGGCGCCGATCCGGCGAGCGAGCGCCTCGTGTTGTTCGTCGATCAGCCGTTCTCGAACCACAACGGCGGCGCGCTCGCGTTCGGACCGGACGGGTACCTGTACGTGGCGCTCGGCGACGGCGGGAGCGCCGGCGATCCGATGGGGAACGCGCAGTCGCTCTCGACGCTGCTCGGCAAACTGCTGCGGATATCGCCGAGACCCTCGAGGGGCGAGCCGTACGCGATCCCCCCGGACAACCCGTTCGTCGGACGGTCGGGTGCGCGCCCGGAGATCTGGGCCTACGGGCTGCGGAACCCGTGGCGCTTCTCGTTCGACGCGGCGACCGGCGACCTGTGGATCGGCGACGTCGGGCAGAACGCGTGGGAGGAGATCGACCTCGAGTCCGCGGGCTCGGACGGAGGGTCGAACTTCGGATGGGACCGGCTGGAGGGGACGCACCCGTTCGAGGGCGGATCGGCCCCGGGCTCGGTCCCGCCGGTGTTCGAGTACGCGAACGGCGCCGGGTCGTGCGCCGTCACCGGGGGCTACGTGTACCGGGGCGCGCTGATCCCGGCGCTGGCGGGCGCCTACGTGTTCGCCGACTACTGCCGGGGCCGCCTGGAGGCGCTCATCCCGGGGAACGGCCGGGCGATGCAGGCTCGGGCGCTGGGGCCGCGGGTCGATGCCCTCGCATCTTTCGGGGAGGATGCGCGTGGCGAGCTGTACGTGCTGTCCTTGGCAGGGACGGTGTCTCGGATCGCGGCCTGACACCGCCGGGCTCCCGCCGCGGGCATACCCGTGGCGGACGCGGGGTTTCTGGAGGACGCCGACAGGATCGGAGGACGAGATGGCGGAGGCGGACCAGCGACCGGGCGGCGTGCCGGGAGGAGTTCCAGGAGGCGCGCCAGGAGGAGTGAAGGAGCTCGGGCACCTCGTGCTGTACGTGCGGGACCTCGAGCGTTCGGTGCGGTTCTACCGGGACGTCCTCGGCTGGCGTCAGGTGGGTCCGGGCGACGGTCTGCCGTTCCCGGCGGCGATGTTCTCGGGTGGCCGAACGCATCACGAGCTGCTCCTGATCGAGGTCGGCCCGAACGCGGCGCCGATCCCTGCCGGGCGACGGGTGGGCCTGTACCACTTCGGCCTGAAGGTGGGGGACACCGACGACGAGCTCCGAGCCGCGCTCGCACGGCTCCAGGAGTCCGGGGTGCCGCTGGTGGGAACCGCCGATCACGGCATGACGCACAGCCTGTACCTGGCCGACCCCGATGGGAACGAGATCGAGCTCTACATCGACGTCGAAGGGGTCGACTGGGACGACCCCGAGGTGCTGATGTCGAGGCCGCAGGCTCTGCGGCTGTAGGCGGGCCGTCCTCAATCTGTCCCCCCGGCGTGCCGACGGAACGACGTGAGGCGGACGACGGCCTTCAAGGTCCTTCTCGGCGTCCTCGCGGGCGGGGCGCTCATCCTCATCGCCGGCCGCGAGTGGCGGCAGGCTCGCGAGCTCGTGGCGACCGCGGTCGTCATCGGCCTGTTCCTGGCCCTCGTCCGGTGGCGCGACAAACCACGCCAGCAGGCGATGGAGGCGGAGGCGCGAAGGCTACGGGTGCGCTTCTCCGCCGAGGATCGGTTCGGTCTGCTCGACCAACCCTTCCAGCTCTTTCGTTCGACGAGACGGTCCTACGGCGAGATCGAGAACGTGCTCTCGGGGTCCTGGCACGACCTCGAGGTGCGCGCGTTCGATCACTCGTACTCCGTGTCGGAGAACGAACGGCGGCTCCTGTCGTGCGCGCAGATCGCGATACCGGGCGGGTGGCCGACACTCGTGATCCGGCCCGAGACGGGACTGACCAGGCTCGTCGACATCGCCGTGCCGGACATCGCCTTCGAGTCCGAGGCATTCAACCGGGCGTTCGCGGTCCGGTGTCACGATCGGGCGTTCGCGTCCGCCGTGGTCGATCCCCGCATGATGGAGTGGCTGCAGTCGCTCGGTCATCGCTGGAGCTTCGAGATCGACGGTCGATGGATCCTGGGGTACCGCGACCAGGTGCGGCCGTGGGAGACCGAGGCCGTGCTGGAGACCGTCGAGACGTTCATCCACAGGATCCCCCGCGCGGTGACGTCCTTGTATCCGGAGGCGATCCCACGTCGTCCCGACGTTCCGGCCTGACCGAACGCGGCGGACGGGCCACTCGATCCGAACTCCGGGATGATGGGACGATGGCGCTCGATCTGGACGCGTACCTCGAACGGATCGGGTACGAGGGACCGGTCGAGCCGACGCTCGAGGTCCTGGACGCGCTCCAACTCGCGCACGCGACGACGATCCCGTTCGAGAACCTCGACATCCTGCTGGGGCGACCGATCCATCTCGATCTCCCGAGCCTGCAGGGCAAGCTCGTCCGGGACCGCCGCGGCGGCTACTGCTTCGAGCACAACACGCTATTCGCCGCCGCGCTCGAGGCCGTCGGGTTCAGCGTCACGCGCCTGGGCGCGCGGGTCCGCTTCGGGGCCCGGGGTGTGACGGCTCGTACGCACATGGCGCTGCTGGTCGAGGCGGACGGCGAGGGGAGGCTCGCCGACGTCGGGTTCGGCGGCGGCTCGATCCTCGGCTCGCTGCCGATCGGACCCGGCCTCGAGGTCGATCAGTTCGGCTGGAGGTTCCGGCTGGTCGACGACGATGGGGCCCGCGTGCTGCAGACCCACCGGCCGAACGGGTGGATCGACCTGTACTCGTTCACGTTCGAACCGCAGTACCGGGTCGACGAGGAGATGGCGAACCACTTCACCTCCACTCATCCGAGCTCGCCCTTCACCCGAACGCTCACCGCGCAGCTCTGCGCGCCGGAGCGCTCGCTGATCCTGCGGGGCCGCAAGCTGATCGAGGAGACCCCCACC
>DASXTX010000161.1:0-16892 GCA_036505195.1 Actinomycetota bacterium
CGGTTCGCGTCGTGGGGGCGCCACGTCGCCGAGCGGTACAAGGAGTCGAGCGGTTCCGCTCGCGAGTCGGCGCAGGAGAGCCAGCGCAAGCTGGAGGACGCCGCGCGAGACATCACCGATGCGCTCGACCGGGCCTTCAAGGCGCTCGGGGACACGATCCGGGACGAGCGGGCCAAGGAGGATCTGAAGCAGGCGGTCCGTGCGCTGGGCGACGCCGTCTCGGTCACCGTGGCCGAGACGACCGAACGGATCCGACATGGCGTCGGCTCGTCGAGCCCCGATCCGACCGGCGAGCCGAAGGACGACGACCCCGGGCCGACCTCGGCGTAGGATCCGGCGCCGCTACCAGGCGAACGCTTCCGGGGTGGGTCCGCCCGGACCCGGCCAGATCTCGTCGAGACGCTTCATCGCCGCATCGTCGAGCCTCAGGTCCAGCGCCCGCATCGCGCCCTCGAGCTGCTCGGGGATCCGCGGGCCGATGATCGGCGCGGTGACCACGGGGTTGGCGAGCAGCCACGCGAGCGCGACCTCCGCAGGTGGCTGGCCGATCTCGGCGCAGAACTTCTCGTAGGCCTCGACCTGGGGACGGTGCTCCACGAGCTTGTCCTGCACCATGCTCGACGCTCGTCGCGTCCCCTTCGCGCCCCCGCCGTCGAGGACGCCCGCCAGCAGGCCGCGCCAGAGCGGGCTCCAGGGGATCACGCCCATCCCGTAGTCCTCGCACGCCGGGAGCACCTCGAGCTCGACGGTGCGCTCGGCGAGGTTGTAGATGCACTGCTCGGACACCAGCCCGAGGAAATGGCGGTCCCTGGCCGCCTCGTTCGCCTTCGCGATATGCCAGCCGGCGAAGTTGCTCGAACCGACGTAGATCACCTTGCCCTGCTGGACCAGCGTCTCGAACGCCTGCCAGACCTCGTCCCACGTCGCCCCGCGGTACACGTGGTGCATCTGGTAGATGTCGATGTGATCGGTCTGCAGGCGCCGCAGGCTGTCCTCGCAGCCCGTGCGGATGTGGAGCGCCGAGAGCCGCGACTCGTTGGGCCACGAGCCCATCTCGCTGTAGACCTTCGTCGCGAGCACGACCTTGTCGCGGCGACCGTCGCCCTTCGCGAACCAGTTCCCGACGATCGTCTCGGTCGTCCCGACGCCCTTGCGCTGACCGTAGACGTTCGCGGTGTCGAAGAAGTTGATCCCGAGCTCGAGCGCCCGGTCCATGATCGCGTGGCTGTCGGGCTCGCTCGTCTGCGGCCCGAAGTTCATCGTGCCGAGGCACAACGGGCTCACCTTCAACCCGAGACGAGCCAGGTGCCGGTACTTCATCCGCGCTCGAGTCTAGCCGGGCGTCGCGGATATCCCCGCGTCACGGGCGGGGTCCAGCGAGCCGTCGCGCTCGGGGTCGCGTGCACCCGGGAAGAACATGAACGCGATCGTCACCGCCGCTCCGATCAGGCCGGCGCCGACGAGGGTCGCGTCCGCGCCGAACGCCGATGCGAGCGGACCCACCACCGCGAAGCTGAGCGGCACGCCGCCGATCGAGATCATCCAGTCCAGGCTCGAGACGCGTCCGAGGAGGTGGCCGGGGACCAGCCGCTGCAGCAGCGTGAACCAGATCACGATGAGCGCGGTGATGCAGCTCTCGGAGACGAACGCGAAACACATCGCCTGCCACACGGCGGAGACCAGACCGAACCCGGCCGTCATCAGCATCCCCACCGCCCAAGTCAGGTACAGGACGGTCACCGCCCGCCGGGGCAGGCGCCCACGCTGCCCCATCGCGAGCGCCACGGTGACCGACCCCAGGCCGCCCGCGCCGAACACCAGCCCGAGGTCCGCCGCCGAACCATGCAGGTCGTTGCGGACCACGTAGGGCACGAGGACCTCCCACGGCCCCCACACGGCCAGGAGGCTCACCAGGCCGGTCACCATCCCCACCCAGAGCCAGGTCGTCCGCCGCACGTAGCGGAGGCCCTCCTTCAGGTCGGCCCACGGCGACGTGCGTTCGTCCGCGTCTCGGGCCTGCGGCCGCGTCCGCATCAGCCCCACCATCAGCGCCGAGAACGCGAAGGTGGCCGCGTCGGCGACGAACGCCCATCCGGTGCCGAAGCTCGCGACGAGCGCCCCACCGACGAGCGGCCCGATCAGGGTCCAAGAGATCGGCCGGACGAACTGCCCGAGCGAGTTCGCCTCTACCAGGAGATCCTCGGGGACGACCTGCGGCACGATCGAGGAGAACGCCGGCCCGAACAGCGCCTGACCGACCCCGTAGACCACCACGAGCGAGATCAACGAGGTCATCGTGAGCGTGCCGCCGATCGACATGATCCCGATCGTCGCGATCGCGACCCCCCGAATCACGTCGCCCCCGATCATCAGGTGCCGCCGATCGACCCGGTCGGACAGGACGCCGGTGATCAGGAGCAGGACCACCTGCGGCAGGCTCCACGCGATCCCGACGGCCGCGAGCGCCGACGGAGAGTTCGCCAGGTCGTACGTCTGCCACGCGATCGCGATGATGTAGACGCCGTCGCCGATGAACGAGACGGTCAGCCCGATCCACAGGAAGGCGAAGTCCCGCACCCGCAGCGGCCGCAGGATGCCGACGCGGTCGACGAGCTGATTGACCCTGCCCATCGCCGGAGCATACGGACCGGCGACGACCGCCACGATGTGGGAGCATCCGGCGTCGTGAGCGAGTGGGTGGTCCTGCTCCACGTGGCGGGGGCGTTCTGGTTCGTCGCCGGGCTGCTCGGCCGCAACGGGTCATCGTGGCGCTGATGGTCACGAAGCCCTTCTGACGTTCGTCTGCCGGCTCTCGCTTCCGCTACGAACCCGACGGGCCGTGCGATTCGGAGTTCCCGTGCGTGCCCGCGGCCTTCGCAGCCAGTCTGGCGGCGTGCGCGGCGGCGTTCGCCTGCAGGTGCGCGAGCGAGTTGGTAAGGCCCGGGTTGTCCGGCTTCACCTGGAGCAGCGCCTCGTGACGGCAGATCGCGTTATCGAGCCCGGTCACGCCGGCGCACGCGGAGAAGTCCGGTGCGGTGCCGGTCTCGTCCGAGGTCGTCGCCTCGGCCTCGGGGCCCTCGGTCTCGGTGGGCTCCGGCGAGTCTGAGACGGCCGCCGGAGGGCTTGGCGTGGGCTTGCCGTGGACGCCGCCGGTGGCGGCGCTCGCGATCGTGCCGGCGACGACGAGCACGGCAAACGCAACAAGGAGAACCCTGAGCGGCCTCATTGGCTCAGTATGGCCAGACGACCCCGCGAACGCGATTGGCCAAACGACGGTTTCGGAAGGCGCGCCGGGGGACGACGCAAGTCGCAAAGTCGAACGTGGCGTGCGCGGAACGCAGTCCAAGACGTGCTGAAGAGGCACGAACTCGGATACAAGCGGAGCGATCGGCTGATCAGGTGAAAGGACGAGGCCGAGGGCTCGCTGTGCGGCGCGGGCCCCGGGGGTTAGGCTGGGGGCCTCGCTGTATCCGAGGGGAGGCAGATATGGACTTGCCGGACGCGCTGGAGCAGCTGTCGAATGCGACCCATTCCCTCAAGCTCTTCCTGTCTTGGTCGGAGAGCCAGACCGACGAACAGCTCGGCGAGATGAGCAACGACGACTGGATGGCGGTCTTCAGCGCCGGCCACGACCTGGAGGAGCGGGCGATCGAGCTCGATCGGGAATTGACCCGGGGTAAAGAGGCTCGGCCGACCTAGGCTAGGCCGTCGCGGTGATCTCGTACACCTCGTCGGTAGGGTGGCCGGCACGCTCGTGGGTTCGCATGACGGCCTCCTTGCTCGGAGCCTCCGAGAGACAGAAGACGATCCCGGTCTCCGGGTCGCCCCACGCCTGCTTGAAGTCCGCGTTCTCCTGATCCTGCACCTCGAGATCGGCCTGGTGCGCCTTCAGTAGATCCTCGGGCGTGATGCCCTTCATGTTGCGATGGACGTCCATGAACTCCGGCACGCTCGCTCCTCTCGCTGGTCGCCCCATTGTGTACGCCAGCCGCCGGTCCCTCGCAACCCGGCGACGATCCCGAGATGTGGCAGCACCCGAGCGGTGGTGTGGGCAACCGCCCCACCTTCGTGGCGTCTCCCGCATGGACCGCCGCCCGTCCGCGGCCCACAATCGGGTCATGCTCGACATCAGCGAGCGCTCCGAGCCGGAGAGGGCCGGGATGAGCACCATCGGCGCACGGCGGCTCGCCCTGGGGCTGGTCGGGCTCGGGGTGGTCCTCACCGCGATCGGGGCGGTCTGGGGGAACCTGGCATCGCTCCCGGCCGGCGCGCAGGGAAGCCCCGGGGGGATCCTGGACGTGGTCATCGGCATCCTTGTGTTCGGGGGCGTCGGGACGCTGATCGTGAGCCGCTTCCCGGGGAACGTGCTGGGCTGGGCATTCTGCGGCCTGGCCTTGGCCTTCCCGCTGACGATGGTCGTCTACCTCTATTCGTACACCGGCCTGATCCGTAGTCCCGGAACGCTCCCCGGCGCGGCCGTCGTCGAGAAGCTCTTGGAACTGACGTGGCTCGCGCTGCCGTTCACCATGGTCGTCATGTTCCTTTTGTTCCCGAATGGGCGGGTCGTGAGCGCGGGCGAGCGACGGATCCTGCGGCTCGCAGGCGCGGGCATGGCGGTCGGTGCCATCGGCCTCCTCCTCACCCCACGCTTGTATGGGGAGTTCGAGCGATACGAGAACCCCCTCGGTTTCGCGCCGGCCTGGGTGAGCGACGCGCTGCTGAGCGTCGGGTTCCTCGCCCTCCTCGCGGCCGTCGTCGCGTCGTTCGTCGCCCTGATCCGCCGCTTCCGCCGATCGCGGGGCGACGAGCGGCAGCAGATGAAATGGTTCGTGACGGCGTCCGTGCTCGTCTTCGCCGTCGAGGTCCCGGTGACCATCGTCGAGACGGACTCCAACGTCGTGTCGCTCCTGGCAGCCCTCGTGTTCCTCGCCGTGCCGGTCTCGGTCGGCATCGCGATCCTGAAATACCGCCTCTACGAGGTCGACGTGGTGATCCGGAAGTCGGTCGTCTACGCGATCCTGGTCGGCCTGATCCTCGCGGTGTGGCTCGTCGTCGTCTGGCTCGGCCAGAGCGTGCTCGTGGATCCGTTGAGCGACCACGACGAGCTCCTCGTACTCGCCGGCGTGGTGCTCGGCGTGCTGTTCCTCCCCCTTCGACGGTTGGCGACGCGGATCGCGGACCGGCTGGTCTTCCGGAGCCGGGCCACACCGTACGAGGTCCTGCGTTCGTTCGCCGATCGGGTCGGCGGAACCTACGCGAGCGAGGACGTGCTTCCGAGGATGGCGCGGGTGCTCGCGGAGGCGACCGGAGCCGATCGTGCGCGGATCTGGCTGCGGGTCCGCGAGGAGCTTCGCCTCGGCGCAGCGTGGCCCGAGCAGCTCGACCCGATCCGAGTCCGGCTCGACGGCGGCGGTCTGCCGATCGGGATCGACGACTACGCCTCCGAGGTTCGGCACCAGGGCGAGCTGCTCGGGGCGATGTCGGTGTCGATGCCCGCCAACGACCCGATGACGCCGGCCAGGCAGGAGCTCGTCGGCGGCCTCGCTTCCCAGGCCGGGCTGGTCCTGCGCAACGTCCGGCTGATCGAGGATCTCCGCGAGTCACGCAGACGCATCGTCACCGCCCAGGACGAACGCGCCAGAGCGTTGGAGCGCAACATCCACGATGGGGCACAGCAGCAGCTCGTCGCCCTGGCCGTCAAGCAGCGGCTGGCCGCCTCGATGATCGAACACGACGAGCGCGTACGCGAGATCCTCGAGCAGCTGCAGCAGGAGACGATCGAGGCCCTCGAGAACCTTCGGGACCTGGCCCGTGGGATCTATCCTCCGCTGCTCGGCGACAAGGGCCTCGAGGCGGCCCTGGTGGCGCAGGCTCGGAAGTCGCCCATCCCGATCGAGGTCCACGCGAACGGCATCGACCGAAACTCGAAAGACGTGGAGGCCGCGATCTACTTCTGCGTGCTGGAGGCGTTGCAGAACGTCGCCAAGTACGCGAAGGCGGATCGCGCGGAGGTTCGGCTCTTCGCCTCGGGCGACGCACTCACCTTCGAGGTCCAGGACGACGGGATCGGGTTCGATCCGGCCATCACGTCCGGGTCCGGACTCAGCAACATGCGTGATCGGCTGGAGGCCCTCGGTGGCGAGCTGGACGTCCGGTCCTCGGCCGGCCATGGGACCACCGTGACCGGCACCGTCCCCAGCTCGAGCCAGCAACGTGCGGCCGTGAGCGCTAGCCGGGCGCGACCTCTCCCGTAGTCCTACGTCGAGGCGATCCCTCAGCCCGTGAGATCACCTTGAGCGAACCGCAGATCGCCCCGCCCTTGTGGGCGATGTGCTGAAAGGGTCGCCAGCGCCCTTCCGTCGAGCGGCCAGCGGATGCGGGACCGCCGGCCCCCCGAGTGATTCCTCGACGACGTGCTGCGTGGACGGTGGTCGTCCTCGTCCCCGTAGTCCGGCCGAGGTCGTGAAGCGACGTCGAGTCGAGCCCGGGTGTGATCGGCGTCAACACGATCCTCGCCTGTGTGACGTGCCGAATGTGATCGCGTCGACGGTGCTTCCATCAGAAGATGAACCCGAACCAGGGCGACGGTTCCCACGCGAACATCGAATCTGCCCGCGCGAGCGCGTTGTCGGTCAGCTCCCGCACCTGGCCGATTCGGGCGAGGCGGCGGAACGACGACCCGCCCAGGTAGACGGCCCCGAGCACCGCCACTCCGCAGGCGAGATCGGGCTCGGCGTCGGTGGAAGCACACTTGCCCTCGCCGCCCTCGACGACCAGCTCGTACCGCCCCGAAGTCCTCGGGCGGAACGCGTCACGCACGTCGACCACCAGTCGCCCGTCGGACGAGTAGGAACGACCGATCAGCGAGTCTGGAATGTCGATGAGGCGTACCCAGAGTCCGTCTTTGACGGTGAACTTGAGTCGTCGCGGCTCTCGAACGAGCGAGAGGATCTCCTCGTCCGCCGGACGACCCCAGGCCTTTACCGTCGCCACGAGATCGATGTCGAGCAAGTGTCGCCACAGCGCCGCGGTCGCCTCGGGCGATGCAGTGATCAGGGACTCAACGCTCAGCTCGTTCGAGGCGACGCCGTGTGGCCACTCGTGCTTCACCCTGTAGGTCGCATAGCCGTCCGGAACCCCGTCGGGGTCCTCGTGGACGGCGAAGAACAGGGGCTCGTCCTCGTCCTTCTTTCGTGGTCGCGAGAGCACGGTCCACCAGCCGTCGTCGATCGCAATCATGCCGGGCCGCGCGGCGGCGGCCGCCTCGTAGACAGGGCGCATCATCGGCAGTGCGTCCTCGCGCGTCAGTGCCCTGACCCGGCCGACGATCTCCACGCCGTCGATGAACTCCGACCGCTCGGTTGGCACCTCGAGTTCGGCACAGAGCGACGCGATCCCGTAGCCAAACCGGCCGTAGATCGACGACTCGGACGCCCACAGGTAGGCCAGCGGCTCGCCGCGCTCGGAAGCCTGGTCGAGAAGTGTGCCCATGAGACGTGTGTTGATTCCCCGACGGCGGTGCGACGGGAGCACGCTCACCGCCGTCACGCCAGGGGCTTGGAGCGATCTCGGACCAGGCACGGTCAGGCGGGTGGTGCAGGCACCCGCCGTTCCCACCATCCGCCCATCGTCGGTCGCGACGAACCATCGGTCCGGCTCGGCGATCAGCTGGTCGTCTTTCAGGCGCTCGTCGATGCCACTCGTGTGGAATGCGAGCGCGAGTACTTCCTCGAACGCCGGCAGCTCGTCGGCACTGATCGATCGAATCGGGTAGTCGTCCATCGCTCGCCGAGCCTATCGAACCGCGCCGCCTCGGCCTTCAGGCGGTGGCGTGGCGACCGCGCGCTCGAGCTCCGACCTTGTGAGCTGGTCAAGAACGGAGTGGGTCGGTGGATGGATTCGGATAAGCCCGGACTGGGAGCACGCCACCCTACGGAGGCGCTACTCGAATGGTCCTGGTGGCGCCGGTACAGGCAGCGACCGTCAGCGCGGCGCCGCCCGCCGCGGGCTTCCAGTGCAGAGCCGAACCAACATGACGACCGAGCTGTTTCAGGTTGACGACAACCGGGCAAGCAGGACGATCACGTGTTGCCGGCTCTGCTGGCTGAGCTCTAACGCACCCCCAACGACACAGAAGACGTTGTTCATCCATCTGCTGTATGAACTCACGTCCAGAGCATCCGCATCACCGTTCTTGCAGGCACGGTTGTTCAGGAACAAGTTGGGACCCGCCTCGGCCCGGAAGCCACTCCAGCGGTTGTCCAAGGCAACGTTCCTCCTAAACGTGTTCCGGATCGAGTCTTGAATCATTCGGAACCCGTCCTCGCCGTTGTCGTACGCGCTGTTTCGGTACAAGAGATTCTCGCGTGCGCCCAGCTCGAGCGAGAACCCCACCGCACGGTTGGCACTGGCAGTGTTTCGGATGAAGGTATTGCCACGAGAGTCTGAGACTTGGAACCCATGGATCTTGTTTCCGGTGGCCATGTTGCCTTCGAATGTGATGTCCCGGCTTCCCAGACCAACCGCGAAGCCAACCAAGCCGTTCACGCTCGCCTTGTTGCGCACGAATGCGTGCTCGGTCCCCAGGATCCCGAACCCATGGGCCCCGTTCCGAATGGACCTGTTGCCGTAGAACGCGTGGTGTTTGGACCCCCTGTCCAAGGCGAACCCGTCCAGCCCGTTGAGGACAGCTCGATTCCGCCTTACGGAGACGGAGTCGCCGGCGATCCAGAACCCATGATCTACGTTGTTGGCCGCCGTGTTTCGCACCACCGTGTGCCCGGTCCCCACGATTGCAAAACCGTACTGGTTCCCTTTCGAGATGTTGTCGTAGAACACGATGTCCCGACGTCCGGCACCGACGACGAACCCGTCCAACTCGTTATCGAACGCCTGATTCCCCGTAACGACGTTCAAGTTGCCCTCGAAAGCGAAACCGTGCTGTCCATTCGAAGATGCGATGTTGCCGGTCAGTACGTTGTGCTCGGACTCGTTGACGCGGACACCGTCCAAGCGATTTCCGAAGGCCGCGTTGTCGATGAGTCGGTTCCGGTCGGAGCCCGATCCCAACCGAGCGGTCAGCAGGATGCCATAGTCGAAGCCGGAGACTCGGCAATCCTTCACCGCCACGCCGGTGCGTCCGTCCAGCAAGATGCCCACGAACCCGTATTCGTCTTCGGCGCGAGTACCCGGTCCCGAAATCGTGTGACCGGCGCAATCGAGCGACACGTCGTCAGCTTCGATCTCGACCGAGCCTCGGTGATCGTCACGAAGGGTTGTGTCTGAGGTGACGAGGAGCGTGGATCCGGCCAGATCGGCCGCTCGCGAGAAGGCTCGATCGCGATTGGCTGCCAGAGCCGCCTCGGCGAACGCTCGAACGAGACGCGCCACGTCCGCCTGCGCCTCCGCTTCGGCCTCGAACACCCAGGGGGAAGCCGGGACACCCCAAACGAAGCCGTGCATGCCTGCCACCTCGGTGGCGACCCAGACCACGGCGACATCCGGTTCGAGATTCTGGGAATCGACGAGGCCTCCTCCGGCCGACACCCGCTCCGTGAAGTCCCGCAAGAACCCGAGCGCCGTGTCGCCCGGCAGACCACCGCGAGCGGTCATCGGCACGGAGATACTCGCGACCGTCCACTCGTGTCCCCACTCGGAGCTTTCCCGTCCAACGCCGAGGTGGCCTTCCGCGTCGACGCGATACACCTCGAGGCCAAGGGGCCGGAGCGCGAACAGCGAGGGCGGCTCCCTATCGCCCGGCAGGAAGGTCAGCTCATACTTCGCGCTCACGGTCGACATAGCATCGATCGTCCGCTGAATGGAGTTCTCGTCCATCGGCAACGGAACACCGTCAAGCGTCCAGGGTGGACCGCCGGTAGACCCGATGAAGCAGGCAGTCAGCACTGGCAAGAGTCCGAGCATCGCCGCGATCAGCGGCGCGTTTCCTCGTGCGGCCGACGACAGGCCACGAGGCACCCCCGTTTCGCAACGTGGGCGCCGTTCGTCGCCGGGCGTCAGCATCGCCCTCTGTTCGCTTCCGCTTCAATCATCGCCCTGATGTCACCGGTGGACAGGGCGCGTCCCACGAACAGCCTTACCTCGTCGATGCGACCGTCCAGGAACAGGCCTCGGTCATCGATCGATCCTGGCGTGTCCTCGGGCCCGCCACGGTGACCGAACTTCAGCGAGGCCGGTGAGTCGAGATCGATCACCGTCCCCTTCGGAGCATCCTTCGAGGCGGCGACCTCTCCGTTCATCAGCAGCGCGAACGTGTTTCCCCTCCGCCGGACGGCGAAGTGGATCCACGTCCGCGGGTCGATCCTGAGAGGGGGCGTTTCGACCGAGAACCCTCCGGTCGTCTCGAGCGTGAAGGTGGTGTCGACGACCGTTCCCTCCAGGGGCTTCTCGGACATGGTGACGGTCCACCCCGTGAGGTCCTCGCCTCCTGGCGATCCCTGGATCCACTTCTCGAGCAGGACGCTCTCACCTTCGGTTGCGTCGAACATCGCCCACCATGAAACGGTGAAGTCTCTCGTTCCGACGTTGAGCGCCGGGTCGTTCGGCACCGAGGCGAAGTCACCGTTCCCGTCGAGTACGAAGGCCTGACCGACGAGACCGGGCCCGAAGGTCGCGTCCCCCTGGAGGACGGCGTCTTTGCCGCCCGCCACGTCCGAGGCACTGCCGTCCCCGGGCCACCAGTCCGTGAGGCCGGGCGGAGACGGAACGCACTTGGGGCCGGGCCCAGCCTCCTCACCCCCCTTGTTGAAGACGATGACCACGGCGAGGAGCCCGCTGGATGCGATGACCAGTCCGAGCGCGCCGGCCGCCAGCCGGCTGTTGCGGCGCTTCCGGTCCCGGCGCCTGAGGAGTCGCTCGTAGGCGTCCTCGGGGGGCCGGAGCGCTTGGCGGGCCTGTTCGAGGGCGTCCTTGTAGCCCCTCATTCAGGGCCTCCCAGCATGTCGGCGAGGGCTCGACGACCCCTGGAGGCGTGCATACGCACCGTACCCGGAGCGATGCCCAGCATCCGCCCCGCCTCCTCCGAGCTGAACTCCAGGAGCTCCGTGAGGACGACCACCGCCCGCTGCCTCGGGCTCAGCGATGCCATCGCCCGAACCACGTCGAGCCGCGTCTCGATCAACGAAATCTCGTCCTCCTGAGGGCTCAGGCCCACGGTGCGCCGCAGCATGAGCGACGCCCTCCTCCATCGCTTGCGGAACAGGTTCATGGCCGTTCGATACAGGTAGCCGACCGGGTCCGCGAGGGAGCTCACGTGCTGCCACCGTTCCAGGACCTTGAGGAACGCGTCCTGCATGATCTCCTCGGCCTCGTGCCAGTCCCTCGTGATCAGGTACATGGCTCCGAACAGGTCGGCGTGGTGCTCTTCGAAGAAGGCCTCGAAGCTGTCTGTCCGATCCGCGGGGGCCGGGATCGTCTCGGAGCCTGAGGGCGGTGCCGCCTCTGCATCTGACCCGCCCGAGCCGTGGACGACTGCGAGCCACATTGTTGCCAACCGTACGCCATGGTTGCGTCGGGAAGAAGGGATGCAGGAACCGCTGATCCGCACCCATGTATGCGCGGAAGCTCGGTCGAGGGTTCATGCCACAGTTCGCATCCGCATGGGAGGGGTGATGCCTGAGCGGAGGTCGTACTCGCCCGTCGGCGAAGGGCAGCGTAGGCGGAGGGAGGAACTCATGAAGGCCAAAGCGTGGCTCTCGGCGATCCTGGTGGTCCAAGCGAGTTTCGCCATCATCGTCGTTCTCGCGCCGAGCGCGGAGGCGAGCAGCAGGTGCTTCGGGATCAGGCCGACGATCGTGGGCACGCCCCGGGCCGATGTCCTGGAAGGGACCCGAAGGAGGGACATCATCTCCGGTCTCGGAGGTAGAGACACGATCAAGGGCCTCGGTGGAAACGACATCATCTGCGGCTTCAACGGTGCGGACACGATCATCGGCGGGTCCGGGGCAGACGTCCTCTCCGGGGACGCCGGGAACGACTCGGTGAGCGGGGGCGCAGGGGACTTCGACAACCTGTGGGGCTTTTCGGGTAACGACGCCTTGAATGGTGGGAGCGGATTCGACTGGGTGCTGTATCGCGGCGCTCCCGGTGCAGTCACCCTCGACCTGACCGCCGGCTCCGCCACGGGCGAGGGGACGGACAGGCTGTCGGCGATCGAAGGCGTCGTGGGCTCGCGCTTCGACGACGTCCTGACGGGTGGTGACGCGAACAACACCTTCCAGGCGGAAGACGGAAACGACACGATCGACGGCGGGGGAGGTGTGGACTTCGCCAGCTTCGCGCTCTCGCCCGCCCCCGTGACCGTGGATCTTGTAGCTGGAACGGCCACGGGAGAGGGAACGGACACGCTGACCGGAATCGAGAACGTCTTCGGCTCCGTCGACTTCGGCGACACGCTGAGGGGCGACGCCCAAGACAACTTCCTCTTTGGGGCTGGTGGCGACGACACCGTGATCGGGAGCGACGGCAACGACGAGCTCGACGGCGGCGACGGGACGGATGCCTTGGATGGAGGAATCGGGACTGACACGTGCCTCAACGGCGAGACCATCGTGAACTGCGAGGCGTGATGGCCGGACCTTTGGATCCGGGCTTCCGAATGTACCCAGACGAAGGTGAGGACGAAAGCGTCCAGATCTGAGCTCGAGTCACGATAGACGTCTCCGGTCTCAAGGCGAATCCTCGATGCATCGCAACAGGTTCTGCGCATCGGCGTTGCTCGAAAGGAGGAAGGCCATGATCGACGGGATATCGGCAAGGAGCGCGTCTCCAAGAATGCGCCGGGTGACGGTCGCTCTGATCGCCGCCTCGACGCTCGCAGTCGTGACGTGGTCGGTCCCAGCGCACGCGACGCCACCGGAGCACGCGCGGTGCTGCTTGAAGGTGATGACGTACAACACGTACCTCGGCGCGAACCTCCAACCTCTGTTCGGAGTTTCCGATCCGGAGGACGTGCCGGGCATCGTTGACGGGCTGTGGGCGCACGTGCAACAGGTCGACTTCAACCTGCGCGCCGAGGCCATCGCCCGACAGATCGTGGAGGTGCGGCCTGACCTCGTCGGGCTCCAGGAACTCTCGGTGTTTCAGACCGCTCCGCTGTCGAACCCGGGCCAGCTGACCACCGAGTACGACTTCCTCCAGATCCTGCTGGATGAGCTGGCACGACAGGGGAGTCCGTATCGGGCCGTCTCCGTGATCGAGACCTTCAGCAGGTCGCTTCCGAGCAGCACCGAGTGGGTCAGATGGACCGATCGCAACGCCATCATCGTGCGCGACGACCTCACGCCCGCCGAGCTGACCACGGCCACCCCGATGGGGGCGAAGTTCGCCACGCCGCTCCCCGTTCGGATAGCGGGAACCACGATCGAGTTGACCCGGGGCTGGGCGAGCGTGGACGTGCGTTTCCAGGGAGCGTGGTTGCGGGTCTTCGACACTCACTTCGAGGCCTTTCACCCGCTCGTTCGACAAGCCCAGGTCGGGGAGCTGGCGACGCTGACGTCTTCCTCGCCGTACCCGGTCATCCTCGCCGGGGACATCAACCTGTACCCAGAGGGGCAGCGTCCGATGGACCAGACGGCCTGGGACCTCCTCACGCGCGCGGGCTTCGTCGACTCATGGCTGGAGTCCAGGAGCGGCCTCCCTGCCTATACGGCTGGCCAGCCCGACGACCTGAACTGCACGCTGGCTTCGACCCTCGACAACACCGTGGACTTCGTTCTCCACGACACCGATGGCGCCGTAGACGCCGTCCGCCACTCTGGCGACATCGTGGGCGAGGACCCGAGCGACTGCACGCGCTCCAGGCCGCCGCTGTGGCCGTCTGACCATGCGGGGGTCGTGGTGAGGCTTCTCATCGACAAACCGTGATCGATCGGGTAGGCGACCGGAACGCCCATGTTGGTCTTTACCATGGTTCGCTCGCCGCCCGCGTCTAGTTCCAACGCGTCCACTGCATGCGAAGGATGGGAGGGTACCCATGAAGCGAAATGACCAGACCCCCGACAGACCCCGGACAATCGCATCTGCCGCTCTTGCTGTCGTGACGAGCCTTCTCGTGATGGCTCCATCATCCGCTTCCGCAGACCCCGCTGTTATTCAACGCTTCCCCCTGACGGCGACCGCATTCTTCATCCCATGCGCTCTCGACGGCGCAGGTGAAACAGCGGTGTTCCCGGACGGGGCAACTGAGTTCTTCGCGATGCAGCACGTTGAAACCGATGCCCAGGGAGCATTGCATATTGCGATTGAGATCAGCATCTCCGGCACGGGAACGGGGGACACGAGCGGAGATACCTACAGGTTGCTGAACCAGAACACCATCGCCCTGAGCTTGACCTCGACGACTGAGGTCACAACCGAGCAACACTTCCACGTCATCGGCTCCGGACCTGGGAATGACGCGATGCTCACAGCTCTCGTTCATGTGTCCGTAGACGCAGGCGGCAACCTTCGAGCTTCGGTGGACAACGGGTCGGCGATGTGCGTTTAGGTTCGATCTGACTCCATGAGCCGTGAACTCGAGCCCCCGTCCACAAGAGATCGGGGGCATCGGGTCGCGGACCGGATGCTCCGAAGACGAGCGACACGTTCGTGAGCGCGCCATCGTTGGATCGGCGTCGTTCACTCGTTCCTCGTGCTCGAGCTCGAGCTCGAGCTCGAGCTCGAGGAACGTCACCTGGCCGGCGGCGACGTAGCGTCCGATGCCCTCCACGTCCGTGTACAGGACGTCGACCGGGTAGCGGCCATCGCCCCAAGCCGGTCGAGACCATCAGCTCCATTGCGTCGGAGCGATCCTGGTCGTATCCACTGCCAGCGCGCCGGGAGGGAGTCGAACCGCCAACCTTCTGATCCGTAGCTATCGACCGTTGAACGGTGTGCTGACCAAGGAAAACGCTGGTTAGGCCGGAGCGGGAGGGCTGGAGTTATCCTCCTAGAGTCAACACCATCTCAGTCTTGACCGTCCCACTATGAGTTCATACATGGTGCCTGCAGCGGTCGAAGGATTCACGGCCGACCTGCGCGCTGCGATACTCCAGGAAACCGTAGGAGGGGCACCATGCGCAACGTGAGATGGATCCTGGTGGTGGCGGCGGCGACGACAGCGCTGGCTGGCTGCTCTGACGGAGCGATGTCGACTGAGGCGTATTTCGCCGAACTAGAGACGATCGCTCAGAAGACAGACGACGCGTCCGCTGCGTGGCAGGAGAGGACTCAAGATGCGCTCGCAGGCATCACGTCGGCACAGGAGGCAACCGAAGTATTCCGCCCTCTCCTCGAGGACGGTCTTGAAATCATCCAGACGGCTCTCGACGAGCTTGAAGAGCTGTCGCCTCCCGACGAGATCGCCGACGAGCACATCGCCTTTGTGGATAGCATCCGCGCCACGCTTCAAGAGTTCCAGAGACTCCGCGACGACTACGACACACTCGGACTTGAGGGTGTCGCGGCCGCTATACAGGGGCAGGACCTTCAGAGTCTTGATCGTGCCTCAGACGAGGCGTGTGCCGATCTTCAGACCGCTGCGGAAGACAGAGGGGTTGATGTCGACCTGAACTGCGGAGGCTAAGGCCCTACATCGTCTCGATCAGCGGACAGCGTTTCCCGCACCTCGCTGAGCGCGCATGGCCGCGTGACGCCAGTGACATTTCCGGAACGTACATGGCCTTAGAATGCTGGCGGCGCGCCGACCGCCCTGGCGCCAGTCCAAGGAGTGAACGATGGCCAAGACCATCGTCCTGTACGAGACGCTCCAGCCAACCGGCAAGGTCATCGCGCACCGTCGCCGCGCCATCGAGGAGTCCGGTATGCACGTCCTGGAGGAGCCGGAGATCGAGCTGGTGCCGAACCCCTCCTACGTCGGAGGGATATCTGACGCCCCGAGCGACGTCTACCGGCTAACCTTCCAGGTCGAGGCGGTCGACCGGCAACCGCAAGCCTCTACGTCAACAAAGGTCACAGGGTGGGGCTGGGCATTCTTCATCCTCCTCCTCATCCTCATCCTTCTGGTCGTCGTTGCCGATTTGATCGTGAACAACACTGGAGACCCAACTTTCTAAGTGACAAGCCGGGCGCGTGACGCCGGTCACGCGACGGGAACGTACATCACCTCAACCCTACGACCCGCGCCTCGGGCATCCTCGGTGGGACACTTCGATGTCAAACAGGACTCGGAGAGAACGACATGGGTATTGAAGTGCAGGTTTGGAGCGAAAGGCGCTTGATGGGGTGGAAGAACGCAGACCCTCCCGAGATCGGTGAGGGTGGACTAACGTTCGAGACCCTCTACGGTCCTGCAGTCCGTGCCGGGGAGCACTTCGAATTCCTGCGGTATGTGGACCCGTACGGGGAGACCGTCTTCAATCGATTGCAGATTGACACTGTCCTGGACGAGTTTCGGCGCCTCAAGCCGTATGCCAGGAAGCCTATCGACGAGCGAACATACGATCGACTGATTCACCTAGCTGAATTGGTGAAGAGGGAAGTCCCACACGTACCTCGTATTCATAGGCGACTGATCTGTTTCGAGACCAGGCTCTTCACGAAGATCGCGCACGGACGCGTGACGCCGGTCACGCGACACGTACATGGTCCCCAAGCGGCCAACGCCCGGCCGGGCCAACGTGGCTGCCTGGCTTCTTCCCCACAAGCGGTTCTTGGGACACCACGCTGAGATACGGATCTACGCCTGGCGGTGTGGAGACGAGTGCCGAGAAGCGATCACCATGCTTGCGTTGGGCATGACCTCAGGCGCCGATGAGTGACGAGGAGCCCCCATGGTGGAAGTGGGCCGGCATCCCTCGACTCAGAAGGTCGGCCGGGGAGATCTCAAGGCGCGAATGGCGGGACATCGCCTGGGGTGTGTTACTCGGCTCCGGGAT
>DASXTX010000162.1:0-1554 GCA_036505195.1 Actinomycetota bacterium
CGAGCGGATCGTGTTCCAGGCCGGCACCCACAACGTGACCATGAGCGTCGCGTACGCGGACTTCCAGCGCCTGGCGCGTCCCACCGTCGCCGACATCGCCATGACCCGCTAGGCGGACATGAGCGCCGAGCGGCGGTCCGCAGCGAGCGACCCGCACGTGCCGCGCACCGCCCCGCAGATCCCGGAGATCCAGGAGGTCCTCGCGTACCACGAGGCGACGAAGCACTCGCCCGAGAGCATCCGTCGCTCGCGCTGGGCGATGGAATGGTCGAACAAGCCCCATCCCTTCAAGCGGTACGCGGGCCTGCCCCGGATCGGGCTGGAGCGTGAAGCTCCGACGCCGGGTCGGCCGGCGCTCGAGGCGATCGCCGGGGTCGAGGCGGAATCGCCGGTCGCCCCGGTCGGCCTTGGCGCGATCACCCGCCTGCTCACGTGGGGCGCGGGCCTGCACCACGCGGTGCGCTACCAGGACGGCCAGACCCTCTTCTTCCGCACGTACGCCTCTGCGGGCGCCCTGTACCCGGTCGAGGTCTACGTCGTCTGTGGCGATCTCGACGCGCTCGGCGCCGGCGTCTACCACTACCTCCCGTACGGCGACCAGCTCGTCCGCCTCCGTGAGGGCGACCACCGGCCGAGTCTCGTCCGCGCGGGCGCCGAAGACCCCGCCGTCGTCCACTCGCCGGTCGTCCTCGCGCTGACCGGCACCCCGTGGCGGACGGCGTGGAAGTACGCCGAGCGCGGCTACCGACACCTGTTCTGGGACGCGGGGATGATCGTGGCGAACCTGCTTGCCCTCGCGGCATCGGTCGATGTGCAGGCCCGGGTCGTGGTGGGCTTCGCGGATCGTGAGGTGGAGCTCCAGTTCGGCCTCGACGGTCGCCGCGAGGTCCCGCTCTGCCTGCTGCCGCTCGGGACATCGGAGCGCAGGGTCGTTCCCGCGGCGGGTCCGCCCGAGGAGATCGAGCTTCCAACGTTGCCCCTGTCCCGGACCGAGTACGCGTTCGAGGCGATCACCGTGGCGAACGAGGCCGGCCGGCTCGGTTCGCCCGAGGAGGTCGAGCGCTGGCGCGATCGGACCGGCGCGAGCGATCGGGAGGTCTCGCCCGAGCGGGCGGCCATCGCGGATGCGGCCGCCGTCACGGACGTGGTCGAAGACGTGATCGGGCGACGCGGGTCCGCGCGCGGGTTCGGATCGGTTCCGATGCCGCGCGAGGTTCTCCTCGACGTGCTCGGTCGCGCCACTCGCGGCGTCCGGAGCGATCACGCGCCGGACGGCTCGCGCCTGATCGAGCCCTACCTCATCATCAACCGGGTCGACGGCCTCAAGCCCGGTGCGTACGTCTGGCGGGACGGGGAGCCCCGCCTCCTTCGCGAGGGCGACTTCCGGAACCAGGCGGAGTTCCTGTGTCTCGACCAGCGGCTCGGCGGGGACGCCTCGGTGACGGTGTTTCTCATGGCCGACCTCCCGGCGACGTTCGAGGAGCTTGGCGCGCGCGGCTACCGAGCGGCGCAGCTCGAGGCGGGCACGGTCGCCGGCAAGGTGTACCTGGCGTC
>DASXTX010000163.1:0-1724 GCA_036505195.1 Actinomycetota bacterium
TCTTGAAGGAGAGCCAGAAGTCGTAGGACTGGTTCCACATGAACTTGACGAGGTGCTTCTTTGACGCGAGGAAATCGCGTACCTGCCCGAGCTCCTCGTCCGTCATGTTGAACGGGTCGGCGACCCCGAGGAACAGCCCACCGATGTACATCATGTTCGAGGTGTCGACCCACGAGATCTTGCCCTCGTACCGGTCGTCGAACAAGATCCCGAACGTCTCCTCCTGCACGTCCACGTGATCCGTGTTGACGAGCGGAGCGATGAACCCCCAGTCGAGCGGGATGAAGTACTGCTGGCCGTCCACGACGCCCGATTCCATGAGCTTGGGGTTCAACTGGCTATAGTTCGAGATCAGCGAGGTGTCCCACGGCTGCATGGCGCCGAGGTCGACCCAGTCCTTGTACTTGTACCCACAAGGGTGGACGACGTCGAAGTCCACGGTGCCCGCGACGGCCTTCGTGTAGGCGGCGTCGTCGTTCTCGAACAAGACGAAGTGCGGGGTGTCACCGGTCTGGTCGGTGTACGCCTGCCAGAGTGAGGCCCGTTCCTTGTTGGGGTAGTAGTCGCCGTTCCCGTAGCCGGACCAGTCGAACACGGCGAGGTTCCCGGGCTCCTGTTCGATCGGCGGGTGAGATCCGGGCGCGCCGCTCGTCCCGGTGGAACCCCCGTTGTCCTCCGCCTTCTTGCACGCCGCGAGCACGGCCGCACCGAGCGTGGTCGCACCGGCCATGCGCATGAAGCCACGCCGGTCGTAGCGCTCGGCGAGGATGTGGTCGATGTCGGTCATGCCTCCCCCCTCCGGTCATGCCTGGATGACGCCGTATCATGCGCCGAACGCCGGAACCGTGCCACTTCGCGGGAGGGCAACCGTTGCGCGGGCGGATCGCCGAGGTCGGGATCGTGGCTACCCTGTTGGTGGGGGCGCTCCTCGGCTCCGCATGCGCCACCGCGCAACCGACGTCCGGCCCACGCCCGACCACGGCACCTCCCCCCGTGCTCGAACCGATCCCGGCAACGGCTCTGCCCGGGCATCCCGCCGACCCGATCGACCTGGACGCCGGCTCGGTGGCGGTGGACGCCGTCGACGTCGCCGGTCTGGAAGCCCTGCTCGACGAGGCCGGCTTCGTCGGCGGGACCCAGCGGCAGTTCAGCCGCGTGCGCGGGGGCCGGCGTCGCATCCTCGCCCGCGTGCTCTCGTTCGAGACCCGCGAGGGCGCCGCCGCATACGTCGCGTGGCTGCGGGACCACGCCGACGAGGTGATCGGGGATGCGGCTCCGAACACCGAGCTCGACGCCCCTCGGCGCGGGATCGTCTTCGTGCACCAGCCCGACCCGTGCTGCCACAACGAGACGCGGTACTTCCTCGCGATGTGGCGGGAAGGCCCCACCGTCGTGACGATCGAGATCGCGGGCGAGGGCGCACGCCGGTCGGACGTCCCGGCGCTCCTCTCGCAGCTCGACTCGGCGGTCTGAGCATGGCGGCGCTCGACGACTTCGAGACCGTCGCGACCGGCCTCGACCATCCGGAGGGCGTCGCGGTCGGACCCGACGGGTCGCTCTTCGCAGGCGGTGAGACCGGTCAGATCTATCGGGTCGGCCTGGGCGGCGCCGTCGACGAGATCGCGTCCACCGGTGGCTTCATCTACGGCGTGGTGGTCGACGGCTCGGGCGACGTCTTCGCGTGCGACTTCGGGAAGGCCGCCGTGGTGCGCGTGTCGGCGACG
>DASXTX010000164.1:0-7468 GCA_036505195.1 Actinomycetota bacterium
CGTTGGCCCTGGTTGGTCAGGGGCACACGAGCAAAGGAGAACACGTATGAAGCACGTTCGTATCGCTACGTATGAGATCAAGAAGGGCTCGTTCCAGGAGCTCGCCGACGTCGCCCAGGACGGGATGCTGCGCGAGTTCCGTAACCAGCCCGGGTTCATCCGGTACGGCCTGGCCGACTCCGGCGACAAGACCTGCGTCTCGCTCAGCCTGTGGGAGACACGCGAGGACGCCGACGCCGCGACACGTATCTCCGAGACCTGGGACCGTGAGCACATCGCCGACCGGGTCGAGCTGCGGACGAATCAGGTCGGCGACCTCGCCTTCTACGAAGGCGTTCCCGCCAAGGTCTGATCGACCGTCCGGTCGTGGAACCGGCTCGCTCGTGCGATCCACGAGCGTGGCCGTCGGGAAGAAGGGGATCCGCCTCGGTGGGTCCCCTTCTTCCGTGAAGGGCTTGAGCTCCGACCAGCGCCACGGTCGGGTCGTTCGCGAAGGGAGGGTCATGACCGAGACCGAAGGGATCGTCGTCCTGATCGGGCGCGTGCTCTTCGCGGTGTTCTTCATCCGATCCGGGGTCGCGCACATCCGGAAGCACGAAGGGATGACGGGCTACGCTCGTTCCGCCGGATTCCCGTTCCCTGGGATCGGCGGCTGGCCGGCCGGTGTCTGGCTCCTGGCGGGCGCCGCGTCGATCGCGCTCGGCATCTGGGCCGACGTTGGGTCGCTCATGATCGCCCTGTTCCTCGTGCTGGCGGCCTTGTACTTCCATCGGTTCTGGACGATCCAGGACGAGGGTCAACGCCAGACGCAGGCGGGCAACTTTTACCGGAACGTCGCGCTGCTCGGCGCTTCGCTCGCGCTGTTGGGGTTCTTCGTCGCGGGGGGTGAGGCCGTTCGGATCACGCTCACCGGTCCGTTGTTCTGAGCGCCATCCCTCCGACGAACGATGCCATCCGTGCTCGACGGCGCCCGGTTGGGCGACGGCGAGCCTGAAGGGCACGGAAACCTCCGATCGCCAGTGCAATCAGCGGGTTCGTAGGATCGGATCTCCGTTCCCAAGGAGGTGCGTCCCATGCTCTTCGCTGTCTTCTACTTACTGCTGTGCGGGCTGGTCGGGCTCGCAGGCGGCTCCGCCGAGGATCGCCATCTCGACATCGAGGTCCTCGTCCTTCGTCATCAGCTCGCCGTACTCAGGCGCCGTGTTGGCCGGCCGCGTCTTCGCCGCCGCGATCGGCATTCATGGCTGCGCTAAGCAGGGTGCCCCCGCGCCCGCGTTGGTCATCGTTCCTGGTCAGTCCCCAGACTCTTCTTCGGTGGCCGTGAGCTGGTACGCAGGAAGTGGACCTATCCTCACCGGGCCACCGGCGGGAGGCCGCCGATCGCGGACGATGTGCGGGGCCTCATCCTTCGGATGGGGAAGGAGAACCCCAGGTGGGGAAACGTGCGGATCAAGGGAGAACTGGCCAAGCTCGGCATCAGGGTCTCGGCCTCGGCGATCCGAGCGCTCCTTCGACGACATGGGCTCGGTCCGGCACCACGACGCGGCGGTCCGACCTGGGCGGAGTTCCTGCGTAACCAGGCAGTGGGATTTTGGTGACCGACTTCCTCACCGTCGAGACCGTCTGGCTCCGCACGCTCTACGTCACCTTCTTCATCGAGCTCCAAACGCGGCGTGTCCATCTGGCCGGCGTGACCGGCCACCTGACTCCGGCTGGGTCACGCAGACTGCCCGCAACCTCTCGTGGGCCTGCTGGGCGTGGAGGCGTTCGCTATCTGATCAGGGACCGAGACTCCAAGTACACAAGGAGCTTCGACGCAGTCTTCGCCGCGGACGGGATAGAAGCCATCCTCACCGCGGTCCGCGCCCCGAGAGCGAACGCCTTCGCCGAACGATGGGTCCGCACCGTCAGACGTGAATGCCTTGACTGGACGCTCGTCCTCGGTCGGCGTCATCTCGACCGGGCGCTCCGCGAATACGTCGCCCACGACAACGCCAAGCGGCCGCACCGGGGGATCGATCTGCGAACGCCTGACTCGCTGCCGAATCTCCACGCACTGGTTCCGAGCATGCTGCGCGTTCGAAGACGCGACGTCCTGGGCGGCCTCATCCATGAGTACGAACTGGGTCGCGTGATGCCGAATCAAGGGTTTCCGTGCCTTCAGGCGTCGAACTCAGAAGCGGTAGCCCACCTCGCCGTGCTGTGAGACGTCCAGTCCGGCATCCTCGTGCTCGTCGGTGACGCGAACGCCGAGGGTGAGATCGGTGATCTTTAGGATGGCCATCGTCGCTGTGAACGAATATCCAACGGTCACCACGACGAGCACCGCCTGCTTCCCCACCTGCGCGAAGCTCGCTGCCGCGCCCGCCGCGTTGATAGCCAAGCTCGCGAACGCGCCGGTGAGCAGCACGCCAATCACCCCGCCGACCAAGTGCACTCCGACAACGTCGAGCGAGTCGTCGTAGCTGAACCGACTCTTCAGACCCACCGCCTGGAAGCAAACGAAACCCGCCGCCAGCCCAATCACCAGGGCGGCCAGCGGCTGCACGTACCCCGCGGCCGGCGTGATCGTCGCGAGGCCCGCCACCGCCCCGGTGGCCGCCCCGATCGTCGTGACCTTCCCTGTCCGCATACGCTCGAGGATGATCCATCCCAGCACGGCTGCGGCCGCGCCGAGCTGCGTGTTCACGAAGGCACTCGAGGCGAGCGCGTTCGAGGCGAGGGCGCTCCCGGCATTGAACCCGAACCATCCGAACCAAAGGATGCCCGCGCCCAGGATCACGAACGGAACGTTGTGCGGCGCCATGTCATCGGTCCCGTGTCCCCTGCGCTTACCAAGGTAGAATGCGGTCGCGAGCGCTGCCGCGCCCGCGTTCGCGTGAACGACCGCACCGCCCGCGAAGTCGAGCGCGCCCACGCCGTCCGCACCCAGGAACCCCCCGCCCCACTCCCAGTGCGCGACCGGCGCGTACACGAGGATCGACCACAACCCGATCAGCATCAGGTACCCGGAGAACTTCATCCGCTCGGCGAACGCGCCGGCGATCAGCGCCGGCGTGATGATCGCGAACATCAATTGGAACACCATGAAGGTCGTCGCCGGCACGGTCGGCGCGTACGGACTCGGCGCGGCGCCGACGTGGCGCAAGCCGACGAAGTCAAGCCCGCCGATCACACCCCCCTTGTCCGGCCCGAACGCCAGCGTGTACCCGATCAGCACCCACAGCACCGTTACGAGCGCAAGGGCGATAAACGACTGCATGATCGTGCCGACGACGTTCTTCGCCCGCACGAGCCCTCCGTAGAAGAAGGCCAGTCCGGGCGTCATGAACATCACGAGGGCGGCGGAGACGAGGAGCCAGGCGGTGTCGCCACTATCGATGTGGGGGACGGCGCACCCTCCTGTCCGGTTCACCAGACGGCGTGAACGGGAACCGCAATGTACGTGGGCACGGCCCGACGGTCAAGAACGATACGCGGGTGGTTCGTATAGGCGGGAGCGAACAGGCATCTGGAGACTTCACCTTGCGTTGGGCGAGCCTCCTCGTACCCGACGCTGGGAAGTTTACCCGTGCCCGGCCGGCGGCCGCCCTCGGATCGTGCGGGAGGTGCTTGCGGGGCTCGGTGGAGACGTCCTTTGCCAGGGGAGTGTGTGACTAGGGAGTGGGAGCGGTCTCAAGCCGCTTCCTGTGACCGCTTCCCGCGGTGGCGACAAAGCGCCAGCGAGTTCGCCGTGAGCGCGTAGCCGAGCACCTCGGCCAGCGGCGTCGCCTTCGCACGCGCGGTGCGATCGAGGCCACGTCCGGTAGTTGCAGCGGAGTCATCCAACCGAGCCAGCGGTTGAGCTGGAAGGTTCACCGACACGTCGTCGTGCAGCTTGTGGTAACCAGGTGGACGGTCGAGAACTTCGGGGAAGGCGCCGGGTTCCGGAACCGGCACGCTGCTTCCCACCTCGCTCGGATTCCCCCCTTAGAACTCACGTCGCCCGTCCCCTTCCAAGACCTGCTTCAGCTTGCCCAGGTTCTGTGCCACTGCTGCCTTGACCCTGGGGACCGCCAGTGGAGCAGCAAGCCTCAGCACGCCCGACGTGGGCTCGAGGTTTACCTTATTGGTGAGCCTTGTCCCGCCCGCCATCGGCGTGAGCTCGTAGCTGGCGCGCGTCCGAAAGGGGCCGATCTGGCCTTGAATCGCGAGTCTGCTCATGGGCTCGAAGACGGTCACTTCGAAGCCCTCTTCGCTCCTCCTCGGTATCGAGCGGATCTGGCGATACCTAGTCCCCACCCCGACCGGTCCGCGAGATGTCTTCGTGGTCTCTTCGATCGCGTAGTTCCACGTCGGTACGTTCTCGAAGTCCGCGAGGAACGCGAAGACGGCCTCGGCGGGCCTTTCGATCGTCACCGTGTTCTCGAACGTTCCCATGGGTTGCCTCCCATATCAGCTCTTGAGCAGGCGCCGTGCCGCGGTCGGATCGTGAGCCGGCAGGACGACCAGGTCCGGCATCTGCTTCTTGAGAGCGAGGACCTTGTCCGTGGCCTCGATGAGGCGGGGCCGATTGCCGACGCCGGGAACCCGGCGGCGTTCCAGGATGTCGGCGCCATACGTGAGATCTCCCACCAGCAACAGAGGCGGACGCCCCCAACGTCGGATGAGCAGGGACGTCGAGCCAGCCGTGTGACCAGGCGTGGGTAGCAGCATGAGCGAGCCGTCACCCATGAGGTCCAACGATTCGGTGAAGGGGGCTAGGGACGGGTCGGCCGTTGGTCCAAGGGTGATCTGGTGCCACTTCAGACCTGGGATCTCGATGTGCTTCCGAAGGAAGCCGCGCGGCTCGGGTGCGACCTTCGACAGCTCGCCCCATTCGGCTTTGGAGACCAGGAGGTCTGTGTCCTTCAGTTCGGCGAGCCCACCGATGTGATCCTCATGGAGATGGGACAGGATCGCCGTGTCGACGTCCTTCGGCGAGTACCCAAGCGTTGCGAGCTGGGCAGTGAGCGTGTCCTCCTCGCCGATGTGGAACCGGGTGAGGCGATCGTAGAGGTACCCCGTGAACCCACCGGGGAAGTACGAGTCGTCGGTGACCGAGGCACGGTCCTGCCCCGTATCGAACAGGATGAGCCCCTTGGAATGCTCGATGACGTACGCGTTGATCGGCAGCGGCGCGGTCCATTGCCGCGACGTGAGCAGCCACCAGTAGAGCGGCTTCCTCGTGCCGAAGGGTTGCTCGGGGTGGATCTGGACGGTCCCGGTACTGACGATCGACACGCCCTTCACAGGCTCTGATGTTCCCCGCTCCTCCTTCGAGACGGCGGTTGCGCTTGCCATGTGGGCCTCCTTCGGTCCTGACTCGCCCACTCGATCGGGCCTGATGAGACCAGCTTCCAACTGCGTGCCCCGGCGTGTCAGTGACTCCAGTAGCGGATCTGAGTAACCAAAGTCACGAGGCCATTGGCCTCCAAGATTCCTCGTGCAGGCGAGCCGCGTCGACAATAAGAACGCTGTCCGGTGAGGTCGCCACGATGCCTGCGAGGCGAAGATCGCGCAGTACGCGAGCCACGACCTCGCGGACGGACCCGACCGCATCCGCGAGCTCCTGCTGGGACACGCCCGCCACGAGACGCCCTTGAGGACGCTGCTGATCGGACGCGAGATCGAGGAGGTGGGCCGCAACGCGCTGCTTCACGGAGCCAAACGTGTTGATCGCGATCTGCTGAAGAGTGTCATAGAGCCGTCGGTTCAGCTCCTCCGCCACAGCCCACGCGACCCGAGCGTCTTGTCGTGCCACCTCCGTCAGCTTGCGCGAGTTGATGCTGATGAGGCTCGACGGCTCAAGCGTCTGGACGCTGACGCTGGCCGGCCCTCCGACGATGACCGCGATCCCGAGGACGTCCGAGTCCCGCGCGTATCGAACGGTGACCTGCCTGCCCTCTCGGGAACTCATGTAGACGCGAATCAAGCCGTAGACAACGAGGGCCGCCCTAGGGGCTGAACCTTCTCGGTAAACAACGCTGCCCGCGGGGTAATCGGTACGTTCTCCCTCCGCCATCAGCTCGTCGACGACCTCGGGGGGCAGCTTCGCCAAGAAGCTCCCCGCCACGGCGTCTGCAACTTCTCGGTCAGTCATTGGTCACCGGTAGAATCTCTCACCACTTCGATAGCCCTGTCGGAGAGCCAGCTCCGGGATTCAGCCGGGCCCCGGAGCGCCGCACGTCTCGAGCCCGGCGCGATGCGGGCGAGGCAATAGCGAGCCGCTAGGCCGGCTCTGGCGGAAACAGGCCCTTCCGCCGGATAGCGTCGACCACGACATGAAACGGCACGTACTGGAAGGCTCCGATCAGTGCCACGGGAGGCGTGAGTTTCTCCTCACCTCTTACCTGCACGTCCCTTGCTTCGCCGCCCGGGTCCGTTGCGTGCCAGAGCTCGTCGGCCTGGTCCCACTCGAGGTGCCACCAACCAGCTGCGTTCGGGTACCCGTACTTTGGTTTCGCGATGAAGCCGCGAATGCAGCTCGGGTGCTCTGTGCAGGCTTCGGCAGTGTCACGGTCATCGTTCACAGGCCGAGTCTCCGACAGCACATGATTGGTTGCAAGAGGGGGCGTGGAGTGTGTGGCAGGGTAAGGAGCTGTAGCGTCAGCTCGGTTCGGCTTGACCTCGAAAACTCGTTCCCCTCGACGTGTGCGAGAGTTGTCCACTCGAAGTCCTCGTTCTTGACGTCCCACAGGAGGGTTGCGCCAAAGCCGATCAGGCGCGTCCTCCACCAGCCTGAGCATGACGAGGAGTTCGTCGTCAAGCATCTCGAACCCATGCAGTCATACCGGCCGGCTCAATCGACTCGCCGAGTCGCGCGGGCTTCGCCTTCCCCGTAGGCCACTCGTCCTCTCGCTTCCGCCGTGCCTTGTCGCGCTGCGCCGCGACCTGCTCAGCCGAGACCCTTCGGCCCTTGTTCCGCGCCACCGAGCCCGGCACCATTCCCGTGCCCCACCGGCGTCGCTCCGCCGGCGTCGCGTCCGGCCGCGGTTTCCTCCCCACGGTCCTTCGTTACCCAGAACCCCGGCTCCCAGTCGCGAGGATGGTTGGCTACTATCGAGCTCAAGTTGCCCGACTTAGTCGCCGGCTACCCGAAGACAAGCTCGACGCATGAATCGCTGACTACAACACGCAGAGGCCGCACCAGGTGCTGGATATGGACCATCCCGGCGGAGCGCTTTCGCTTTACGCTCCGTCCCTTGGGGGGACTAATCAGCATCGCTCCGCGATCAGGGTATGAGTTCCACACCATCCTCCTCAAGATCCGATATCGAATCTGCCTTGCGCCGGAACACTCCGCGGGCCCTGAACCGTCTGAGCGACACGTACTCGCCCTCGTGAAGGGAGACGCGATGACCCCGTTCAGCAATGTCCCTCGGCGAATCGTCGTGACCGTGATCGCCTCTGCGCTCGTGCTGGTCGTCGCGGCGGCGACTGCTCTTGG
>DASXTX010000165.1:0-29778 GCA_036505195.1 Actinomycetota bacterium
GTGTCACCCTCGGGCACCGGCGCCCAGACGTAGCACGAGCCGAGCGGCGGCTTGAGCGACCACCCGAGCCCGTTCAGGGTCTCCACCACCAGGTCGCGCCGGCGCTGGTAGGTCGCCCGCAGCTCGTCGAGGTGTTCGGGCGGGCCCTCGAGCGCGGCGATCGCCGCGCGCTGGATCGCGGTGAACTGCCCGCTGTCGAGGTTGGTCTTCACGACGCCGAGCGCGCGGATCGCCTCGGCCGAGCCCGCCGCCCAGCCGATCCGCCAGCCGGTCATGTTGTAGAACTTCGACGCCGAGCCGAACTCGAGCGCGACCTCCTTCGCGCCCGATGCCTGCAGGGCCGAGGGCGCGACGAATCCGTCGAACGTGATCTCGCTGTAGGCGGCGTCGTGCAGCAGGATGAGGTCGTGCTGCCGCGCGAACGCGGTCGCGGCCTCGAACGTCGGGAGCTCGGCCACCGCGGCGGTGGGGTTGCTCGGGAAGTTCAGCCAGATCGCCTTCGTACGCTCGCTCACCCGCGCGGCGTCGAGGTCCGGGAGGAACCCCTCGTCCTCGGGCATCGGGAGCGAGACGGGCGTGCCGCCGGCGAGCCGCGTCGACACGCCGTAGACCGGGTACCCGGGGTCGGGGATCAGCGCCTCGTCGCCTGGGTCGACGAACGCGAACGCGATGTGCCCGATCCCCTCCTTCGAGCCGATCATCGCCATGACCTCGGTCTCGGGGTCGAGCTCGACGCCGAATCGGCGGCCGTACCATGCCGCCACCGCCCGACGGAACTCGAGCGCGCCGTAGTAGCTCGGGTAACGGTGCGTCGAGGGGTCGAGCACCGCCTCCCGCATCGCCTCGACGACGTGCTCGGGCGTCGGAAGGTCGGGGTCGCCCACGCCGAGCGAGATCACGTCGATGCCCTCGGCGCGCTTGGCGGCGAGCTTGCGGTCGAGCTCGGCGAACAGGTACGGCGGCAGCGACTCGACGCGCTTGGCGACCCTCAACCCGCGACCGCCTCCAGCCACGACGGATCGACAACGCCCTCGGCGACGCGGACGGCGGGACCCGTGAGCAGGACCTCGTCGCCCTCGAGCCGCTCGATCTGGAGGAGCCCGCCCGGGAACCTCGCGGGCGCCTTCGCGGGCACGAGGCCCGCCTCGTTCGCCGCGACGACCGCGGCGCACGCACCCGTGCCGCACGCCATCGTCTCGCCGGCGCCACGCTCCCAGACCCGGACCTTCACGCCGTCGCCCTGGACGGCGACGAATTCGACGTTCGTCCGCTCGGGGAAGCGCTCGTCGTGTTCGACGAGCGGGCCGATCCGATGGACGTCGACGTCGTCGGGGTCCTCCTCGACGAACAGCACCAGGTGCGGGTTGCCCATCGACAGGGCGGTCGCCTTGTAGCTGCGCCCGTCGACCTCGAACGGTTCCCCCACGAACGGCTCGTTCGGGTCGCCGGCCATCGGCAGCGCGCCGCGCGCGAACCGGGCCGCCCCCATCCCGACGGTCACCGAGTCGACGGCGCGGTCCTCGACGTGCAGGGCGAGCGTCTTGATCCCCGAACGCGTGTCGACGCGGATGTCGGTGCGATCGATCAGGCCGCGGTCGAAAACGAGCTTGCCCAGGCAGCGGATCCCGTTGCCGCACATCTTGGCGTGGCTGCCGTCCGAGTTGCGGTGATCCATGAAGAAGTCCGCGTCCTCGGAGGGTGCGACGCGGATCACACCGTCGGCGCCGATCCCGAACCGCCGGTCGCACAGCCGTCGCGCGAGCTCCTCGCCGAGCTCGAACCGCCCCGCGACGTCCTCGAGCAGGACGAAGTCGTTGCCCGTCCCGTGGTACTTCCAGAACCGGAGCTCATCCATCCGCGGTCTCCCAGGCCTGCCACGACAGATACGCAACGACGTCCTCGACGAGCGGCTCGGCCCCGGCCTCCCCCGCCTCGAACCAGCGGATCCTCGGGTCCCGCCGGAAGAAGGCGAGCTGCCGCCGCGCGAGCGCCCTCGTGCGCTTCACCGTGCCCGCGACCGCCGCGTCGAGCGTGAGCTCGCCGGCGAGGTGACGGGCCAACTCAGCGTACCCGATGGCCTGGGCCGACGTGAGCCAGGAACCGAACCCGCGCTCGGCGAGCCGGCGGACCTCGTCGAGCCACCCGTGCTCGAGCATCTCGGCGACGCGGGCCTCGATCCGGGTTCGGAGCACCGGGCCCGGCATCGAGATCCCCGCGGCCCGGACCCGATGCGCCTCGTACGTCTCCCAGCCTCCGGCGAAACTCGAGAACGGCTGCCCGGTGAGCCGGGCGACCTCGAGCGCCCGCACGGTCCGCCGGACGTTGCCGGGCTCGATCCTCGCGGCGGCCGCGGGGTCGGACGCGGCGAGGCGCTCGTGCAGGCCGGCGGCCCCGACCGCCGCCGCCTCGGCCTCCAGACCCTTGCGGGTGCCCGCGTCGGTACCGGGGAACCCGAGGTCGTCCACAACCGCTCTCTCGTACAAGGCCGAGCCACCCACCAGCAGCACGCGACGTCCCCGCCCGCGGATCCCGGCGATCGCTTCGCGCGCCAGCTCCTGGTAGCGCGCGACGCTGAACGGCTCCGACGGCTCGGCCACGTCGAGGAGGTGATGCGGGACCCGGGCCCGTTGTGCCGCGGTCGGCTTGGCCGTGCCGATGTCCATCCCGCGGTACACGAGCATCGAGTCGACCGAGACGATCTCGGCGTCGAGAAGCTCGGCGACCGCGATCCCCGCCTCCGTCTTGCCCGCGGCCGTCGGACCGACGAGCGCGAGGAGCGGCGCTTCCTCGCCGGATCCGTCGCGCGGCGCCATCACCCGACGGCGGCCGGCTCCCGCTGTCCCGGGGGGCTACCGCTCGCGCGTTCGCGCTCGCTCCTTGAGCCCCCCGGACCCCCTGCCAACTCGCCGTCGAGATGGTGCGGGTGGGCGCCCACGATCCGCACGTCGAGGAACGCGCCGGGCGCGTGCTCGCCGCCGACGTGGACGATCCGGTTGCCCCGCGTCCGGCCCCGCGCGCCGCCCTTGCGGCCGAGCCCCTCGATCAGCACCTCGGCCGACGAGCCCACCTGTTCGCGCATCCGCTCGAGCGCGATAGCCTCCTGGAGCGCGACCAGCCTGTCGAACCGCTCCTGGACCTCGGGCTTGTCGAGCTGACCATCCATCTCGGCGGCGCGCGTCCCCGGCCGGGGCGAGTACTGGAACGTGTATGCCTGGTCGAAGCGCGCGCGCCGAACGACGTCGAGCGTGTCCTCGAAGTCCTCCTCGGTCTCCCCCGGGAACCCCACGATGATGTCCGTGCTCACCGCGATGTCCGGGATCGCGGCGCGGATCCGTTCGAGCCAGCCGAGGTAGCGCTCGCGCCGGTACGAACGCTGCATCGCCTTCAGCACGCGGTCCGAGCCCGATTGCAGCGGGAAGTGGATGTGCTCGCAGACCTTGCCGCTCCCGGCCATCGCGTCGATCACGTCCGGCGTGAAGTCGTGCGGGTGCGGGCTCGTGAACCGGATCCGGCGGAGTCCGTCGACCTCGTTCACGGCTCGGAGCAGATCGGCGAACCGTGCACGCCGAGACGAGCCCGGCGCCGTGAGGTCGCGCCCGTAGGTGTTCACGTTCTGGCCGAGCAGCGTGATCTCGACGACCCCCCGCCGGGCGAGCCCCTGCACCTCGGCCAGCACGTCCCCGATCGGGCGCGAGAGCTGCGGTCCGCGCACGAGCGGCACGATGCAGAACGTGCACGCGTTGTCGCACCCCACCGCGATCGAGACCCACGCGTGGTGCGCGACCTCGCGGAGCGCCGGCAGGGCGCTCGGGAAGACCTCGGTCTGCTCGCGGACGTCCAGCTGTGGACCCTCGGTCTCGGCGCGGTGCAGCAGGTCGAGCAGCCCGGGCAGGGCATGGGTGCCGACCACCACGTCGACCCACGGTGCGCGCTCGCGGATCGTGCCGCCGTCCTTCTGCGCGAGGCACCCGGCGACGACGATCCGCATCCGCGGGTTCGCCTGCTTGAGCGGCCGCAGGTGCCCGAGGTTGCCGTAGAGGCGGTTGTCGGCGTTCTCGCGGATCGCGCACGTGTTGAACACGACGACGTTCGCGTCCACGGCCTCCTCGGTTGCCACGTAGCCGTCGGCGGTGAGCAGGCCGGCGATCCGCTCGGAGTCGTGCTCGTTCATCTGGCACCCGAAGGTGCGGAGCAGATACCGCCGCTCGGCCATGGCCATCAGGCTACCCTCGCGCGGGCATCACTTGGCGTACTCGATCGAACGCGTCTCGCGCACGACCGTGATCTTGATCTGCCCGGGGTACTGCAGCTCCTCCTCGACCTGCTTGGCGATGTCACGCGCCATCACCTGCGCGGAGAGGTCGTCGATGTCCTCGGGCTTGACCATCACGCGGACCTCGCGGCCGGCCTGCATCGCGTAGACCTTCTCCACGCCGGGGTAGCTCGTGCAGATCTCCTCGAGGCGCTCGAGGCGCTTGATGTAGGTCTCGAGGCTCTCGCGGCGGGCCCCCGGGCGGCCGCCCGAGATCCCGTCGGCGATCTGCGCGATCACCGCGTCGATCGTCCGCTGCTCGACCTCCCCGTGGTGGGACTCGATGCAGTGGACCACCTCGGGCGACTCCTTCATCCGCCGGGCGATCTCGGCGCCGATGATCGCGTGCGAGCCCTCGACCTCGTGCGTCACCGCCTTGCCGACGTCGTGCAGCAGCGCCCCGCGCTTGGGGACCGTCGGGTCGATCCCGAGCTCGGACGCGATCGCCGTGGCGATGTGGGCCGACTCGACGAGATGCTTGAGGACGTTCTGGCCGTACGAGGTCCGGAACTGCAGCCGCCCGAGCAGCCGGATCATCTCGGGGTGCATGTCGGTGATCCCGGTGTCGAGGACCGCCTCCTCACCCGCGCGCTTGATCTGCTCGTCGATCTCCTTCTGCGATCGCTCGAACGTCTCCTCGATCCGCGCGGGGTGGATCCGCCCGTCCTGCACGAGTTTCTCGAGCGTGAGCCGCGCCGTCTCGCGCCGCACGGGGTCGAAGCTCGACAGCACCACCGCCTCGGGCGTGTCGTCGATGATCAGGTTTACTCCGGTCGTCGCCTCGAACGCGCGGATGTTCCGGCCCTCACGACCGATGATGCGTCCCTTCATGTCCTCGCTCGGGAGCGAGAACACCGAGACCGTCGACTCGCTCGTCTGGTCGGAGGCGACGCGCTGGATCGCGATCGTCACGATCTTGCGGGCGCGCTCCTCACCCTCCTCGCGCGCGCGTTGCTCGATCTCCCGAACCGTGGCCATGGCTTCGCGCTTGGCCTCGTCGACCACCTGCGCGCGGAGCGACTCCTTCGCCTCGGACGCCGTGAGCCGCGCGATCTTCTCGAGCGCGGCGCGATGCTGGACCGCCGAGTGCTCCAGCTGCTCGCGGACCAGCGCGAGCTTTCGGTCTCGATCGTCCAGCTCCTCCGAACGCCGGTCCGCCTCGTCGACCTTGCGGTCGACGGTCCGCTCCTTCTCCGTAAGGCGCTCCTCCTGGCGCTTGATCTCGTCCCGCCGGGTGCGAACGTCTTCCTCGGTCTCGCGCCGGAGCGCGCCGATCTCGTCCTTCGCCTCGACCAGGGCCTCGCGCGTGAGGCGCTCCGCCTCGCGCTCGGCCTCCAGGATCACCTTCTGCGCTCTACCCTCGGCGCTCTCGGCCTGCGTCCTGGCGACCGCTCGTCGGATCACGAACCCGATCGCTACGCCCAGGGCCAGGGCGACGATGCCCACCACCACCGGTACCATCGGTTCACCGCCTCGTTCGTAGACACGGAACAGCCGAACCGAGGCCCATCGGGCACTGTTCGGCCGTGCGTCCGAAGGATGCGGACTAGAGCGATGCCGGGGCCGGCGGCCCCGCTCGCCCTCCGATCCGGTGTGCTCCCTGTGAGGTCTGGTTTCTCAAGGTTTCAGGCACGGTTGAACGTTGACCAACAGATGAACCTCGTACGAACAGAGCCTACGGCGTGCGCTCGGCAGAGGCAAGGGCGGACGCCTCGCGACGCCGTCGGCGGCGCTCACGCGTGGCGGTCGTCGAGTCCCAGGGCCGCCCTCGCGGCTTCCCGCGAGATACCGCCGTCGTAGCCGCGCCGGGCCAGGAACGAGACCAGGCGCCCGTACGCCACCTCGGGCCTCAGCCTCGTGAGGCGCCGAGCCCGGTCGGTCGCGACCTCGAGCGCGCGGACGCTCTCGTCCTCCTCCACGCCGGCCAGGGTCTGCTCGATCGTCTCGCGTGACACGCCCTTCGACGCGAGCGCGCCCGCGACGGCCCGCCGCCCGCTCCCGCGGACCGTCAGGTGATGTTCGGCGAGCTCGCGCGCGAAGGCCCCGTCGTCGAGCAGCCCGACCTCCTCGAGTCGGTCGAGCTCCGACGACACCTCGGCCGCCTCGAACCCCGCCTGGCGCAGCCGCGCCTCGAGCTCGCGCCGCGCCCGCGGACGGACCGCGAGCAGCCGAAGCGCGCGCTCGTGGCAGTCGAGCGGTTGCTTGACGGTGCGCTTGGTCGCCATGTGAGGACGCCGGGGGCGGGCGGGCCTTCCCCTAACCCGCTCGTGCCCCCGTCGTCTCACGCTCCTTGTCGGCCTTGGCCGCCTTCGGAGCAGGCTCGTCGGTGACCACGAGATCCGGGACGACCTCGATCGGCGTCTGGTCGCCCTCGGCGCCGAACGCCGTCAGGCCGACCGCCTCGCGCACCCGACGTTCGAGCTCGGTCGCGATGTCGGTGTGCTCGGCCAGGAACTGGCGCGCGTTCTCGCGGCCCTGCCCCAGCTGATCGCCCTCGTACGTGAACCACGCGCCGCTCTTCTTGACGATCTCGATGTCGACGCCGACGTCGAGGAGGCTCCCCTCCTTGGAGATGCCGACGCCGTACATGATGTCGAACTCGCACTGGCGGAACGGCGGCGCGACCTTGTTCTTCACGACCTTGACGCGCGTCCGCGACCCCACCACGTCGGTCCCGTCCTTCAGGTTCTCGATCTTGCGCACGTCCAGCCGGACCGAGGAGTAGAACTTCAGCGCGCGGCCCCCGGGGGTCGTCTCGGGGTTGCCGAACATGACGCCGATCTTCTCGCGGAGCTGGTTGATGAAGATCGCCGTGGTGTCGAACCGCGAGAGCGTGCCCGAGAGTTTGCGCATCGCCTGCGACATCAGCCGCGCCTGCAGGCCGACGTGGGTGTCCCCCATCTCGCCCTCGATCTCGGCCCGAGGGACGAGTGCCGCCACCGAGTCGATCACGACCACGTCGAGCGCGCCCGAACGCACGAGCATGTCGGCGATCTCGAGCGCCTGCTCGCCGGAGTCCGGCTGCGAGACCAGGAGCTCGTCGATGTTCACACCGAGCCGTTGCGCGTACGTCGGGTCGAGCGCGTGCTCGGCGTCGATGAACGCGGCGATGCCGCCGTGGCGCTGCGCCTCGGCGATCACATGGAGGCAGACCGTGGTCTTGCCCGAGCCCTCGGGCCCGAACACCTCGACCACGCGTCCGCGCGGGATCCCGCCCACGCCCAGCGCGATGTCGAGCGCGAGCGAGCCCGTCGGGATCACCGAGATGCCGGCGCCCATCGGGTGCTCGCCGAGCTTCATCACCGCGCCCTTGCCGAACTGCTTCTCGATCTGCGTGAGCGTGACGTCGAGCATCTTGTCCCGGTCGTCCATCCGCGAAGCCTCCTTCTGAATCCCACCCCACCCGCTGAGTCCCACCCACCCGCTGGGTCCTCGCCCACCCCGCGACCGCATCGGTGAGCTCCTCGTCGAGGGAGGACCGCACGCTACCGCGAGGGTCTGACACGGATTACACCCCTGTAGTTCGAACCGTGCAACCCCGTAGACGCTACTCGAACAGGTGTTCGAGGTCAAGCAGGTCGCGGATCACGCGCGGACCCGAGCGGGTAGATCCCGAGCGGCTCGTACACGGGGGCGGGCCGGCGCAGTTGGCTTCGGAACAGCACGATCCGGTCGATCTCGAACGGCTCGCTCGCGAACGCGACCTCGAGCGGCTCGAGCCCGACCGGCGGGTCGAAACGAGCGACCGTCAGGTGCGGGGTGAAGCCGCGCTTCTCCGGCGCGAACTCGCGCGCGAGGGCCTCGTCGAGGGCCGCCGCCAGGCGTTCGAGCCGCCGGTCGCCGTCGTCGAGTCCGGCCCACAGGACGCGGGCCTTCCGGTCCCTCGGGAACGCGCCGAGCCCCTCCACTCGCGTCGGGAACGGCGCGTGGCGGCCGGCAACGGTCGAGATCGATCCGGTCACCCACTCGACCAGTCGCGGGTAGGTGGAACCGAGGAACTTCACCGTCACGTGCTGGTTCTGGATCGGCACCCATCGCGCCTTCGGGAACCGCTCGCGGACGGGTAGCACCGCCTCGGCCAGGGCGCTGCGGATGTCCTCGGGGATCTCCACCGCGGCGAACAGGCGGAGCGGCTTCGCCTCCGGACGCGAGGCGCGGTCGCGCGCTATCAGTCCGTCTCCATCAGTCCGTCTCCATCAGTCTGGCAGCGGGAGGTCGAGCAGGTGCCGGCGGACCAGGTCGAGCGCCGCGAGCTCGGAGAACCGGCGGACGAGTTCGCGGTCGTACGGCCAGCGGAACCCGTGCTGGTGCGCCGTCCCCTTGGCATCGAACCCGATCCAGACCTGCCCGGGTTCCGCGCCGCCGTGGCGCTCGGGACCGGCCGCGCCCGTGAGCGCGACCGCCAGGTCGGCGCCGAACACCCGTCGGGCCCCCGAGGCCATCTCGGCCGCGCACGCGCGACTCACCGGGCCGGGCCCCTCGAGCGTGACCGCCGAGACCCCGAGGATCGAGCGCTTCGCATCCGTCGAATACGTCACGGCCGAGCCGAGGAAGTACGCGGAGGCGCCCGGCACGGCGGTGATCCGTTCGCCGAGGCCGCCGCCGGTCAGCGACTCGGCACACGCGATCGTCAGGCCTCGCTCGGCGAGCAGGCGCCCGGTCACGACCTCGAGCGGCTCGTCCCCCGAGCCGTACACGTGGTCGCCCAGCCGGTCGCGCACCCGTCCCTCGAGCGTGTCGAGCAGGGCGTTCGCCTCGGCCGGCGAACCCTTGGCGGTCAGCCGGACGTGCACCTCTCCCCCGCCGGCGAGGTAGGCGACCGTCGGGTTCGACGACGCATGGAACAGGTCGTCCAGGAGTTCGGAGATCCTCGACTCGGCGAGCCCGTACACGCGGAGCGTCCGCGAGACGAGCGACGCGGGACCGACGAGCGCCGAGAGCTCGGGCAGGATCGTCCCCTCCATCATCTCCCGCATCTCCGAGGGGACGCCGGGGATCGCGTACACGGTCGCGCCGCCGATCGAGAGGACGAGCCCGGGCGCGGTCCCCCGCTCGGGCGTGATGGAGCGGCCGCCCTCGGGGACGTCGGCCTGCGCGAGGTTGGACGCGGGCATGTCGCGGCCGCGGACGCGGAACCGGTCGCGGAGCGCGTCCTCGATCTCGGTGTGCCGCACGAGCCGTGCGCCCGCCGCCTGCGCGAGCGCCGGGCGGGTCACGTCATCCTGCGTCGGCCCGAGCCCACCCGTCACGAGCACGACGTCGGCCCGGGAGGCCGCGAGGGCGATCGCCTCGACGATGCGCCGCTCGTTGTCGCCGACCACCTGATGGTGCAGAACGTCGATGCCCAGCTCGGCGAGCCGCTCCGACATCCACCGCGCGTTCGTGTTGGCGATCTGCCCGATGAGCAGCTCGGTCCCCACCGCGACGATCTCGGCCCTCACGGGCGGGATCAGCCTCCCGGTGTCGAGGGCTCTTCGTAGCTGTAGGTGTCCTCCCACGGTTCGCCCGTCTTGCCGGGGAACCCGTAGTCGACGCCGCTGACGATGACGTGCGCCGTGTTGCCCTCGGACAGACGGACGGTGATCGAGCTCGCTCCGTCGAACGAGCGTCCCTCGCCCGCACGCAGCTGGAAGCGCTGAGGCTCGCCCCCGTCGGCCACGATCGTGACCTCGACCGGGCGTTGCGCCTCGACGCCGACGCTGATGGGGCGCCCGATGTCGACGCCGGCGGTCATGCTGCCGGTCCCTTCCGACAGGTTGGCCGGCGGCGGTGCGGGGCGACGGGCCGAGAGCACGCCGAACGCGCCCGCGAGCACCAGCACGGTGGCCGCGACGAGGATCCAGAGGCGATGGTCGTCGCGCCGGCGTCGCGCGCCCAGCGCGGGCTCGGACCTCACGGGCGGGGGGACCACGACCACCTCGTCGTCCCGGCCCACCTCGGCCTCGTACATCGCGACGACCTTGTCGGGGGACAGCCTGAGGTAGGTGGCATAGGTTCTCAGGCACCCACGCAGGTGGACGTCACCCAGGAGCAGATGGAAGTCCTCGGCCTCGATCGCCTCGAGGAACTCGAGCCGCACGCGCGTGTCGCGTGCCGCCTCCTCCAACGTCACGTCGCGCCCCTCGCGCACCTTTCGGAGCGCGGGGCCCACGCTGACGGTCGTTCGCTGCAAGGAACCTCCCGGCCGGATCGCGGGCATCCTATCGGACGACCGCGAAAACGGGCACCTGAGGTGGAATCCCTGGTGACGCGCGCGTCGAGCTCGGGCCGAGCCCGTCCTCAGCCGGCGCGCGCCGAGCGGGACTCCTCCCACTCCTCCGGCGTCACGAGCACGTCGCGCGCCTTCGACCCGAGCGACGGGCCGACGATCCCGCGGTCCTCCATCAGGTCCATCAGCCGCCCGGCGCGCGCGAACCCGACCTTCAGCTTGCGCTGCAGCATGCTCGTGGATCCGAGCTGCGAGCGGATCACGAGCTCGGCCGCCTGTTCCAGCAGGTCGTCGTCGCCCCCGAGCCCGCCGTGCTCCTCGCCCTCGCCCGGCGGCTTCCCCAGGCCCTCGACGCTCATCGCGTACTCGGCCGAGCGCTGTTCGCGGACCCAGTCCCCGACCGCCTGGATCTCCTTCTCCGTCACCCATGCCGCCTGCAGGCGCGCCGGCTTGGAGGCCGAGGACGGCGCGAACAGCAGGTCGCCGTGCCCGACCAGCTTCTCGGCGCCGTTCATGTCCAAGATCACGCGCGAGTCGGCCTGGCTCGAGGTCATGAGCGCGATGCGGCTCGGGATGTTCGCCTTGATCAGGCCGGTCACGACGTCGACGCTGGGGCGCTGCGTCGCGACGACCAGGTGGATCCCGACGGCTCGCGCCATCTGGGCGATCCGGCAGATGGCGTCCTCGACGTCCCGCGGGGCGACCATCATCAGGTCGGCGAGTTCGTCGATCACCACCAGCAGGTAGGGGAAGTCGACGACGCGGTCCTCCTGCCCCGGCGGGATCCGCAGCGTCTCCTCCTCCATCCCCGCGCGGTACCCGTCGATGTCGCGGACCCCCACCATCGCGAGGAGCTCGTACCGCTGCTCCATCTCACGTACGACCCAGGCGAGCGCCTCCGCGGCGCGCTTGGGGTGCACGATCACCGGGACGAGCAGGTGCGGCAGGTCGGCGAAGTGCACGAGCTCGACGCGCTTGGGATCGACGAGCACGAGCTTGACCTCGTCGGGGTCGGCGCGCATCAGGATCGAGGTGATGAACGAGTTGATGAGGCTCGACTTGCCGGCGCCGGTCGCCCCGGCGATCAGCACGTGGGGCATGTCCGCGAGGTTGACGAGCTGCGCCCGCCCGTGGACGTCCTTGCCGAGCGCGACCGCCAGCGGGTCCTCGTCGTCGAGCGCGGTCTTCGAGCGCAGGATGTCGCCGAGCATCACGAAGTCGCGGACCTTGTTCGGCACCTCGACCCCGATCGCGGAGCGACCGGGGATCGGCGCGATGATCCGCACGTCCGGGGTCGCGAGCGCGTACGCGATGTCGTCGGCCAGCGAGAGCACCTTGTTCACCTTCGTGCCGGCCTCGATCTCGACCTCGTACAGGGTGACGGTCGGCCCCCGGTGGGCCGCCACGACGTGGGCCGGCACGCCGAACGTGTGGAAGGTGCGTTCGAGCGCGGCCTTCTGGTGCTCCTCGTCCCGTTCGCTGGACGCAGACGGCGGCGAGGTTCGGAGCAGCTCGAGCGGCGGGAGCTCGTACGGCCCGCCTCCGGTCGGCCGCACGAGCGCGGGCACCTCGATCGGCTCGGGCTCCTCATCCGGGTCCTCGTCCTCGGGGAGCTCGACCAGCGAGAAGTCGTCGCCCGCGTGCACGATCCGTGGTTCGGCGACCTCCTCCTCCTCTTCTTCCTCGTCCTCGTCCTCGTCGATCTCGTCGTCGCCGTCCCGCGAGAACGCGTCCACGATCCGATCCCAGATCGCCGACAGCGGGGTCCCCGTGAAGATCAGCAGGCCGAGCAGGACGGCGCCGCCCCAGACGATCGCGACGCCGATCCCGGACACGAGCTTGCCGAGCGGCCACGAGGCGAGTGCGCCGACGACGCCGGCCGCTCCGCTCAGTCGCTCGTAGCCGCCGAAGGGGCGTGGGTTCCCCTGCCAGAGCGAGATCAGCGCGAGCACGCCGACGGCCGCGATCGCGAACCCGATGAACATCCGCAGACGATCCTGCTCGGCCGTCCCACGGAGCAGGATCAGCCCCCAGAGCAGGGCGAGGATCGGGAAGACGACTGCCGCGATGCCGAACGTGGCGTGCAGCAGCCAGTCCAGGCCCGCCCCGACCGGCCCGGCCGAACCGAACCACAGCCCGAGGATCGCGAGGAGCGCGAGCACGACGAGACCGATCCCGAGGGCGTCGCGGGCCCAGGGACGGAGGTGGCTCCTGACCGAGGGCCGCTTGCTCTTCCCTTTGCCGCGGCCCTTCGTGGTGCTCGCCAACTACACCTCCACGATCACGGGCAGGATCACGGGCTTGCGCTGCGTGACCTCGTAGAAGTACTTGCCGAGGACCCGCCGGATGTTCTGCTCGAGCACCCCACGGTCGACCACCTCGGCCTCGGCGCTGTCCTTCAGGGAGAGCATGACGCGTTCGCGCGCCTCTTCAAGGATGTCGCCCGAGGTCTCGTCGAACACGAACCCGCGGTTGACGATGTCCGGGCCCGAGAGCACCTGCCCATGGTGCCCGTCGACCGCCACCACGACCACCACCACCCCGTCGGCCGAGAGCTTGCGCCGGTCCCGCAGGACCACCTCGCCGACGTCGCCGATGCCGAGCCCGTCGACGAGGGTCATCCCGGCCGGCGCCCGCTCGATCACGTGCACCTTCTCCCCGACCTCGACCACGTCCCCGTCCTCGCAGATCAGGACGTGGTCGGCGGCGATGCCGACCTCGGTCGCGATCTTCGCGTGATGGGCGAGGTGACGTCGCTCGCCGTGGATCGGGATGAACCATCGCGGGCGCACGAGGGAGAGCATCAGGCGGAGCTCCTCCGCGGCGGCGTGGCCGCTCGCGTGCACCGGGTAGGCGGGGAGATGGAACACGTCCGCGCCGGTCCGGTAGAGCCCGTCGATCACGCGATGGATCGCGGGCTCGTTGCCCGGGATCAGGCTCGACGACAGGACGACGCTGTCGCCCTCCTTGAGCTTGACCCATTTGTGCTCGCGCGCGGCCATCAGGCTCAGGGCCGAGAACGGCTCGCCCTGTGAGCCGGTGCAGACCACGACCACGCGGGACGGGTCGCGGTGCTCGACCTCCTCGATCGGGATCACGTCGTCCTCGGGCACGTGCAGGATCCCGAGCAGCCGGGCCGCCTCGACGCTCTGGAGCATCGAGCGGCCCAGGAACGCGACCACGCGCTCGTCGGCTCGGGCGGCGTTCACCACCTGCTGGATCCGGTGGATGTGGCTCGAGAAGCACGCGACCACGACGAGCTGCGGGGCGCGGGCGATGATGTCCTGCAGGACCGGGCCCACGCTGCGCTCGCTGTCCGTGTACCCGGACTCCTCGGCGTTGGTCGAGTCGCTGAGCAGCAGGTGCACCCCCCTTCCCGCCTCCTCGGCGAGCGCGTGCAGGTCGGTGGCGCGCCCGTCCAGCGGGGTCTGGTCGATCTTGAAGTCGCCGGTATGCAGGATGGAGCCGTAGGGCGTGTCGATCACCACCGCCATCCCGTCCGGGATCGAGTGCGTGACCCGGAGGAACCGCATCGAGAACGGCCCGGCGACCGCGGCCTCCCCCGGCGTGACCTGCCGGAACTCGGCGCAGTCGCGGACCTGGTGCTCCTCCAGCTGCCCCTCGAGCAGCGCGAGCGTGAACGCCGTCCCGTACACCGGCAGCGGGTCCCCGTCGAACTCGCGCAGCAGGTACGGCAGGGCGCCGATGTGGTCCTGATGCCCGTGCGTCAGCACGATGGCCTCGACGTCGTCGAACCGTTCGCGCACGTACTCGAAGTCCGGCAGGACGAGGTCGATGCCGGGCATCTCGGCGTGTGGGAAGGACAGGCCGACGTCGACGATCAGGATCCGGCCGTCGAGCTCGACGCAGGCCATGTTCCGACCCACCTCGCCGACCCCTCCGAGGAAGACGACGCGCGCGGGCCCGACGGGTTCAGAGGAGCCCGGCATCCACCAGGGCCTTGCGGATCCGCTCCCGCTCCTCCGAGGTCGCCGGCACGAGCGGGAGCCGCGGCGGGCCGACGGGGAGCCCGATCATCTCGAGCGCCGTCTTGACCGGGATGGGGTTGGAGGTGATGAACAGCGCGTTGAACAGCGGCGTCAGTTCCTCGTGGATCTTGCGTGCCGCCGGGATGTCGCCGGCCTCGATGAGGTCGCACATCTGGCGGATCCTCCCGCCCACGAGGTGACCGGCCACCGAGACGACCCCGACCGCGCCCAGACACATGTAGCCGAACGTCGCCCAGTCGTCGCCGCTGTACACCTCGAAGTCGGGTGAGACCTCCGAGATCAACCTCGAGATCCACTGGAAGTCGCCGGTCGAGTCCTTCACGCCGACGATGTTGGGGACCTGGGCGATCCGCAGCAGCGTGTCGTGTTCGATGCGGGTCCCGGTCCGCCCGGGGATGTTGTACGCCACCACCGGGATCGAAACGGCGTTCGCGACCTGCGTGAAGTGCTCGAGCAGTCCTCGCTGCGGGGGCTTGTTGTAGTACGGCGTCACGAGCAACAGCCCGTCGGCGCCCAGCTCCTCGGCCTCGCGCGACAGCTCGAGCGTCTCGGCGGTGTTGTAGGTGCCCGTCCCACACAGCACCTTCCCCTTGCCCTTGGCGACGTCGATCACCGCCTCGAACAGGTCCAGCTTCTCCCGGTGGGTGAGCGTGGGAGATTCGCCGGTCGAACCCGCGATGACGAGCGAGTCCGAGCCGCGCTCGTACAGGTGTGCGGCGAGCGAGCGCGACGCGTCCAGGTCGAGCCCGTGATCGTCGCGGAAGGGTGTGACCATGGCGGTGACGACCGCCCCGAACCTGCCGGCCATGATGCCTCCTCACTCCGGTGCGGCGCGTTGCACGGTCCGCACGATAACCACATCTGCCACATGTTGCACATGTCGTTCAGGGGTGTCCAGAGGGTACCGAGCAACGTCGCGCAGGTGTGGAAGGGGCGTCGCTCGTGCCTCCGGCATCTCCTGCGGCTCCTGTTCGGGCTCAGCTCTCGTGCTCGGACCGGACGGTGCGACCGCCCGGCTCGGGCGGAGGGCGCCGCTATCCTAGCCAGCATGCCGCGCATCTACACCAAGACCGGTGACGACGGCACCACGGGTCTCCTCTACGGGGGCCGGGTCTCCAAGGCCGATCTCGTGCCCGAGGCCTGCGGAACGATCGACGAGGCCGTCGCCGTGCTCGGTCTGGCGAGGGCGCAGGCGAGCGACCCCTCGCTCTCAGACGAGCTCCTGAGACTGCAGCGGGAGTTGTTCGTGGTGGGGGCCGACCTCGCCACCAACCCCGACGAGCGCGCCAAGCTCGAACCCGGTGTGTCACTGGTCTCGCCGGACATGGTCGCGCGGCTTGAGTCGCGGATCGATGAGCTCGTCGAGGCCCATCCCCTTGCGAACGCTTTCATCGTCCCCGGGGCGAACCCCGTTTCCGCCTTCCTCGACCTCGCGCGCGCCACGATCCGCCGCGCCGAACGACGCGTGGTCGAGCTCCGCGAGTCGGACGCCGTCGTCAACGAGGACGCGTTCCGGTATCTGAACCGCCTGTCCGACGCGCTGTTCGTCCTGGCGCGGGTTGCGGCGGGCGAGGCGGAACCGCGCAGCCGCCCCGACGAGCCGCTCGGCTAGGCGGTCCGGACGAACGCGCCGTAGTTGTCGGCGCCGAACAGCAGGACGAGCAGACCGATGTCGTCGACCGTGATGTCGTCGAGCGTCACGTCGAACGTCGCGCTCTCCCCGGCCGGGACGGGGGCGCTGGCCAGGACCTCGCCGTCGATCTCGTGGCCGTCGACCGCATCCTCGACGTAGAGACCCGGAGGATCGAGATCGTGCTGGGAGTCGTTCTCGACCTCGAGGGTCCCGTCGCTCCCGTCGAGGTCGACCGTCACGAGCAGACCCTCGTTCGCATACTCGTACGTCGCGGTGCCGGGAGCGCCCGTGAACGACTCGGCCGGGGTCGGGACCTCGCCGGTCGTGCTCGGGCCCGTCGACCCGGTCGGTCCCCCTTCCCCGCCGCCGTCCCCTCCGGTGCAGGCCCCGAGCGCGATCACGAGGGACAAGAGCGCGACGAGACGACCGGTAGGCTTCATGGGTCGCGGCATGCTACACGACCCGCCGAAGGAGGAAGAGCACGTGAGGACGCTCGAACTGCGACGTCACGCGCAGCGTGACCCGGCGGCCGACAGGCTGTCCGAGCAGGGTCGCGCGCAGGCGCAGTCGGTGGGCGCGACGCTCGCGGGCGGGTACTCGGTGGTGTTCGTTTCCCCCGCCGAGCGGGCGGCCGAGACCGTCGCGTGGCTCCTCCGCGGTCTCGGGGAGCAGCTCCCCGCCCACGCCGTGGTTCCGGGTCTGGCCGCGGAGGACAATGACGGGTCGGCGCTCGCGATGGCCGGCGTCGTCGCGGCGCTCCTCGACGCGGTCCCGGAGGGCGAGCGCGGGCTCGCGATCTCGCACACGCCGCTGATCGAGCGCGCGGTCCTGGGGCTCACCGCGGCCGACATCGAGCCGCTCGCCGAGTGCGAGGGGGTCCTGCTCTCCAAGGTCGGTGACGACGACCCCGTCGAGGTCGGCGAGCTTCGGCTCCGCTGACGGGGCCATGAACCTCTCGATCCCGCTCGCGGCGTTCGGTCTCGGCGTCGCCCTGGGTGCGTCGCCCGGACCCGTGCAGCTCCTGCTCTTCTCCGAGGCGTCGCGCGGCGGCGCCGGACGGGGCCTGCGGGCCATGGCCGGCGCGAACGCGACCTTCGGCCTGCTGATGCTGCTGCTCGCGGCGGGGCTGTCCTCGCTCGAGCCGGGCGAGACGTTCCTGCGCGTCGTCAAGGTGATCGGCGGCGGGTTCCTGGTGTTCCTTGCGGTGGATGCGATCCGCGAGGGCCGTCGCCCGCAGACGGTCGACGACCCGGGCGGGGGGCTGCATCCCGGCGTTCGGGGGATCGTCGCGGTCCTGCTGAACCCCGGGGTCTACGTGTTCCTCGCGACCACGGGCACCGCCGTGGTCGCGAGCGCCGTCGACGAGGGCGGGCGCGGTCTCGCCATCGTCACGGTCGTCGCGCTGCTCCTCGGCGTCTCGCTGATGGACTCCGCGATGGTGCTGCTCGGCGCCGGGGCGCACCGTGTGAGCGAACGCTTCCTTCGGATCCTCGGGGACGTCCTCGCGCTCGCGATGGGCGCGCTCGGCGCGTGGCTGATCGTCCGCGGGATCGCCGGCTGAGCGTGATCAGTAGTCGTACGGAGACCAGGGCGCCGGCCGCCACCCGAACATCGCGTCGGCCGTCCAGACCGCACCGTCGCGGCGTTCGACGACGCGACCCGCGCCGTACAGCTGCCGGAACGACGGTCCTCCGAGGTAGGCGGCGCCGAGATCGCTCACCGTGCAGGCGAGGTCGACGGGCTCCTGCACGCCGACCGCGACGGTCGCGTGCCCGCCCGAGACCTCGAGCGCGTACCTGCCCTCGTTCCACGGGCAAAACGGGTCCGCGATCTCGAGGCAGAGACGACCGTCGCTCGAGTAGCTCCTTGCCCCGAGCGCGGCCGACACGTCGACGAGCCGCACCCACAGGTTGTCGGCGATCGTCGGCCGGATCCGTCTGGGGTCTTGCAGCAGGAACAGGAGCGGCTCGTCGACGGGACGATTCCATGCCTGGACCGTCTCGATGAGATCGACGTCCAAGACGTACCTCCACAGATCCGCGTACGCCGCGGGCGTCGTCGCATCGAGGTGCCGCACGGAGAGCAGCGACCGCGAGAACCCGTGCGGCCAGTCCTGCCTCACCTTGTAGACGGCGTACCCGTCGGTCCCCTCGTTTCCCACGTGGAGGACGAAGAACGACGGGATCGTCTTGTCGTCGCCGTGCTCGTGCCGGAGGTCGTACTCGAGGCGTCGCCGGTCGAGCCGAACCATCCCCGGCCGGAGGAGCCGGTTCGCCGCGTTGATCGAGAGGATCTCCTCCACGGCGTCCGCGCGCTCGACCGCGCGGATCTCGCCGGCCGGCGCGTAGCCTCGGACGAACGCGGAGCGCGCCGTCTCGACCCGGAACGAGAGCCCGAACGTCGCCAGCCCGTAGCCGAACCTGCCGTAGATCCCGCCCTCGGACGCGAACAGGACCGAGGCGACCTCACCCCGGCGGCGCGCGTCACCGAGCTGACGCCGCATGAGCTCGGTGTTGATCCCGCGACGCCGATGGGTCGGACGGACGCCGACGGCGGTCACGAAGCCGACCTCGGTCTGGCCGCCCGGGACCGTCATCGGCATCGTGTAGGCGCCGGCCGTCCCCACGATCTCGGGGCCGTCGAAGGCCGCCAAGCACCGGTCGGGCTCGGCCATCGTGCGTTCGCGCTCGAGATCGTCGTCGCTCGCCGCCGAGCTGGACGCCGCCTCGGTCGCCCGGAAGAAGGCATCGAGCTCGCCCGCGGAGATCGTCCGGATCTCGACGTCCATCGGGCGAGCTTACGCGGCGGGCAGGCCTTCGAAGAGGTCGCGGAGCACGGGGTCGCGCGGTCGTCGCTCGGGCCAGGCCACCACGAACGACTCGATCGACAGCATCTCCGGCCACAGGTCGAACGGAACGTCCTCGAGCTCGTCCTGCGTCTTGTGGCACCGGATCGCCTCGAGCTTGCGTTCGTAGACACTCGAGGCGTCGACGCGGGCTCCGATCGCCACGTCGGGAACGCCCCGCGGCATGAACGGCTGGGCCGGGTCCATGGGTTCGAGCCGCCGCCCACGCAGGAGCTCGTTCAGGCGGTCGAGCGTGCTCTGCGCGATCGCGTTGTGCAGCAGCCTCGAGAACGCCGCCCCGCCCGAGGACGTCCGCAGGGCGCCGAACGCCTCGGTCGCGATCGCGCCGATCGCCACGTGGTCGTCGTGACCCGTGATGCCGTCGGGACCGAACGTGATGACGACCTCCGGGGCGACATCCTCGAGCACGCCTCGCACCTCTGCCACGAGCTCGCCTCGCGGGGTCGCGTTCAGGCCGCCGTCCGGATGCCGGAGGAACCGCACCTCCGGGTCGAGCCTGAGGGCGCGCCACGAGGCGAGGTCCTCGGCCTCGCGGACGCTCGCGAGGGTCTCCCGCGTCGCGAGCGACGCGTCGGCGATGCGACCGGCCTCGCCGCTCGTCGCCAGGATCACGGTGAGCTCGACCTCGTCCTGCGCGTGGAGCGCGAGGCTGCCGCCCACGCCGAAGGTTTCGTCGTCGGGATGTGCGAAGACGCACGCGACCCGTCGCACCGGGCTACGGCAGCGGCGGGAGGTCGAGCAGCGGCTCGAGCCCGATCGTGAGCCCCGGCCGAATCATCACGGCCCGGGCGGCCATCAGCACCCCCGGCATGAACGAGGACCGATCGGTCGAGTCGTGCCGGATCGTGAGCGTCTGTCCCTGCCCGCCGAAGATGACCTCCTGGTGCGCCACCAGCCCGGGCAGCCGAACGGAGTGCACGCGGATCCCCTCGACGTCGCCCCCGCGTACCCCTTCGAGCGATTCGGCGAGCGGGCCGCGCCACGACCCGTCCCGCTCCTCCTGGATCCGGCGCACGGTGGCGACCGCGGTCCCCGAGGGGGCGTCCGCCTTCTGGTCGTGGTGGAGCTCGATGATCTCGACGGCCGGCAGGTAGCGGACCGCCTGTGCGGCGAAGCGCTGCATCAGCACGGAGCCGAGCGCGAAGTTCGCCGCGACGATCACGTTCGATTCGTGACCCTCGTCCGAGAGCAGCTTGTCGATCTCCTGCAGGTTCTCGAGCGAGATCCCGGTCGTACCGACGACCGCGTGCACCGCGTGCGAGATGCACCAACGGATGTCGTCCATCGCGACGTCGGGGTGCGTGAAGTCGATGGCGACCTCGGCGTTGGCCTCGAGCAGCCGATCGAGCTCGTCGGAGACCGGCGCATCGATCTCGGGGTGTCCGATCATCTGCCCGATCTTCTGTCCGACCTTCGAACGATCGATCGCGGCGACGAGCGCGAAGTCATCCGAGTCCGCCAGGGCCCGGCAGACCATCAGCCCCATCCGGCCGCAGGCACCGATCACGCCGATGCGGATCACGCGATCGCGTCCTTGCTCGAGAAGGGACCGAGGACGGTGACCGTCATCGGTTGCGAGAGTACCCGTTCGGCGGCGCGCGCCGCGTCCTCCGGCGTCACGGCGTCGATGCGACCCAGGAGCTGGTTCACGGTCAGGGTCTCGCCGTGCCCGATCTCCGACTTGCCCAGCCGCGACATGCGCCCGCCGGGGTCCTCGAGCGACAACACGAGCGACCCCTTCATGTGGCCCTTGGCGCGCTCGAACTCGTCGGGGCCGAGGCCCTTGTTGGCCACGTCCTCGAGCTGGGCACGCATGATCGCGAGCACCTCCTTCGCGCGCCCGGGCGTGGTGCCCGCGTAGGCGCAGAACACGCCCGCCTCCGCGTACATCGCATGGTACGAATACACGCTGTACGCGAGCCCGCGCTTCTCCCGGACCTCCTGGAACAACCGGGAGCTCATCCCGCCGCCGAGCGCGTTATTGACGACCCCGAACGCGAACCGGTCCGGGTCGGTCCGCGACAGACCGCTGGTCCCGACGCAGATGTGGGCCTGCTCGGTCTTGCGCTTGTTGACCACCGAGCGTCCCGACGGGGTGGGGGCGTCGCCGGCGGTCCGCAGGTTCCAGGCGCTCGGGCCCTCGGCGCGCACCGCGCCCGGCTCCATGTGCTCGGCCACGAGTTCGAGCAACTCCTCGTGCCGCAGGTTCCCCGTCGCGACGACGACCACGTTGCCCGCCACGTAGTGCCTGCGGTAGAAGCGCCGCACCTGGTCGCGGCGGGCGGCCTGGATGCTCTGCCTGGTGCCGAGGATCGGGCGTCCGAGCGGGTGCCCGGGCCACAACGTCTCGGTGAACAGGTCGTGCACGAGATCGCCCGGATCGTCCTCGTGCTGGTTGATCTCCTCGAGGATCACCTGGCGCTCGGCGTCCAGGTCGGCCGCCCGCAGCACCGAGTGCTGAAGCATGTCCGCGAGGAAGTCGACGGCCATCGGAAGGTCCCGGTCGCGCACCCGCGCGTAGAAGGCCGTGTACTCCTTGGCGGTGAACGCGTTCACCTCGCCGCCGACCGCGTCGAACGCCTCGGCGATGTCGCGCGCGCTCCGGGTCTTCGTCCCCTTGAACAGCAGGTGCTCGAGGAAGTGGCTCGACCCCGAGATCGGCGGCGGCTCGTCACGCGAGCCGGCCAGGACCCAGAAGCCGAGCGCCACCGAGCGGACGCCGGGCATCCGCTCGGTGACGACGCGCAGGCCGGAGGTGAACTCCGTGCGTCCGATCGACATCGGCTACGCGGGGTCGCGCGGTTCGCGCGCGCGGTCCCGTGGGCGTCGGTCGCGGTCGCGCGGCCGGCGATCGCGGTCGCGATCGCGACGCGGAGGCCGGTCTTGCGCCTCCTGCTCCATCCCCTCGGGGATCGCCCACTCCTCGCCCACGGGCTTGAGCGAGATCTTCCCGCGATCGTCGATGTCCTGGACCTCGACCTCGATCGTGTCCCCGACCTTGACCGCGTCCTCGACGTTCGCGAGCCGCTTGCCCTTGCCGAGCTTGGAGATGTGGATCAGGCCGTCGCGCCCCGGCACCAGGTTGACGAACGCACCGAACGTGGTCGTGTTGACCACGGTGCCGGTGAAGTGCTCGCCGACGCTGATCGGCCGCGGGTTCGCGATCTCGTCGATGATCCGCGCCGCCTCGTCCGCTCCGCCGGCCTCGCGAGCCCCGACGAACACGGTCCCGTCGTCCTGGATGTCGATGTCGGCGCCGGTCAGGGCCACGATCTCGTTGATCTTCTTGCCCTTGGGACCGATCACCTCGCCGATCTTGTCCACCGGGATCTTGATCGTGAGGATCCGCGGGGCCTTCGGGTTGACCTCGGTCCGCGGCTCCGGGATCGCGTCGCGCAGCACCTCGAGGATCTGGAGTCGTGCCTCCTTCGCCTGATCGAGCGCGCCGGCGAGCACCTCTCCGGGCAGGCCGGTGACCTTCATGTCCAGCTGGATCGCCGTGACGAACTCGCTCGTCCCCGCCACCTTGAAGTCCATGTCGCCGAGCGCGTCCTCGGCGCCGAGGATGTCGGTCAGGGTCACGAACGTGTCCCCCTCCGCGATCATGCCCATCGCGATCCCCGCGACCGGGGCCTTGATCGGGACCCCCGCGTCCATCAGCGACAGCGTCGAGGCGCAGACGCTCGCCATCGACGTGGACCCGTTGGAGCCCAGGATGTCCGACACGAGCCGGAGCGCGTAGGGGAACTCCTCCTCGGTCGGGACCACCGGCACGAGCGCCCGCTCGGCGAGCGCCCCGTGGCCGATCTCGCGACGGCGTGGCGAACCGATGCGGCCCACCTCGCCGGTGGAGAACGGCGGGAAGTTGTAGTGGTGGATGTAGCGCTTGCTCTCCTCCGGGTCCAGCGTGTCGATCATCTGGGTCATCCGGAGCATCCCGAGCGTGGTCACGTTCAGGGCCTGGGTGTCGCCCCGGTTGAACAGGCTCGAGCCGTGGGCGCGCGGGATCAACCCGACCTCCGCCGAGAGCGGCCGGATGTCCTTGGGCCCGCGGCCGTCGAGGCGGACGCCGTGCTCGATCACGCGCGCCCGCATGACCTTCTTCTGCAGGTCCTTCCACGCGGGCGAGATCTCGGACTGGCGCGCCGCGTAGGACTCCGCGCCCCAGGTCTCGAGCAGGTGCGCCTTCAGGAGGTCCTTGATCTCGGCCATCCCGGCCTCGCGCTCCGAACGGTCGGGCACGATCGCGGTCTCGAGGCGCTCCTTGAACGTCTCGGCAGCCGCCCAGGTGTCCTGGCCGTACAGCGGCTTGGGCTCGAACGGCCTGGGCTTGACGTCGGCCGTGGCGATGAACTCGAGCTGCATGTCGATCAGCTCGTCGATCGCGCGCTTGGCCGCCTCGAGGCCCTCGGCGACGACCTGCTCGGTCGGCGTCGTGCCGCTCCCTTGCAGGAGCGCCCACGTGTTGTCGGGCGCCTCACCCTCGATCATCAGGATGTCGACCTGCCCCGAATCGTTGCGGCGGCCGGCCACCACGATGTCGAACGTGGCCTCCTCCAGGTCCTGGAACGTGGGGTTGATGACCCACTCGCCGTCGATCAGCCCGAGCCGGACCGAGCCGACCGGGCCCTCGAACGGGATCCCCGACAGCATCGTCGCGAGGCTCGCGGCGTTCATGCCGGGGATGTCGTACTGGCGCGCCATATCCACCGAGAGCACGGTGATCACGACCTGGACCTCGTCGCGGTAGCCGTCCTTGAAGCTCGGCCGCATGGGGCGGTCGGTGAGGCGCGCCGTCAGGATCGCCGTCTCGGACGGGCGACCCTCCCGACGGAAGAACCCGCCGGGGATCTTGCCGGCGGCGTACATGCGCTCCTCGACGTCGATGGTGAGCGGGAAGAAGTCGATCCCCTCGCGGGGCTGCGCGGTGGTGCAGGTGGCGAGGACCTGCGTCTCGCCGTACGTCACGACGCATGAGCCGCCCGCCTGCAGGGCGAGCTTGCCCGACTCGAACGTCAGGGTGCTGTTCCCGAACTCTCGGGAAAGGGTGATGGCCATAGGCCGATGCCTCCTCGTGTCTGGATGCGCGGCGCGGTCGCGCCGCGCGGCTGGGGAGGTCGGGGCCGGGCCGGTTGTCAGTGGTGAACCGCCGATCCTCGTCATCGGAGGCTCGCTACTGAGAACCGACCGCGGGGAACGCCCGCCTCCGGTTCCGATCAGTGATCCGTTCGCATCCCTCCTACGAAGAAGGCGCCCCGCCGGGGCGCCTCCGGGTCTATCGACGAAGTCCGAGCTTCGCCACGATCTCTCGATACCGCTCGATGTCCTCTCGTCGCAGGTACTCGAGGAGACGACGCCGACGACCCACGAGCATCAGGAGGCCGCGCCGGGACGCATGGTCCTTGGCGTGGGACTTCAGGTGCTGGGTGAGGTCGGCGATCCGCCTGCTGAGCACGGCGATCTGCACCTCGGTCGAACCGGTGTCCGCGTCGGAACGCCGGTGCTCCGTGATGATCTCGGACTTCTGGGTCTTGGTGAGCGTCATCGGTCCGGACCAGGCTACCAGACGACCCGGCGCGCCCGGCCCGTCTGCGCTGGTCAGGGGGTCGCCGGGGCGGGATCAGCCCGCCTGCGCACCCTCGGTCTCCCTCGAGCTCGTCCAAGACCGGCGGCCCGTCCGAGACGATCGTAGCCGGGAGCAGGCGTGGGGTCATGGCGCCGACCCTGTCACGTGTCCCGAACGAGGTCGCGGGTCCGCCGGACGTCCTCGCCGATCGCAGCCGAAAGCTGTTCGGGCGTGTCGAACCGCTCCTCGTCGCGCAGGTACGCCCAGAACTCCACCCCGATCTGGCTCCCCACGAGGTCGCCGTCGAAGTCCACCAGGTACGCCTCGACGTGCAGGGGTTCTGTCCCGAACGTCGGGTTGGTCCCGACGCTGATCGCCGCGACGTAACCCGCGCCGTCCACGACCGCCCGGCCCGCGTAGATCCCCCGGCCGGGCAGCAGCAGGCGCGGCCCGGTCCGCAGGTTCGCGGTTGGGAAGCCGAGACCCTGGCCGCGGCCCGCGCCGCTCACGACGGTGCCGTCCAGGACGAATCGCCGTCCGAGCGCGACGCGGGGCCACTCGAGATCGCCCCGGGACAACGCGTCGCGGATCGAGGACGACGACACCCGACGCCCGTCGACCTCGAGGAGCTCGACGCGTTCCGCGGTGAACCCGAGGGCCGGGCCGCGCTCGATCAGCAGCTCGACGGTGCCGGCGGCCTTGTGACCGAACGTGAAGTTCGCGCCCATCACGCAGTGGCCGGCGCGGAGCCCGCCGACGAGCACGTCCGACACGAACCGCTCGGCCGGCCACCGGCTGAACGCCGCGGTGAACTCGAGCACCAGGAGCGTGTCGACCCCGGTCTCCCGGATCAGCGCGGCCTTCCGGTCGACCGTCGTCAGAAGGCGGGGCTCCTGGCCGGGCGTGAGCACCTCGCGCGGATGGCGATCGAAGGTGACGGCAACCGAAGGGAGCCCCCGCTCGCGAGCGGCCTCCACCGTGCGACCGAGGACCGCGCGGTGACCGAGGTGGACGCCGTCGAAGAAGCCGACCGTGACGACCGTGCGATCGTGGTCCGCCGGCAGGGCGTCGAGCCCGCGGAGTCGTTCCACGCACCGAGGGTAACGGACGTCCGAACGGGCCTAGCCGAGGAGCGAGCGTGCGTGATCCGGCACGTACGTGTAGGTGTCGCGCGGCGGTCGCACGTAGCCCTCGTCGCTCTGACGCGGCGGGATCTTGATCTCGTCCACACCACGCTCCTCGTACGGGATCACCGAGAGCAGATGCGCGATGCAGTTCAGGCGCGCCCGCGGCTTGTCGTCGGCCTCCACGACGTACCAGGGCGCCTCCGAGATGTCCGTGTGCACGAACATCTCATCCTTCGCGCGCGAGAAGTCGACCCAGTGCGAGCGCGAGAGCAGGTCCGTCTCCGAGAGTTTCCAGCGGCGCATCGGGTCGTCGATCCGCGATCGGAACCGGCGCTCCTGCTCCTCGTCCGAGACCGAGAACCAGTACTTCAGCAGGACGATGCCGTCCTCGACCACGAGCCGCTCGAAGATCGGGACCTGCCGCAGGAATCGTCGATGCTCGTCCGGCGTGCAGAACCCCAGGACCTTCTCGACGCCCGCGCGGTTGTACCAACTGCGGTCGAACAGCACGATCTCGCCGGCCGAGGGCAGGTTCGCGATGTACCGCTGGAAATACCACTCGGTGCGTTCTCGCTCGGTGGGCTTGGGGAGCGCGGCGATGCGGGTCACCCGGGGGTTCATGTACTGGGTGATGCGTTTGATCGTGCCGCCCTTTCCGGCGGCATCGCGTCCCTCGAACAGGACGACGATCCTCGCGCCCGAGTCGGCGACCCAGTCCTCCATCTTGACCAGCTCCTGCTGGAGCCGGCGGAGCTCCTTCTCGTAGACCTTCTTGGGCAGCTTGCTCGTCCGATCCTCGGCGTCGCGATGGCCGCCGTGCTTGGATCCGTGCCTGGACCCACCCTTGCCCTCGGTTCCGGTCGCCATCGCGCCCTCCGGACGACGCATCATCCCACGTCGGCGTATCGGGCTTGGCCTAGGCTTGGGCCTTCATGGCCGCCCGCCGATCGTCCGCGCTCGCCGCGTCGCTCGCCCTCGCGCTGGCGGCGTGTGTCGGGCCGAGCACGCCCGCGGAGGACGCTCGCGGCGACGATGCGATCACGGTGGCGTCGTTCAACTTCCCCGAGAGCGTCCTGCTGGCCGAGATCTACGCGCAGGCGATCGAGGGAGCCGGCATTCGCGTCGAGCGCGAGCCCTCGCTCGGGCCGCGCGAGCTCGTGATGCCCGCGCTGCTGCAGGGTCTCGTGGAGTTCGTCCCCGAGTACGCGGGCAGCGGGCTCCAGTTCCTCGCGGGCGACGGATCGACCTCGCCGGATGACGAGATCAACCACCAGCGGTTCGCCGAACGGCTGGGAACGCTCGACGTGACCGCGCTCGACGCGTCACCCGCCGAGGATCAGAACGGGTTCGCGGTTACGGCGGAGACCGCGCAGCGGTACGGCCTCCGCACGCTCAGCGACCTGGCGACGGTCTCCCGCGAGCTGGTCTTCGGTGGACCGCCCGAATGTACCGGGCGACCCTTCTGCATCCCCGGTCTGGAGCGGTCGTACGGGATCACGTTCGGGCAGGTCTTCAGCAACCTCGACACGGGCGGTCCGCGCACGGTTTCCGCCCTGGCGGAGGGGACGGTGGACGTGGCGCTGCTGTTCACGAGCGACGGCGCGATCGACCTGAATGACTTCGTCCTGCTCGAGGACGACCTGGACCTCCAGCCCGCCGAGAACGTCACGCCGGTCATCAGGACCGGCGTGCTCGACCGCTTCGGGCCGTCGCTGGCCGACACCGTCAACGCGGTCTCGGCGCTGCTATCCACCGGCGAGCTCCGAACGCTGAACGCGGAGGTCGCGCGGGGTGCGACCCCCCAGCAGATCGCGTCGCGCTGGCTCGCGTCGAATGGTCTCGAACCGGGGCTGCAGTAGAGTCGCCGGACGACGATGGACGCGAGGACCGAAGGGATCGAGCGAGGTAGGCCGAGGGACCACAGCCACCCCGAACCACGTCGTCGTCCATCGGGCGAGCCGCCCGCCCTCCCTCACGAGCTCGGCCGCTCCGGGAAGTTCTTCCTGCTCCTGGTCCTGTACTTCGTCCTCGTGATCACCGCGTTCCTCGTGTTCCCGTCGCTCGAGAGCGTCTTCGAGCGCTGGGACCACACGCGGCAGCTGTGGGTGACGGATCTACGGACCCCCGGGCTCACCCGCGTGATGCTCGTCATCAACGGCCTGACGTCCAGTTGGACGATCCGCGTGATCAGGTGGAGCGTGATCCTCCTGCTGGTCGTGTTCCGTCGATGGCGTCACCTGTTCGTGTTCCTCGGCGCCCTCATCGTCACCGAGATCGTGGCCTACAACGCCTCGTCGATCATCGCGCGACCGCGGCCACTGGGCATCCCGATCCTCACGGGGTGGCAGGGGTACTCGATGCCGTCGCGGCCGATGGCCAGCGTCGCGGTGTCGGCCGTCGGCGCCACGTACGCGCTGATCGTGGCGGGCAAGCCTCGTTCGATCGCGAAGTGGGTGATCGGGATCGTCCTCGTGATCCTGGGCCTCGCCCGGGTGTACCTCGGCGTGGACCACGCAACGGATGTCGTGATGGGGGCCGTGTTCGGCGTGGCGGTCGGCGTCGCGAGCTTCCGCCTGTTCGCGCCCAACGATCTGTTCCCCGTGTCCTACCAACGCGGGAAGGCGGCGCACCTGGACGTCGGCGGCCGGCGTGGCGAGGCGATCGTCACGGCGATCCGCGATCAGCTCGGGCTGTCGGTCCTGGACGTCAAGCCGGTCGGCCTGGAGGCGTCCGGCGGCTCGACGCCGCTGCGGATCAAGATCGAGGCGACCGATGACGAGCCCGAGCGCTACGTCTTCGCCAAGCTGTACGCGAAGAGCCACGTGCGGGCCGACCGCTGGTACAAGCTCGGCCGCACGATCCTGTACGGGGCGCTGGAGGACGAGAAGCCGTTCCAGTCCGTGCGCCGGTTCGTGGAGTACGAGGACTACACGCTCCGCCTGCTGCACGATCTCGGTATCCCCGTGCCCCGGCCGTACGGGATCGTCGAGATCACCCCCGAGCGCGAGTACATGATCGTGATGGAGTTCTTCGAGGGCGCGGTCGAGATCGGCGACGCCGACATCGACGACGGCGTGATCGACCAGGGGCTCGGCCTGGTGCGGAAGATGTGGGACGAGGGACTCGCGCACCGCGACGTCAAGCCGGCGAACCTCATGGTGCGCGACGGCGAGCTGAAGGTGATCGACGTGTTCTTCGTCCAGGTCCGGCCTTCGCCGTGGCGGCAGGCGGTCGACCTCGCCAACATGATGCTCGTCCTCGCCCTGCGCAGCGACGCCGAGCGCGTCTACGCGCACGCGCTCACCTACTTCTCCGAGGACGAGATCGCCGAGGCGTTCGCCGCGGCGCGCGGCGTCGCCAGCCCGACCCAGCTCCGCAATAACCTCAAGCAGGACGGCCGCGACCTCCTCGCCGAGTTCCGCCGGATGGCCCCCGAGCGCGAGCAGGTCTCGATCCAGCGCTGGAGCGTACGACGCGTGCTGCTCACGATCGGGGTGCTGTTCGCGGCCTTCCTCGCGCTGGGCCTGGTCGTCAGCAACTGGAACGCGTTCGCATGAGGTGGCGAACGCGTATCGGCAGGCTCGTCGGGGCCGCGATCGTCCTCTCGGCCCTCTCGGCATGCAGCGCGCGGGCCGGCGACGCCTCGGAGGCCGACTGCCCGATCGAGGATGGCGAGCTGTTCGTCCTGATGGCACAGTCCGTCCCGAGCGCCACCCTCATCCCCTGCATCGAGGCCCTGCCGGCCGGCTGGGCGTACGGCGGCTCGGACGTGAGCGACGCCGTGGCGCGGTTCTGGCTCGACTCGGACCGCGGCGGCCTGCACGCGGTCGAGGTCTCGCTCACCCTCTCCTGCCGGATCAGCGGGGCGGTCGACGTCACGAACTCCACCAGCGAGGGCGGCGTCCGCGTCTACCTCGACGAGTTCGACCTGCACCCCTTCTCGGCGAACAAGTACTTCGTCTTCCCCGGCGGCTGCGTGACCTACCGCTACCGGTTCGGTCCCGACGCCGAGCCGACCCTCGCCCTCGAGGCCGACGAGGCGGTCACGTTCGGCCT